>CALQSQ010000043.1 GCA_943333275.1 Akkermansia muciniphila
CGCCATGCCGCCAAAAGGTGTCACGGGCTTGTCAGAATATTCAATTGGAAGGTTCACCATTACGGTGATTGTCCCATACCCGTCAACCCCCTGCTCTGAACACGCTGGGCTTCACTCTCGCTCCTCTATTGCATTATCCAGGTTTAATACTCTGGCCAGAATAAGCGCGCGCCGTTTTTTATCCAAACCCGTTTTCAACGCGTGATGTTAGGAATCAGTGGTAGAGCGTATGCACCCGCGCCGTGCCCGGCACGCGGTAGGCCTGACCCGCGGGGGTGAGGCAGTGGAACCGGGTGCGGAGCTTTTCCCCACGACGAAGGATCAATTTCCCATCCAAAGAAAACAACACTCCATGTGCCAGCTCTGCGACCAAGGGCCGCAAATTCAGCGTGTCGTATTTCCGGAAGGCCAGTTGCAGGGAGGTATCCCGGGAACTCGACGCATGCGGTGCTGCCGCCTGCCGCGCGACATGACTGCGAAGGTCTTCGGGAAACAGCTCGGCGGTCAAAGCCTGCTTTAATAGGTTGGAAAATGTCTGCCGCCACTCGCGTCCATGCGCGGCCACTCTCAGGCCGAACGTTTGAAATGTCACCGCATGGGCGAGTTCGTGCAGCAGGGTGAAGAAAAATTGATACTGGTTTCCAGACGCATTCACCGTCACCTCCGAATACCCCTCCGCCGTCCGCCAGCGGTGATCCCCATGCTTCGTGCTTCGCGCCCGCACCGCTGAAACCAGACACGGCGTGGTGCTCAGAATTTCCGCCACCATGGCCCATTCCGCTTCATTCAAATAGGATTCGAGCCGATGCCTTGTGGCCGCAAGGAGGCGCTGTCGGAGAGCGTCATTCATAGGCACGCTCAGGGATTCGATCCACCCTTGTATTCGTCCAGCATCTTTTGCAGGCGTGGCTTGCTGGCTTCCGGAGCACTGGTGAGCGCTTCCGTTTGCGCCTGAATCGCGGCGTCCTTTTGTCCACGCTGGAAAAGGATTCTGGCCAGCAGCGACTGGCAGGCGAAGCGGCTTTTCTCATCGGCTTTCTCCAGCGCCTGACGCGCAAATTTCTCCGACTGCTCCAGCGCCTCCGGACTGTCGGCCGCGCCATTGGCCAACGTGTTCGCCAGTTGGTAGGTCATCATCACATTTTCCGCTTCCTCCGTCGCGATCTTCTCGGCCAGTTGGGTCGCTTCCTCGGTGCGTTTCTGACCCATGAGGATTTGCAGCCTGGTGAGGCGCAGGGATTTGCGGCGGTTGGGGTCCAGGTGCATGGAAAATTCCGTGAGTGCCTTCTCCGCAGCGGGCCAATTTTTCGCCTCCACGGCTTCGTGCAGCGCACGTTGGCGGACGGAGGTTTCCTTGGCCTTGCCGGCGACGGTGGCGGCTTGTTGGATAGCGGCGGCCACGTCATACGTGCCGTCGAGCACTTGTTCCAAAAGGCTGGCCTGCATTTCGCCCGGATGGCCGATCCATGCAATTTTCCCATCTTTGCCAACGACAAAGGCGGTGGGGATGCTGTTCTTGCCGGCGGCTTTCATCCACAGTTCCGCCATCGCTCCCTCCGGTTTCTCGGATTTGTCATCCAGAGCCACGCGATAGGTCATGCGGTCACCCATGTCCTTGATAAACGGAGCCACCGCAATGTCGTCCTGCTCAAAAACATTCTGCCCGATCACGATCAAACCCTTCTCGGCGAGCTTCTGATGCAGTTCATTGAGATGTGGAATCGTCTGCTTGCACGGCCCGCACCACGTCGCCCAGAATTCCACGACGTAAGCGTGATCGCGCGTGAGTTCCGTCACGGGATCGCCCTGGAGAAATTTCCCAAATTTCAATGCTGGCGCGGGATCACCAACGCGCAGCGCTGCGGGAGCCTCCTGCGCGGCAACCCATCCGCCGACGCATAAAAGGATCAAAATCTGAGTGAGGAACACTTTCATAATGCCAGTATCATCCGTCGCGGATCGTCTGCTGTCCACCGAAACGCTCGGGTGGAAAATGCGGTGCTGCTTTTGCTGGAAACCTATTTGGTTTTGACCGCCGGCGCGCCCTTGGGTTTCGTTTTGGAAGAAATCCCCGCCTTTTTGGCCACCTCAGCCTGCCAGTCTTTTTCGCGAAGCTCCAGTTCGTTGGACGGATAGACATCGTCTTTGAGATTTTCTTTTAGAGCATCCGCAGGATCACCTCCCTCATCAGTCCGATTTCTCCCTAGTGAATAAACCACGCAGCTTCCATCCGGGCAAAGTCGATACATCAAAGGTTTTCCGCCAAAGGGATCCATCGGAACCTCTGCAATCGCGTCACTCAAGGCCGCGGGCCATTTGCCAGTTTTCAAATGGTAGTCGTGCAGGGCAAACATCGCTCGTGTCGCCCGGAAATTCGCGATGAGCTGCAGGCGTTCTTCATAGATCCCCCTGTAACTATTCCAAGACCCAATCATCGACAATCGGGTGATGGGGTCAGCCTTGAGGTAAACAGTCCACTCATGATTCACCTTCAAAAATCTGTCGAACGGAGCCTGGAAATCAGGGTTCTCGGGATTGCGCTCCATTTCATAAATCAATTCGGAGTAAATTGTTTTTAGATTGTGGATTTGCTTGGGTTTGGTGCTGCCGATGACATTCCGTATCGAGTACAACCTCTCCATTCTCCCGTCAAAAAACACAGCACCCCCCATTTCGTGCTTGTCAAATTCAGCTTCGGATTTCCATAAATCCAGACGCAGCCGCTCAGGAAAACTTTGAACTCGCGGCTCCGCTTTCTTGAGAAGCTGGGACCACGCCTCAAGCACCTCGCTTCCGACCCCTTGCTCTGCGGCGTTCCGCATGGCTTTCAAAGCCATTTTTTGTCGAGCTTGGGCTATAAGCCCCATCAAAAGGGTTGCCCCTTCATCCATGTGCATGCCGAATCTGAGGGATTCCTCAAGCCGTTGCTGAATCAATTCAGGCACTTTTTCAGGTTTTGTCAGAAAAGCTTGGGCTAGGGCGAGCTTCATTAAATCATTTAGTGTGCCTAGCGAGAATCCTCCGGAAAAATCGTAAGTTGTCAGACTAAATCCTTCCACCAGCCTGCCTGCCTCGGCCAGCAAATCAAGCGTTGGCTGATTATCGGCAATGTGTTTAGCCAGTTCCGGATAGTCGGACTCTTTCCAAAATCTACGCCCCCGCTTGGATATTTCCGCAAAGTCTTCTTTTATTTTATCAGGATCCGCAGGTTTGATATAGGCGGCCACGGCCTTTTCCTGAAGGTCCCAAAAGCATCCGGGCGTGACATCCTTCTCGGTATAAACGCGCAGGGGCTCGATGCGCACGCCGGGGTGGATTTCCCCCCAAGGCCGCTGCATGGCCCAGATTGTCAGGAGGACCCAGACCACCAGAATGCCGAACAGTGTCCACAGGACACGTTTCCACTGGCCTTTCTTCGGCTCGATGGACAGGGCGACTTCGGTTTCGTCGAATTTCATGAGCTTGATGGTAGCCACTGACGGGCGGGCGTCGAGGAAAACCCGGCGGACATGCAGGGGCATGCGCTCCGCTCCGACCTTGCTTTCCCTTGATTCGCACGTTCTCTATGCGTTCACCATGCCCTCCCCGCTCCCATGGCTGGCCACCGATCGGCCGCCGCTCTATCTCGCCCCGATGGCGGGGGTGACGGATTTTGTGTTTCGGCAGATTTGCAAGGAGCTGGGGGCGGATGTGATGGTGACGGAATTTGTGAGCGCGGAGGGGATTGTGCAGCGGGATGACCGGACGCGGAAATATACGGAATTTACCGATGAACAACGTCCGCTCGGCGTGCAGCTCTTCGGAGCGAATCCGAAGGCGCTGGCGGAGGCGGCGAAGAAGATCATCGATTGGAAACAGCCGGATTTCATCGACATCAATTTTGGCTGCCCGGTGAACAAGGTTGTGTCGCGCAATGGTGGCTCTTCGCTGCTGCGGGATTGCCCCACGCTCGCGGCGGTGGCGCGGACACTGGTCGAGGCGCTGCCGATTCCTGTCACGGCCAAGATGCGGATCGGCTGGGATGCTCAGAGTGTAAATGCGCCGGAGGTGGTGCATATTCTGGAGGATTGCGGAGTGGCGGCCATCGCCATTCATGGCCGCACCAAGGCCCAAGGCTATACGGGGGAGGCGAACTGGGATGTGATCGCCGAATGTGCGGAATTGGTGAAAATTCCCGTGATCGGCAACGGCGATATTTCCACCGGCGAGGACGTGGCGCAGCGGTTGCGCGAAACGAACGTGCGCGGTCTGATGATCGGCCGGGCCGCGATGAACAATCCGTGGTGTTTCCGCGAAGCGCGGGAATACCTCGCCACCGGCATTCTCCCCGCCCCCGTGCCCGTGGAGGAACGCTGGAAGATGATCCGCCGCCACTGCCAGATGGCGCTGGATTCCGGCCGTTACGGCGAGGAACGCTTCACCATGCAAACGATGCGCACGCGGCTCATGGCCTATACCAAGGGCCTGCCGGGCGGCAAGCACCTGCGCAACCGCTTTTGCCACATTTCCTCCCTCATGGAGCTGGAGGACATCGCCGCAGAGCACTCGGCAATGCTGGAGAAATACGCCGAGGCCAGCGCGGAGGCTTTCGTCTGATCCCACGCCACCGAGACGCCTGTTGCATTTGGCGGGAAATCGGTCATGATGCCCTCCCCTCCCATAACCCCACCCATTTCCATGAAAATCACCCAAATCGCCACTGGGGCCATCTTCCTCCTCCTGCTCGTCGCCGGCTATCTCATGCTGGACAGCGCCAACGACAAGAAATTCGCCATCATGCAGGACAAGCTCAACAAGCTGACGGAACTTGCCGAGAAGAAACCCGCGCCGACCCCCGCACCCGCACCGGATGTCGTGGAAGTCCCCCCGGCCCCCACGGATGTGGTCGCCCCTCCGACCCCGAAAGCGACCAAGACCACCCCCGGCGAAACTCCCGCCCCCACCGAAACCCCCGGTTCCGAAATCTCCCTGCCCGATCCCTCCGCTGACCTGAAACTCGCCCCCGGAGAGCGCGCGCTTCTCACGGATGCAGCTCAAAAAATCAACGACGAGCTTCGTCCTAAAAACTACAATCCCCTCCAGATCAAAATCAAAAGCCTGCCGTCCATCGCCAAGATTAAGTCCTTCAATGCGGATTACAGCTTCGTGGAACTCGATGCCGGCAAAAACAAAAACCTAGAAGCCGGCATGGCCTTCGCCATCCGGCGCGATGCCATGATCGTCGGCAAGGTCAAGATCGGAGACACAGACACCATCGAGGAGGGCTCAAGCATCGCTGATGTCGATCCCAAATCCGTCCCCATCGGCGTCGTCCTCCAACCAGGTGATGAAATCATCCAGTTGGACTAGCCGGTTACTTCAACATTTTCCTTCACCCACACCCCACCCCATCCCATGAGCACCCCCCTTGAAATCACCGCCTACGTCAAAACCTTCTGCGGCTGGAGCGAAGGCATCCGCGCGGTCATGCGCAAGTATGACCTGACCTTTGAAGAAAAGGACATCATCAAGAACCCAGCCTTCCGCTGGGAAATGGAGCAGAAGAGCGGACAGCCCCTCTCCCCTTGCGTCATGGTCAACGGCGTCATGCTCGCCGACGTAAGTGGCGATGAACTGGAAGGCTACCTCCTGGAAAAAAGTCTGATCGCCCCCAAGGCCGTGCCCGCGGATGCCCCCACGGATCGCGGATGCAGCGACGAAGAACACGCCGCCATGCAGCAGGGAGCCCGCGTGCAGTTCATCAACTAATTTCCATTCGCCGCATGCGGTTCCTCCTTGTTCTGATATTCGCGGGTCTGATCGGCGGCATCTCCCACGCCGAGACGCCATCCACCAACATCAGCACCGCCACCGCGAAAAAGATCGGCCAGCGCATCTGGCAAAACGAATGCGCAGGCACCATCTCGGGCCTGACCAGTTGGAATTCCGGGGAGAATTTTGCCTCGCTGGGCATCGGGCATTTCATCTGGTATCCGGCTGGCGTAAAAGGCCCGTATGAGGAAAGTTTCCCCACTGTGCTCAAGCATTTGAAGTCCAGGGGAGTCAAGATTCCCGCCTGGCTCCTGGAGGCGGAGCACTGCCCATGGCCAACCAAAAAAGCCTTCGAAGCCCAGCGCGACTCCATCCGCATGAAGGAACTGCGCAACCTGCTCGCCAATACCGTTCCACAGCAAACCGAAATGCTCGTCGCCCGCTTCCTCGATGGCACCAAGAAAATCCTCAAAGCCGCACCCGCTTCCGAACGCTCTGCCATCCAAGCCCGCATCCAAGCCCTCACCGAAGTTCCCAGCGGGCTCTATGGCATGATGGACTACGTCAATTTTAAAGGCGAAGGCACCAACCCTACCGAACGCTATCAAGGCGTCGGCTGGGGCCTGCTCCAGGTGCTCCAGGAAATGAAAGGCACCCCCACGGGACTCGCCGCCGTCGTCGAATACTCCGCCGCCGCCCAGCGCACCCTCGACCGCCGCATCAAGCTCGCACCCAAGAAGGAATCCCAATGGCAGGAGGGATGGTTTAGCCGGTGCGCAGGATACGCCAAACCATTTTAGGGGCCTGTTGAATCCACCGGGCCCTTTAACGCCTGGCACCGTATTCATTGCCTACTCTCCCAACAAAAATTCGGCCCGGCATTTACGCCGGGCCGAGGTTGTGAGTTAAAGGAAGAGAAACGAATCGACCGGCTGGTCGGTTACTTTCTGGCAGCGGCCTTGGCGCGCACACCAGATTTCGTGACGACCGCAGCCTTGCCGCGCGAGGCGGATTTGGCCATGACGACGGATTTGGCGCGGGCGATCGGCTTGGACCGGACAACTGTCTTGGCAGGGACTACTGTCTTGGTGGCGACGACTGTTTTGGTAATCACAGCTGTTTTGGTGGCCACGACCGATTTGGCGACGACGACAGCCACGGAGGCTACGGCGACGGGAGCCACAACGGAAGCCGGGACGGCAGTGCCCATGGGTGCCATCGGGGGCAGGATCGGGGTGCGGGCGTTCTTGATGCCTTCCAGACCGCGGTAGGTTTTGCCGATTTTTTCCACCAATCCGCGGGAAACGAGGTTTTGGAGTTTCTCGTAGGCCCGGAGCCGGAGCATTTCCTCGCCACCGCTGACGGCGTTGCGCAGTTTCAGCTGCTCGTAGACTGCTTCGAAGAGAGTGTTGAACTCATATACCTTTTTGATGGTGAGGGCATTGACGAGTTCGTCGGTTACATGGTCGGGGAGACGTCGAGAAAACCTGGTTCGTTTTGTGCTAGTAGACATATGCCCCGAGTGTAGCACAGGATTGGCACTTGGCGAACGGTTTCGCTAAAAACAATTAGAATTGAGCATCTCTAATTTGTCTAAATATTTTTTGGAGACTAATATTTTCGAAGCTGCTCCACACCTGCTCATACAAGGATTTGCCTCACTTGTCTGATTCTACGAGATTGAGAAAAATTTCTTGAAGTTAATCGCTAAAATTCAATAGTATTTATAATTTTACGATAAGGCGACGGCATGGGAAGCGTTGCCAAATCGGCGACCGGATGCCAAAATTCAGATGAATGCTGGATTAACCAGGGTGCTTCGTAGACCCGGAGCGAGACGCGGTGGTGGGTGATGGTGTAGGTCAGCGAAGCCATGACCGGGGCTGATTGCTGCAGAAAATGTGTCTCCGGACGCTCGGGCAATTTCCAAAGTCCCTGACGCCGCTGACCCTGCTCTTGATGAAGCAGCAGCGAGCCATCGCGCACCGTCCATGCGACGTGCTCGGTCAGGTGGACGGTGGACCTGGGGGGGCGTTTTACAGGGAGGGATTCCGGTTGGTGATGCGTGCCGGCACAATGCATTTGCACCGGGCACCCACCGCACTGTGGCGAACGCGGTGTGCAGACGCGCTGGCCGAGTTCCATGAGTCCAGAGTTGTAGTCGCGGGCCTGTTTCCTCGGGACGAGTGCGGTGGCCGTTTCCCAGAGAAAGGCCCGGCCGGTGGTGGAATCAATTTCCTCCCGGAAATTAAACAGCCGCGCCAGCACCCGCGCGATGTTGGTATCAACAATCGCCACGGCCGCGCCAAACGCAAACGTCGCCACAGCGCCAGCCGTATAGCTCCCGAGACCCGGCAAGCGTTGCAACTCCGCCACAGAGCTTGGAAAGACCCCGCCGTATTCCCGAACCACCACCTGTGCGGCCTTCTGAAGATTGCGCGCCCGCCGGTAATACCCCAACCCTTCCCACGCTCGCAGCAGTTCCGCTTCACCCGCCTCCGCCAGGATTTCCACGGTGGGAAATTTCTCCAGCCAGTTCTCGAAATACCGCCGACCCAGCACCGTGGCGATCTGCGTCTGCTGGAGCATCATTTCAGAGACAAGCACCGCATAAGGATCCCGCGTCCTCCTCCATGGATAATCCCGCCCTTCGGCCTGAAACCACTCCGCCACTTCCCGTTGGAAGGCGGGGGTGCGAGATAACGGATCAACGCGTGCGGACATCACAGGGCCGGGGCAGACTCACCGGGACCGATGCCTGGGCGCGACATTACTTCGCGGCGGCTCCGGCCTTTTTCTTCGCTTCCTCGATCATCGCCGTCAGCGTTGCTGCGTCCTTGAAGCCGCTGTAACTGGCCAGGGCCTTGCCGCGTGAATCCGTGATGACCACAAAGGGCAGCGTGCTGCCGAATTTTTCCTTCTTGAATTTCTTCTCAAATTCAGCCGAAGCTTTCGAATCGTCCACATTGATGTCGGCGATCACAAAGGTGTCCGCCGTCACGGGAACCGTTCCCTCGTTGACAAGCTTGCGGGTGGCCTGGCAGTTCCCGCAGGCCTCGCGCCCCATCAGGATGAACCCCAGTTTCTTCTCCTTGCCGGCCTGCGAAATGGCCTTACTGACATCGTTGGCCCAGGCGGGAGCCTCGGCGATGGCTGAACCCGAAAAGAGAAGGGCGAAACAGAGCAGGGCGAGTGTTTTCATAGTGGCGGATCCTCCCTTAGACTCGCGGTGATGTCAAGCAGCAGCACTTGCGCACTATCGCAGCCCCACCGCCTTGCGCACTCTCTCCAATACCGGCACCGCCACTGATTTCGCCCGCTCCGCACCTTGTCGCAGCACCGCGTGGACGTGATCCAGATTCGCCACCAGTTCAGCCCGCAGCGCACGTTCCTTGGCGAACCGATCCCAGATGGCCGCCAGCAGGCGTTTTTTGAAATCCCCGTATCCGGTGCCCCCGCGTCGGAAATCTGCCTCCAGCGTGGCGGTGTCCTCCGCCGAACTCACCAGCCGATACATCTGCACAATGAACGATCCCTCCGGATCCTTCGGCTCCTCCACCGGCGTGGAATCCGTCAGGATGCCCATGATCTTTTTCTTGAGTGCCTTTTCCTCTTCAAACAATCCGATCGTATTGTTGTAACTTTTCGACATCTTCTGACCATCCGTCCCCGGCACCGCCGCCGTCTCCTCCTTGATGCGTGGCAGTGGAAGCTTCAGCGTGCCTTCGCCGTAAAGATGATTCACATGAATGGCCAGATCCCGCGTGATCTCCACATGCTGCTTCTGATCCTTGCCCACGGGCACCACATCGCTGTCATAGATCAAAATATCCGCCGCCATCAGCACCGGATACCCAAAGAGCCCCAGCGATGCCTCCACCCCCCGCGCCGTTTTATCCTTGTAGGAATGACAACGCTCCAGCCACGGCATCGGTGTCACCGTACTCAGAATCCACGCCAGTTCCGTCACCTCCGGCACATCACTCTGGCGGAAAAACGTCGCCTTCGCCGGGTCCAGACCACACGCCAGGAAATCGATCGCCAGATTCAGCACATTCTCCCGAAGAGCCACGGGATCATGCACTGTCGTCAGCGAATGATAATCCGCGATAAAATAAAATGCCTCCCCCTCATGCTGCAACCGCAACGCCGGTTCCATCATCCCAAAGTAATTGCCCAAATGCAGCCGCCCAGACGGCTGGAGTCCTGATAAAATTCGCATAGCCCGCGAAGGTGGCGGAAATTCTGCCGCTGGCAAGAACCATTGCCAACCCCTCAAATCTGCAAATCCCGCAAACTCCGCATCTCCCCCCAATCCACCCCTCCACGCATTTTCCGCGCCCCATCCTTCCGCGTCGCAGGAAATCTATCCCGCTTCAACGCAAACACCCGGTTCACAAAATCCCTCGATCCAAGCACCCCGCCTCTCGAAAAATATCCCACACGATCCCGCAAAGCCATCGCCCAACCCAACTCCCCCTGCTCCCTCCACACCTTCTCCGCCGCCGCATCCGAAACGGCCCCCTGCTTCCGTCCACTTTTCACCTTCACCACCGTCCCCACCACATACAGGCACATCCGATACCTCGCCTGAGCCGCCGCCCAATCCCCACTCCGCGCCCCCGTCACCCACTCAATTCCCCGACGCGCCCCAGGCCGCCCCCCCCACCGCCTCCCCATACCCACTCCACCGATATTCCCTCGGGTCCCCCACAATCCTTGCCCTCACCGGATTCAGATCCACATAAGCACACACCGCCAGCAAAGCCTCCCCCCGCCCCTCAATCACCACACTCGTAAACCGCTCCGCCCACAGCGTCCCAAACGTCTTGTGATAAGCATTAAACCAAAGCGCAAACCGCTGCTTAAACATCCTCATAAACCACGACAAATCATGCATCATCGCCAAATGCTTCCTCCGAAACTCCGTCCACCCCTCCCCAGAAGCCACCTCCAACCCCTTCGCCGCCTCCAGCATCGCCCCCTTCCCATAAAGCACCCCGAACCTCCGCAACACCTCCGCATTGGTCACGGCCTCATCCGCCTCCACCTTAACCGGAACCCGGGCCACGACATGCACATGATTACTCATCACCGCATACGTCAGCACCTCCACCCCGCAAAACTCCGCCATCTGCCAAAGCAACCGCCGCATCCGCACCTTCTCCAAATCCCCGAAAAGAAACTCCCCACGGCTCACCCGGGCGATGACGTGGTAAACAGTGGGTTCGGAGGAGATGAGAATGCGCGGGGTGGCCATGGGGCATCAATGAGCGAAGAAACGAAAGAGTTAATATTATTTTCTCAGAGAATTTATTTTTAATCAGCAATCGTTGTAGGCCCGCTTTTCGGTTCGTTTAATCATTGCGCCATCCCATCGAAAATTGCCGCTCACGATTACAGTAGGTGAGGAGAACTTTACGAGCGTTCCAACCTGGAGGAGGACGCGAGCATCCCGTGTCCACGCCTTCACTTTTCATCAAATGAAAACCGAAAAGTTTTAGGTAGAAGTAGGAAGCCTCATCAGTCGAATAACATCGAATATGATTGCACCCCAAACGCAGGTCGAGGCTTACTCCAGGACAGAACATCATCGTTACAATAGTGGAGAACGTCACCACTCCAATGAACCGGAACATTCGCAGCCAACGCTCACAATTCGGCAGCAGGACTATCCGTGGATTCCTCATGGATTTGGCTGGGCCTTCTGAGTTGATCTCAGGCATCTTTTGAAAGCGTAATAACAACCACAGAATACGTCAATCCGTTTCTGCTCCGGGCCACGGGGCGTCTTTCCCCGACCCTCCAGGGGATTCGGGCTGGAAGCCCCTCCTCCTTGCGTGCTTATGGGATGGCGATGGGGGCATCGGCGGCGAATACCAAATCGGGATCGCCGCGGTCTGAAAGCGTGCGTTCCAGCGTGGTGGCGGTGCGGGGCAGTAGGCCGCGAAAGATTTCCTTGTCGCCGGATTTGATGATGACCTCTTTGTCCAGGTCGAGCATGGCATCGTTAAGGAGCACGGTAAAGTGTCGCACGCTTCCAGGTGTGAGGGTGATGGTTTGTGCTTCGCGGGTGGCAGTGATTTCCTGGCCGGCAGCAGCTTTGTCGGCTGGGACTTCCAGCCAGTAGAGGCGAGTGTGGGTGACATCGTCCTGACGCCAGACGATTTTATCAGGGAGCGGTTGGCGGGTGAATTTTTCCATCCAAGGAATGGCTTTGCGGTCCTCGAGGTCCATCCAGTGGCCTTTGCCTGGGTAGATTTCTGTGAAATGTTCGTAACCCTTCGGATCGGCCTTTTGCAACTCATCGAGCTTTTTACCCCACTCCGCCGCGATTTCATTGCGCTTGTAAGCAGCATCGTTTCCTCCGGCCTGAATGGCGAAGGGCACGTTTCTCAGGCCGAGGGGCGAGGCTTCATTGGGATGACCGGCCATCATGGAGGCGGCGGCGAGGCGATCGGCCATGCGTGGGGCGAGTTGGTAAACGCCATCCCCACCGGCGGAATAGCCGAGGATGTAGACGCGATTGGGATTCACATTTTCGAGCACGATCATATTTTCGATGATACGGTCAAAAAAGGTGTCGATGTGGACTTCGTGCCAGAGGTTCCAACTGTCCGTCGGGGCACGGGGAGCGAGGTAAATGCCCTCCTGGGGAGCGTAGGCCTTGCTGAGTTGGATCTGGTTTTTCCACTGGGATTCGTTAACCTCATGCGGAGCGCCTCCGCCGCCGTGCATGGAGATAAAGAGGCTGCGACCCTTGGGCTTGACGGGGCCTTTCGCGGGGAAATCCACTGTCTCAAATTTCATGACCTTGCCATTCAACTCAATGGACCTGGCTTTCATCTCCGTCGTGCGCGTGGCGCGAATCATGGCTTCATGGTCTTTCCATAAGGCGGACTTCACATGCTCGGCATCCTCCTTGGACAGGGGGATCCTGGCGAAAGGTGCTAGTGAGAGAACCGGGCGCTTGTCGCGCTCCAGCGCCAGCCAGGCTTTCAGGTCTCTGACGGCTTGAGTGGAGTCGACCAACTGAGCGCTGGCGATTGTGGGGAGTAGGGAGACGAGGGTAAGGATGAGGAACTTCACGATCGGATTCTGGGACCTCCCCCATCTTCTGCAAAGGAGAAATCCGCCTCAATCCCGCCTGCCGTAATACCAGAGATAAAGTTTCTCCGCAGGCACGCCCCGATTGAAGAGCCAGACAAAGAGGAAATTCACCAGCCGCGTACGGAGGTAACCGTGTCGCTGAAAACGGCGGAGGGATGTTTCCACGGGTGGGTCCAGAAATTGCAGACCGCCGGCGTCCCGCATTTTTCGCGACATGGCCACGTCCTCCATGAGGGGAATGTCCGGGAAGCCTCCTAATTTCTGGAAATGATCCCGCCGGAAAAACATCGTTTGATCCCCATAGATCGCCCCCCATTCGCGCACCCAGAAGCGGATGAGGGAATCGGCCCAGGCGAGAATGGGGTAATGATGCGGCGTGCTTTTGTAGAAAGCCCCGGCCAGGTTGGGGGGATGGTCTAAACGCAGGCATTGGCGGATGGCATCGAGGTGTTTGGTGTCGAGGGCGGTGTCGCAGTGATTGAAAATGAGGACATCCCCGGTGGTCGCTGCGGCTCCGGCATTCATCTGGGGACCACGACCGCGCTGTGAACAATACACTGCCACTGCCCCCATACTTTCGGCCAGGTCAAAACATTCCGGCGTGTCCGAGGCATCCGCCACGATGATTTCCACATCCGGCGGTCGTTGCGCCAGCCCCGTCAGACATTCCCGCAGGGCTGCGGTATCATTGAAACAGGGAATGATGACGCTCAGCCGCATGGCTTATTCCCAGGCGTGCAGGACAATTTTGCCGATGGCCTGGCCGCTGGAAAGGAGAGAGTGGGCTTTGCCCACTTCCGCGAAGGAGAACGATTCGAGATGCACAAGCGGTTTGATTTTGCCGGATTCGACGAGGGCGGTGAGTTCCGTGAGGATTTCCCCATGGCGCGCGCGACCCCGCTTATGGACCAGCGGAATCAGCATGAAAACCACATGCAGCGAAAGGCCTTTGGCATGCAGCAGGCTGAGATCGGCGGAGGTCCGGGTGGAAATGCTCACGACCTGACCACTCACGGCGGCGGCTTCGAAACATTTCTCCACGTTATCACCACCCACGGTATCAAACACGATATCAAATCCCCGGCCCTTGGTGTGTTTATCCACATACTCGGCGACGGTCAGGTCGGAATAAATAATTGGCGTGGCTCCCAAACCCTGAACGATCCTGGCCTTGGCTGCGCTGGAAACTGTCGAAAAGACTTTGGCGCCCGCTGCCACCGCCAGTTGTACGGCCACATGGCCCACCCCTCCGGCACCGCCATGCACAAGCACCGTTTGGCCGGGGGCCACATCCGCGCGGTCATACAATCCCTCCCACGCGGTGATGGATACCAGTGGCAATGCAGCCGCCATTCCAAAATCCATGCCTTCCGGCACCAGTCCGAGACAATCCGCATCCACCACGACAAATTCCGCCAGGGCACCGGGGCATCCTTTCACGCCGCAGGGGGCGCCGTAAACGAGATCGCCCACGGAAAAATCCTGCACGCCATCGCCCACTTCCTCCACCACACCCGCCATGTCACATCCGAGGACGATAGGCTCTTCCGTGGCCAGCGCCGCCAGCATGCCGCTGCGGATCTTGGTGTCCACGGGATTGACGCTGGAAGCCTTCACGCGAACCAAAACATGCCCGGGCGTCACCCTGGGCATGGGCAGGGTGGTTTCAGTAAAAATCTCCGGTCCTCCGAAACCGGTGATCGTCATCGCTCGCATGGTTGTGCTCATGGGCCGATGCTAGCGGATGCTGTTCCTCCGACAAGTATTTCCTCACGGTTCCACAAAATCATAGATCAGGATCTTTTTGGTCAGTGGCTTGAGGACCTCCCGGACCGCCTGCTCGTGGAGCGGATGCGTCAGGTATTTCTGCATGGCAGCCGCGTTCCGGAAAGTCATGATGAAGGCGACATCGTAGGTGGAATCGACGATGGGGCGCGGACTGGGCAGGCACTCGCCCATGGAGAGGCTCCTGAGGCCGGGGATCGTTTTCAATTTCTCCCCGGTGTCGAGAAGTTGCCGGCGTTGTGAGGCATTGCCATGGTCTTTAAGCCAGGCGACGACGACGTGCTTGAGCTGCGGGGATTTCCCCACCTGAATGGAAATGGAGCAGGCTGGAAGCATGCACAGGCCAAGGAGCGGCAGGAGAATTCGGAACATGGCGCCACTTATTAAAAATTTCCATGCCCGGGGCAACGGGAATTCTCGGCGGATTCCCGGATGCGGCAGGGTTGCGCAGAGGAAGAATGCGGATACACGTGGGGCATGTTAGCTGAACTTAAGGGGGTCACAAAAATTTTCGGAATCGAAACCGGGCGCGCCCAGGCGGTGCTGGGTGGCGTGGATCTGACGCTGGACGCCGGGCAGACGATCTCGATCGTGGGCAGCAGCGGCAGTGGCAAGAGCACCCTGCTCAATATGCTGGGGACACTGGATCAGCCGACCTCGGGGGAGGTGATCCTCTTTGGCCGGAGCCTGAAGGGCCTTGGCGAGCAGGAACTGGCCGCCCTGCGGGCCGAGCAGCTTGGATTTATTTTCCAAATGCACCATTTGCTGCCGCAGCTCACGGCCCTGGAGAACGTTCTGGTGCCAACACTGGTGGACCAGAATGGTGAAAGGCGCCGAGGAAGCCTAGAGCGCGCGCGGGCGATGCTCCAGAAGGTGGGCCTCAGCCAGCACGAACACAAGCACCCCGCCCAACTCTCCGGCGGTGAGCGCCAGCGCGTGGCCGTCGTCCGCGCCCTCATCAACCAGCCGCAACTCCTGCTGGCCGATGAACCCACGGGCTCGCTCGACGAGACCAACGCCGCCGCGCTCGTGGACCTGCTCGTCGATTTGCAGAAGGAAATGGGCCTGGCCATCGTCATGGTGACGCATGATGCCAAGCTCGCCGCCCGCATGCAGCGCGTGGGGCGTCTGCATTCAGGCAGGCTGGCGTGGGAATGAATCTTTGTGGAGTTTCCATTTGCTGAGACGGGGGATGCTTCTAAGATCGTCGCGTCGTCAGGGACCATGGAGTGCAGGCTTTCAAACCCCGCCAGGTCCGGAAGGAAGCAACGGTAGAATGTCCCACACTGCCGTGGTTCTCTGGCGGCACTTTTCACGTGAGGCCGGGTGCGCCAAAATTTTCTTTCCAACGCCGCGCCCGGAAGTATGGTCAAAGAAGGAAATCCCCTGATCCCCAACCCTCTCCCCCCACGCATCATGAAATTCTTCATCCCAGCCGCGCTTGTCCTGGCCATCATCGCCGCCTTCGCCTGGAAATACCTGTCTCCCGGCGCCAGCCAGGCTCCTTCTGCAGACACCACCCAGACGGATCCGGCTGCCAAGCCGCCACTCCCGCCTCCCAGCTTCACCGAGAGCACCGCCAGTTACGGCCCCGGCTCGCCCAACATTCCCCTGCCCGGTTCCGCCGGCAGCACACTGCCTGTGAACCCCATCAACGGGGGCCCCTCCACCATTCCCATTAGTCCAGAGCAACAGGCCAAAAACCTTGCCGCGGAGCAGGCCGCCCGGCACGACGATGTGGAATCCAGCGTGATTGTCCAAAACCAAATTTCCGAAGTGGTGAAACTCGACGCCGCGACCAATTACGGGCTCATCGCCGCCATGAATGAAGCCAAGTCGCTCTGGAAAAACGCCCGGCTGAGATACACCACGGCGACCACGATGACCCCGGAGGACGTGGCAGCCATGGCGACGGATCTCAAGGCGAAAAGTGCCGCCATCGAGCAGCGCATCAAATCGATTCTCCGCACCGAGGAGACCCAGGATCAATTTAAAAAATTCCAGGACTCGGCCCCTGAACGCCAGACCATCGGTGTGTTGAAGAAGCAGTTTGGCCAGGCCGGCGCCCCCATCTCAGAGGAACAGGAGCAGCAACTCATGGATATCCTTCACTCGGAGCGCAAGAACATGAAGCTCGAATTCGACTACACCGACATGCAGGACACCCGTCCGGAAAAATTTTCCGCCGAAAATCTTGCGCTTTTCACCGAGCAAAGCAACGCCGCCGATCAAGCCGTCGCCACCCGTCTGGAGCCGGTGCTCAGCGCCCCCCAGCGCGAAGCTTTCCGCCTGCACCGCGAACAGCAGCGCGCTCAGGAAATGACCGAACTCGAATTTGCCAAGGCGCTCTTCGGTGTCGAGGAAGTGAGGGAAGAGGCCAAGGTTGAGCCGAAATGATTTCCTGAAACCGTGTGTTTGGTTGACGGGTCGGGGCGGCATCGTTTCCGTGGCGGAAATTTTTCCGAATCTCCCGCAAGGATTCCCGCTTTACGCCATGATCCTGCATGAGTAGGGAAGGCCACCCGTTTCCTCCAATGCACACCCATCTTTTCGCCTCACGCCATCTTGGAACCACCTCTTTAGAAGCCGAGCAAATGGCCCGGCAGCTTGGCTACGATTCACTTCAGGCCTTGATCGATGCAGCGGTCCCCGCTGGCATCCGCTCGGACAAACCCATGCGGCTTCCGGCAGCGGCCACGGAACAGGAGGCGCTGGCCGAGCTGCGGGGGATCATGGACCAAAACCAGGTGCGGCGGAATTTCCTGGGTCAGGGTTACTACGGCACGTTCACTCCTCCGGTCATCCAGCGCAATGTGCTCGAAAATCCCGGCTGGTATACCGCCTACACGCCTTATCAGGCGGAGATTTCCCAGGGTCGCATGGAGGCCCTGATGAATTTCCAAACGATGGTCTGTGAACTGACGGGACTGCCCGTGGCCAACGCCAGTCTCCTGGACGAGGGCACGGCGGTGGCGGAGGCCGTGGCATTGTGCCTCGCCTGTACGCAGGTGAAAAATCCCCGCAAGGTGCTGGTGGGTTCGCAGCTTTTCGCCCAGAGTGAGCAGGTGCTCCACACGCGCATGGAGGCCCTGGGATTGGAAATCGCCGCAGGCTACGAGGTCGCAGAGGATGACTGTGTCTTTGCAGCACTGATTCAATATCCCTCGGCGGATGGGCAGGTGCAGGATTGGCGGGAAAAAATCTCCAGCCTGCACAGTCGCGGCGTGCTGGTGATCATGGCGTGTGATTTGCTGAGTCTCACCTTGCTGACACCTCCGGGCGAACTGGGTGCGGATGTGGCCGTGGGAAGTTCCCAGCGATTCGGCGTGCCACTGGGATTTGGCGGACCGCACGCGGCGTTCATGGCCTGCCGGGATGAATGGAAACGCAAGCTGCCGGGACGACTGATCGGGCGCAGCATCGACGCCCAGGGACAGCCGGCCTATCGGCTCACCCTGCAAACGCGTGAACAACACATCCGCCGTGAGAAGGCCACGAGTAATATTTGCACGGCTCAGGTTCTGCTGGCGGTGATGGCGGGCATGTATGCGGTGTGGCATGGTCCGGAAGGGCTGCGGGAAATCGCCGCTCGCGTTCATGATCTGACCACACGCTTCGCCAGCGGATACAACGCTGCCGGGGGAAAACTGCGCCACGCCGAAGTCTTCGATACCCTGACCCTGGTGGTCCCGGGACAGGCCCGGCCCCTGCTGGCCTCGGCTGAGCAGGCGGGATTCAACGTCCGCGGGATCGACGCGGACCATGTCAGCCTGTCCTTCGATGAAACCACCACGGAGCACGAAGCCGCGCAACTGCTGGCCATTTTCCATCCGAAGGCGGCAATGCCCGCTGAAGCTCCGATGATGATTTCAGCAGCGTTGCAGCGCCGTTCCGAATTCCTCACGCAGGAGGTTTTCCATCGCTTCCGCACCGAGCACGAAATGCTCCGCTACCTGCACCGCCTGGAAAAGATGGACCTCGCGCTCAACGAATCCATGATCGCCCTCGGATCCTGCACCATGAAACTGAATGCCGCCGCAGAAATGATGCCGCTCACCTGGCCGACCGTTGGTGCCCTGCATCCTTTCTGCCCTGAAGCGCAGGTGCAGGGATACGCCGTGATGACCTCGCAGCTGGAATCCTGGCTGAGTGAGATCACGGGCTTCGCAGCCTGCAGCCTGCAACCCAATGCCGGCAGCGCAGGGGAGTTCGCGGGGTTGCTGGCGATCCGGGATTACCACCAGAGCAGGGGCCATGTCCAGCGCATCATCTGCCTCATCCCCACTTCCGCCCACGGCACCAACCCCGCCAGCGCTGCCATGGCCGGCATGAAAGTGGTGCCGGTGGCCTGCGATGATCTTGGAAATATTGACCTCACCGATCTGCGCGCCAAGGCAGACCAGCATTCCCAACAACTGGCCGCGCTCATGGTGACGTATCCGAGCACGCACGGCGTGTTTGAGGAGAGCATCCGGGAAATTTGCACCATCATCCACGACCATGGTGGTCAGGTTTACATGGATGGCGCCAATATGAATGCGCAGGTTGGACTCACCAGCCCGGGCCGGATTGGAGCGGACGTATGTCATTTGAATCTGCACAAGACTTTCTGCATTCCGCATGGCGGCGGCGGGCCGGGCGTGGGGCCGATCTGTGTGGCGGCGCATCTGGCTGGATTCCTGCCGTCGAAAACCTCCGAAGGCACGCGCATCGCAGCCGCACCCCTGGGCAGTGCGAGCATTCTCACCATTTCCTGGATGTACATCCGAATGATGGGCCCAGATGGGCTGACCGAAGCCAGCCGGAGGGCCATCCTCCATGCCAACTACATCGCCCACCAACTGGATGCTGCCTTCCCAGTGCTTTACCGAGGGCCGAGCGGTCTGGTGGCGCATGAATGCATTGTTGATCTGAGGAAATTTAAAGACTCCAGCGGCATCACCGTGGAGGATGTCGCCAAGCGGCTCATCGATTACGGATATCACAGCCCCACCATGTCGTGGCCGGTGCCGGGCACGCTGATGATTGAACCGACCGAGAGTGAGAGCCAGTCGGAGCTGGACCGTTTCTGCGCCGCAATGCTTTCCATCCATCGGGAAATTTCCGCGATCGAAGCAGGAACCGCGGATCGCGTGGACAATGTGCTCAAGCACGCCCCGCATACCGCCGCGGTATTGCTGAGCGATACCTGGTCGCACCCCTACAGCCGCGAGCAGGCGGCCTTTCCGCAGGCCAGGCTCCGCCACCAAAAATACTGGCCGCCCGTCAGCCGGGTGGACAACGTTTATGGCGACAAGCATCTTGTCTGCACCTGTGATCCGGTATCCAGCTACACGGATGTTTGAACGCGCTACGTTATCAGGGACTTGTGGATTAGTTCAAGCGGGCGAGCGTAGCATCATGCGTCTATCCCCTCCAGTCGCAGGACTCCTCGCGATGGCAAGTGCCGCGCTCGTCCATGCAGAACCCATCACCCCCGAACAGGCCGCTTTTTTTGAAAGCAAGGTCCGCCCGGTGCTGGCTGAACATTGCTACGCCTGCCATTCCGCCAAAAAGCAGAACAACGGTCTGCGTCTGGATGCACGTGAGTTGATTCTCAAGGGGAGTGATTACGGACTGGTGGTGACGCCGGGAAATGTGGAAACAAGCAAGCTCATCCACGCCATCCGTCGCGACCAACCGGGGCAGGTCGAACCCATGCCCAAGGATGCGCCCAAGCTCGACGATGCCAGCATCGAGGCCATTTCCGAATGGATCCGCCAGGGACTGCCCTGGCCCGAAGAGCCAGTGCCCGCCGCGAAGGATCTGCACCGAAGTGCCAAGGATCACTGGGCGTTCCAACCCGTGGTCGCGCCTCCCGTGCCCGCGGTGAAAGCGAAGGACCTGGTCTACCAGCCGATGGATGCCTTTGTGCTGCATCAGTTGGAGGAAAATGGGTTGAGCTTTGCCCCGAAGGTCGATCGCGCCACCTGGATGCGCCGCGTGCAGATTGATTTGCTCGGCTTCCCACCGACCTTTGAGGAGGTGCAGTCCTTTGTGAACGACAAGGAACCTAATGCCTACATCCGGCTGGTGGATCGGTTGCTGGAATCGCCCCATTTTGGCGAACGCTGGGGACGCTACTGGCTGGATCTGGCACGGTTCGCGGATACCAAGGGGTATGTTTTTCAGGAGGAACGCCGGTATCCCTACTCCTACACTTACCGTGACTGGGTGATCCGCGCCCTGAATACCGACATGCCCTACGATCAATTCCTGCAGCAGCAGGTCGCGGCGGATCAGATTGAATCCCCCGCCAAGACGGAAAATCAGGCGGCACTTGGATTCCTGACGTTGGGCCGCCGATTTTTAAACAACGAGAGCGACATCATCGATGACCGTCTGGATGTCATTTTCCGGACCACGCAGGGCCTGACGATCGGCTGTGCGCGCTGCCATGACCACAAGTTCGATCCCATCCCCACCGCCGACTACTACGGTCTGTATGGAGTGCTGGCCTCCAGCACGGAACCCAAGGATCTGCCAGCGCTGGGCGGCGTGGACCGCACTCCCGAATTGGTGAAATTTGAAGAAGAACTGGCTGGGAAAGAGGCGGAGGGCGTGAAATATCGCGATGAACGCGTCGCGGAATTGTTCAAGGAGCCGATGATTGAAAAGTACCTGCTCGCCACCACCGAGGGCACCGATCCGGACATGAGAAAATGGACCAGGGAACACGGCTTGTATTTCAATGCCTTCGAGACCTGGCAGGGCATGATCGAAAAGGGTGAGGAGAGTGTTTTCGGAATCTGGCGCGCCCTGGCCGCCAAGCCCGACGACAAATTCGCCGCGGAGCTTGCCGGGTATCTCAAAAATTCTTCCGCCGCACCGGCCCTGATTAAAGCCGTGCAGGATGCCGCAGTCACCAGCAAGGCGGGCCTGGCCAAAGTTTACGCGCAGCTCTTTGCGCAGGCCACTGCGGACAAGCCTGAACTGGCCATGTTTCACGCGGCCCTGCAACCTCCGCTGGGACTGCGGCGGATTCAGCCTGCGGATACGGAACCCTACTTCCTGCGCCCGGAAAAGGAACGCCTCCGCGAGCTGCGTTCGAATTGCGAAAATTTCAAAGCCACCAGCCCCGCCGCCCCTCCACGCGCCATGGCCATGGTGGACAAACCGCAGCCGGTGGAGCCGCGCGTTTTTGTGCGCGGCAATCCCGGACGCCAGGGCGATCAGGTCCCGCGTCAATTTCTGAAAATTCTCAGCGGGCCCGACCGCAAGCCCTTTCAAAAGGGCAGTGGGCGGTTGGAACTGGCGCAACAACTTTCCGGTCGCGACAATCCGCTGACCGCAAGAGTGTTCGTCAACCGCGCCTGGACACATCTCTTCGGCGAGCCGCTCGTGGTCACACCCAGTGATTTCGGAGTTCGCACGCTGCCTCCGGCCAACCCGGCCCTGCTGGAGCACCTGTCCGCCAGCTTCATGCAACAAAACTGGAGCATCAAAAAACTGCTCCGCGAAATGCTTCTCAGCAGCACCTACCAGCAGCAAAGCCAGTGGCGCGAAGACGCCGCGGCAAAGGATCCCGAGAATCGCTGGTTCTGGCGCATGAATCGCAAACGGCTGGACTTCGAAGCCTTGCGCGACAGCCTGCTGGTCGTGTCCGGCACGGCGGATTTAAAAATGTTCGGCAAGTCGGAGGAAATATTCACCGCGCCCTGGAGCAAACGACGCAGCATTTATGGATTCATCGATCGCCAAAATTTACCCGGCACCTTCCGCACCTTCGACTTTGCCAGCCCCGATGCCCATTCACCCATTCGCTTTGAGACCACGGTTCCCCAGCAGGCGCTCTACATGCTGAACAGTCCGTTCGTTCAGGAACTGGCCAGCGCGCTGCTGGCCAGCGTCAGTGCAGGAGCCCCTCCTGCTGACAGAGCTCGCGGATTGATCCGCCGCGTGCTCAGCCGCGAAGCCACGGAGGCCGAAATTCAGTCTGCCCTTGCCTACGTGCAACCGACGGAACCTGACAAACAGGCCAACCGCATCTGGGTCTATGGGTATGGCGGATGGGATGCCGCGACCCACAAGGCAAGCTTCACCCCATTTCAAAATTATGTCCGCAACAGTTGGTGTGGCGATGCCGGTGCGCCGGATCCCAAGACTGGCTGGGCGCTGGTGGGGCCGGAATTCGGTCACCCCGGCCCCACGCACGAACTGGCGTCCATTCGGCGCTGGAAAGTGCAGACTGCCGCCACCGTCAGCCTCTCCGGCAAAGTGGTGCTGGCTTCCAAAGAGAGTGATGGCCTCAAGGTTTACATTGTGTCCAGCAGGTCCGGTCTGCTGGGTGAGTGGAGTGTCCCGCCTGCGGGTGAAGTGGAAACCAACGTGCCCTCCATCGCGATCGCACCGGGAGAGATCCTGGATTTCATCGTGGATTGCGGGGGAAACGAAGGATTCGACAGCTACCTATGGAATCCGGCGGTTCGTGATGCTGGCTCGAAGGCGCCCATCGCTGAATCCCTCAAGGATTTCCTCGGTCCACCGCCGGAGCGCTGGACCAGCCTGGCCCAAGCGCTGCTCTGTGCCAATGAGTTTGTCTTCGTCGATTGAGAATCTCCGGGATCTCAGAATTTACTCCAAGCCGTGGGCACCGTTTCGAGCATCTCGATGAACGGCTGATCGCCGGAGGTGCGGCTCCATTGCAATTTAATGACCAGCGGAATCCAGGCGGAATTTTCACGATGCTGATGGAGCAGTTTCGCCAGGGCGCCGTCGGGTTTCGCACAGGCCACGAACGCCAGCGGCTTGGCATTTGGAAACGGTGTTTGCAAATCCCACTTGGTCCAGGGCAGAAGTTCCCCAAGCGGAAACTGTGCATGCGATGGTCGGGCGATGACATAGGCGGTCAGCTGCCCCTCCCCGACATTTTCCAGGAAATCCGCGAGCGTGTCATCGATCTGCTGCACAAAGGCATCGGCGTGCAGTTGAAATTCCCCCGCCTGCTGCTCCAGCAGCACCACCGGACCACCACCATCCGCCGGTTGAATCGTCAGGAAAAAATCCTCTGTGCCCGGCTTCCGAACGCAGGCACTGGCCTCCAGATCGCCCGCATGCAAGTCTGGAAAAAGCCCGGCCTCGAAATGATGTTGCGTTCCGCTTAGTGCGAATATTCCCAAGGGCGGCTCTGCGGCGGAGCCCTTTTGGAGCAGGCTTTCGGCGGCACTGAGGGCCCGTTGGATGGTCTCTTCACGCCGGATTTCGAGGCGCTGTTTTTCAGCCAGCACTTTGAGCGTCAAATCTGGCGGAACGACAATTGATGGCGCTGGCGGTTGCACGGGCACTGTATAACGAGCCACCGCCCACGCAAATCCCCCCGCCGCCAAAACCAAAGCCACCGACCCCCATCCCAGCAATTGCGCAAGACTCGGACCGGACGCATCCACACGCGGAAGCCGCGTTTTGCGCAGACGGTCGCGGATGCGCTCGGCTCGGCTGCGGGGCTTTTGCGGCAGGACCGGTGCCGGCGCTTCCGGGCGCGGCGGCAACTCCCGTGGCGGTGGCATTGGGGAACCCTGCAAGGCCTCGTAAGTCGGGGCATTGACAATCTGCCGGCAGTGAGGACAGGGGCCTGACGCTCCCAAATACTCAGGCGGCACTTCCAATGTGCTCCCACAAGCGGGGCAGGGAAAATGCATCGTCTCGATGGGCTTCGCAGGTGGGTCAAGAGTTGTAGGCATTGAAACAGGGCTGAATCTTAGTTTACGGTAGTTGACTATTAATTCTAGTTAAATTTTATTTGAGCTGCTATTCGCCTTATAAAAATGACCCAGGCTGCCAACGAGCCAGGACGTTTCCACGCCGATCAAAGCGATCCGGATGCACCGCAAAAATGGCGCGGCAGAGCGTTCGACAAGCGTTTGGAATTGTTCTAAGTGAGTGCGCCCTTCAGTCCACCCCCTTACTTACTTCCGACCTCCTATGTCCTCGCTCCCAGTCATCCCCATCCTCCGCCAAGGCCGTGTTTATCACAGTCTGGATGTAGCGGAAATCAATCATGTCGCCACGGCGGCACCCGTGGTCCGCGTCAGCCAGGCGAATTCCGGACTGGTGGCCAGGGACATGCAGCAACTGAAGGTTGGGCGCGATGCCCTGCGGCGCATTCCCGCCGCGGATCGCCTCCGGATGGTGCTTGAGGCCGGGGAAATTTTCCAGCATGACACCCTGCCTGTCGGCGACAATGGCGTCATGCAATCGCCTGAAGATTACGTGTTGAGTCTTTCCGCGACCAGCGGTCTGCCCCACTCGCTCATTCGGATGAACATGAAACGCCTCGGCAATGTATTTGCGGAGATCCCCACGATCATTCGCGGCCTGACCCGTGGCGTGGATTTGGAAACGCTGGATCGTGGATACGGCAATCAGCACGGCGTGCCGGTCAGCTACAGCCTGCAAACTGACGCCATGTCCGTGATCCTGCCCAGCAATTCCCCGGCGGTCAATGCCCTGTGGATTCCCTGCCTGGCGTTCGGCGTTCCCGTTGTCTTGAAACCCGGCCGCGAGGAACCATGGACGCCGTGGCGCATCATCCAGGCTATGCTCAAGGCCGGCCTGCCCAGGGAGGCGTTTAATTTCTATCCCACCGGCCATGACGGTTCGGGCGTGATCCTGCGCAAGGCGGGACGGGTGATGATGTTCGGCGATGACGCCACCGTTTCCCAGTATGCCCATGATCCCCGCGTGGAAGTTCACGGCAGCGGTCGCAGCAAGATTCTCATCGGCGAGGACAAGATCGAACAATGGCGCGACTATCTTCCCATCATGGTGCAGAGCATCAGCGCCAACAGCGGACGCAGTTGCATCAACGCCAGCGCGATCATCGTGCCCAAGTATGCGCATGAAATCGCCGAGGCGATCGCGGCGGAACTCGTAAGCATGCGCCCGCTCGCGCCGGAGGATCCGGAGGCCCGATTGAGTGGGTTTGCCAATCCCGCCATGGTCGAATGGATTGATGGCGCGGTCACGGACGGCCTCGCCACCAAGGGTGCCATCGATTACTCCATGAAACTCCGCAACGGTGAGTCCCGCAAGGCCAGCCGCGATGGCATGAACTATCTGCTCCCGACCATTGTGCAGTGCGATTCCTTCAGCCATCCACTCGCCAACCGCGAGTTTCTGTTCCCCTATGCCAGTGTGGTGCAAATGCCGCAGGCAAAGATGCTGGATGAGATCGGCCCATCCCTGGTCGTCACGGCCATCACCGACGACATGAACTGGATCGCCCGCCTCCTTGAATCACCTGACATTCAAAGGCTCAATCTCGGACCACATCCCACCAATCAGGTCTCGTGGGATCAGCCGCACGAGGGCAACCTGTTTGAATTCCTTTTCCGCCGCCGCGCCATTGCCATCACGCCGCATGCCGCCTGAAAAACTGACTGCGGCTTCCCTACTGGCCAACCTTGGAGTCCCGTCCTGGGTTCCGGAATTCACGCATGCACCCAATCACCAGGTGCGCTTCGGTCCCGGCGTGGCCATGGAGGTTGGCCAATTGGTGGCGGAAATGAATGTGCAGCGCGTGCTGGTGGTGACCGATCCCGGCCTGGCCGCCACCGGACATTTGCGGCGCATTGTTGAATCATTGGAAACGGCGGGGCTGATGGTCGGCACGTTCACGGAGGTGCGGGAAAATCCTACCACCCATGTGTTGGATGCGTGCGTCGCGGCGGCACGCCGTTGCGACGCCCAGGCTCTGATTGGTCTGGGTGGCGGAAGCAGCATGGACGCGGCCAAGGGGTGTAATTTCATTCTGACCAACGGTGGACGCATGCAGGACTACTGGGGTGTCGGCAAGGCGACGCTACCCATGCTGCCATTCATCGCCATTCCCACCACCGCAGGCACCGGCAGCGAATGCCAGTCGTTTGCCCTGATCTCAGATTCCGAGACGCACGCCAAGATGGCCTGTGGCGACAAGAAGGCGGCCGCCTGCCTCGCGCTGCTCGATCCCGAACTCACGCTCACGCAACCCGCCATGGTGACCCGGTTGACCGGAATCGATGCCATGGCCCATGCGCTGGAGAGTGCCGTTTCCACCAAATCCAACGAGATCTCCCTGGCCTACAGCCTCGCCGCCTTTGCCCTGCTGGCAGAAGGCTTCCCAACAGTGCTCGCTGACCCCGCCAATCTGCTCGCGCGTGCGCAAATGCTGCTGGGCGCGGCCCTCGCGGGTGTGGCCATTGAAAACAGCATGCTGGGTGCCGCCCATGCTGCCGCCAATCCGCTCACCGCTCAATTCCAGGTGGTCCACGGTGAAGCCGTCGGCGTGATGATGCCCCGCATTCTTCGTTGCAACCTTCTAAGCCTGGAGGCTTACCGCACCTACCAAAAACTGGCTCATCGAATCGGCCTCCAAGCGGATGACCTGCCCCGTTGGTTTCAGGAGCTTCTCGAACGCGCCGGACTGCCCGATCACTTGCGGCATTGGGGGATCGGCGAGGCCCATGTTCCCGCCCTGGCGGCCGAGGCGGCGCAGCAATGGACAGGCATGTTCAATCCTGTCACTGTAGTCGAGGAGGATTTCCGCAAATTTTATTTGGAGACGCTCAGCGCACCGCCGCCTTTCAGCGGCAGTTCCCCGGCACACGCGTCAAGCCATTGACGCACCGAAAAATTTTCCACGGAACCTGCGGCCTGGCTGTGCAACCGGTTTACCAATTCAGGATCCGACGCAAGTGCATGGAAGAGTTCCGCGAGGTGGAACTCATCCCAGGGATGAAACGTGTAGCCATTGCAGTGATTTCTCACCACCTCATGCGCGCCCGCCCGTGAACTGCAAAGCACCGGAGCACCAGCCGCGAGCGCTTCGTTGACCGTCATCCCCCATTGGTCATGCGTGCTGGCGAGCACGAGGGCGAGTGACAACCGGCTGGCCCTGGGGACCTGATGGTAGGGCAGCCACGGCCGGATCAGGATGGCCTCCTGCATTCCCAATCTGGTGATCTGATCCCTGATTTCCTGCTCCAGCGGACCCTGACCACAAATGATCAGCCGCACCGGCTTCGTCAGCCTGGCATGACAACGCGCAAATGCCGCGATGGCCAGGGAGGCGTTTTTCTTGGGCAGAAAACGAATCGGCATGAAGAAATAGGGCGTTCCGTCCGACACCCCGAGATGCTCGAGAATCTCCACGTCAGCATCCGCCACCCCGGCAAGTCGACCGATCTCCTCGTTGTCCACCACATCCCAGCCTCCCAAATACGCAGGCTTTTTCCGTCCGGCGAGAAACTGGCTGTATTCGGCACATTCCCGGCCGGGGCACATAAAGAAATCATAGCGCGCCATCATGAAACTTTTCACAAATTCCAGACCGATGCTTTTGGAGTAGGACTCCGCATCCTTGAAACGGGAATCATGCAGCACTCCGACACGGCCCCGCGTGAGAATTGAGAGCAGGGCGATCATCATGCTTTCAGGCCGGTCATAACCGCCCACGTACGCCACATGGGGACGCGTCTTCAGGTAGTGCCATGCCAGCACACAGGTTGTCTTGAATGTCGTCCATCGGAACCAGGTTCGAAATCCCAGACCGCGGAATTGACCGGTCAGGGCGCGCACCGGCACCCCGCCATACACCTTCGCAAGCTCACCGCCGGCCCATTGATACGAAGTTTCCTCCAGAGCGATCAGCACCACCTCCAGTCGGATCGTTTCCTGCAGACCCTGTGACTCAATCGCACGCTGCAAGGCCCGCACCCGGAATGCGAGATACGGTGTGTGCGTGTCGAAAGTAATGAGGACGCGGCGCGGCTTGGTCATGAGTGCTGCCATTCCATAACCTTGCCAGCTGGCTTCTCAATCAGAGAATCCACCAGTCGGGACTCATCCTCTTTTGACGACGAGACGGAAGGATTGGCGCGATCCGCTCAGGGAAATGGCGAAGGACACCACCTGCATGCCATTGCCCGCACTGGTGAAACTCGGTCCCGTGGTGCTGGCAGTCCACGCGGTGAGGTCTTCGGATTGCTCCAGGGAATAGGTGAGGCACTCGCCGGCGGCGGGAATCCGGACCGTCGCGCTCAAGACGGCTCCGCCCGCCATGCGCTCTATTTGAAGGGGTTGGGCCGTTGTCATGAGGGCATTCGCATTCAGAGCGTATTCCATGATATTGCGCAGGCCATCGTGGTCGGGGTCCGCCTCCGGGGCTTTGTTCAATCCCGATAGCGGGGCCGCCCAGACCAGATAGGGATCGGTCAGCACCGGCGCCACTCCCAGACCTGTGGTGGCATCCGTCGTGCTGATGGTTTGGAAACGGGTGCTGGGGTCGGTGAAGCCCCGGTTGCCTGTGGCTGCAAAAGGTTTCAGCGAAAGATTCTGATTCGTGGTGCTCACCCCCCCTCCGGTCCAGGCCAGGCCGGGATCCTGGCCGATGGTTCCAAAGACATCCATGCGCGTGAAATTCAAGAGGACCTCCAGGGCATCATTTCCATTGTAGGTAAAGGTGTCCTTCAAAAATTTCAGCTTTCCGGCTGCATCATAAAACAACGTGTCGTTCAGAGCTGTGGCCGGGGTGCTGCCCGCCTCGGCGATGATCAGCCCCGCAGCCAGTAATGCCTCGCCCGATGGCCCATCGCCAATCACCAGCACCTGACCTGCAGGGAGCAGGCCGGAAAGAATCGTGGCTTCATTGACGCCTTCCATGTCGCCATTGGCGAATCGGCGCACCGTGAGGGGCGTGCCGGAGAAATCGATTTCCGCACCGGATTGATTGAGCAGCTCGATGGCCCTCGCATTGCTGCCGGAGACGGGCTCCAGATACTGGCTGATGATCAGGGCGCCGCCTGCTTCCTGATTGCGGATCTCAAAGGTCGTTTTCCCAGGAAACCAGCCGGGAGCAGTTGCGGAAATGGTGATGGTGCGGTGGGCGTCGACCTCGCTGGGATGCAAAATTTCCACCGGAATCACCGCCGAGGTTTGCGATCCGGTAAACGTCACGATGTTGCAAGGAACCGAGATGCGACCCTGCCGATACGCCGAGAGCGTCACCGGCACATTCACCCCCACCCCGGGTGCCTGGGACAGAGTCAGCGTCACGTTCACCGAACCAAGGTCCGCTTCATTCACCCATGAGGTTGCGGTTGTCAGGGTCAGTTTGGGTTGCGTGGCCAGCGACACATCCGCGAAGACTGCAAAGTGATCCGAGGCTTTAAAACTCAGCTTTCCAGCGGGCAGACCAGTCCCCGACTTCGGCAGCCCGTCAAAGCCGGCCTCCAAGCGGCTGTTGTAAACTTCGCCCGCATACAAACCCGCCAGAGTCATCGGCTTTCTGGCAAAGAGGTAATCGATGCGCGAATTCTCCGCCGGATTGAAGGTGCCGCGGGTGCTGCCATCTGCCTGACGGGTTTCTGGAGCGGCAAGGTTTATTGTGGCCATGATGGCATGCGGAAAGGTCGCATAAGGAAGCGTCACCCCACCGGCCAGATCCGGGCCGAGCACATAACTGGCCGGGAGGGTCGACCCATCGGTGAAGGGAGCGGTGGTGTTGATGGAGGTCGGCTGGGTGTTGTCGAAATCATTTTCATTGAAGTCTCCGAGCACAAAACAATTTTTCATCGCCCCATTCCAGCCATTGTTTTGCAGGAACTGGGCGACGCGATACGCCTCCACCGCGCGGCGAAACCGGTCCGCCTGCATCGCGCCGGAACCACCGGAATTGGCTTTCAAATGCACCACCACGAACGCCGGATCGTCCGCGGCCAGGATGCCGGGAACATCCACGGATACAAACAACGGATAGCGGGTCATCTCCGAGCGGCTGGGTTCGCCCCGGTCGATTTGGACGGCTTGGGTGATGGGAAATTTGCTGGCCAGGCAAAGACTCTGGGCGTTGCTCGTGGATGTGGCCCCGCTCTCAAAGGTGGCAAAGCCATCGCCCTTTGTCGCGAAATAGGTGCTCACGATGGGAAAGCCCAAGTCGGAGAGCAGGGATTTCATATCCGCAAAATCTCCCGCACCATTCACTTCCTCGAGCGCAATGACCTGGGGATTGATCCGCTGGACCTGTTCCCTGACCGCCAGATACTCCGCCGATCCCGGTGCGCCGACGCCATCCTTCACATTCAGACAGGCCACCCGCAGCAGCCCGGAGAAGGTGGCCAGCGGGACATCCACATCGCGCACCGTGAGCAGCGCGGTCTGAGCCGGATACAGGGCACCCTGATCCGTGGCCGTTACCGTCACGGATTGATTTCCATCCACGATTCCATCCGCGACTGTGGAAATTGGAAAAGTCACGTTTCCAGAGACACCAACAACCACACTCGCGGGCACCGTGGCCTCGGAGGTGTCAGAGCTGCTGAGCGTGAAAGTGCGCGCCGCCGCGGGGGCAGGACTGAGCGTAAGCGTGGCGGTGGAGGCAACCGCCCCGGCTGATTCATCCGCCGAGGTGGGATTCAACGCGAGACTTGTGGTGTAGACGAGCGAGCCAATGGTCTGGCCGGAATTGACGACATCATGGGACGAGGTGGCGGGCGCGTGCCAGGTAAAATCCGTGTAGGTCGTGCCAGTGCCGCGCAGTTGCAGGGAATGGGTCGCGAGTGTGGAGGCGGATTCGCTGACGCCAATGTCCGTGGATGTCATGCCAGCTGCCACCCCGGCGCTGGCAGTCATCACCCCCGCATAGCTCAGAAACTGGATGACCTGCGGGCTCGTTTTCCGATAAAACACCACGCCATCCCTTGGTCCATTTTGGATTCCGGCAATGGGAAACCATTTCACTCCAAAACCGGCACCAAAATCGGGCAGGGTGCCCGAAAGATTCACGGTATTATACACCACGGCGGCACCAGAAGTAGCGCCGTTGTAGAGCACCAAATCGTATTCTCCGAGGTTCGTCCCTGCCGGCCCGGCGATTTCGATGCCTTCATCTGAATCCCCGCCGGCGTTATCGTAATGCAGCTCATTGATGAAGACAGCCTGCCCATATCCCGTGCTGGCAAGGGTGAGAGCCAGAAGCAGGGGAAGAAGGCGGGGTGCGAACTGGGGGGGCATGCACATCGGCGTCAGCCTATCATGAAATCCCCATTTTTGACCAGTGGCATTCCAAACTCAATTTCCAGTTCTAGCGGACCCAGCACGCAGAGGGCAAGGTCGCGAGACCCTCCTCCCAGCAAGCCCTCAGCGCTTTCCTTGGTTCTGGTCTCGTGACCTTGCCCTCTACGCTGGGTGGCGGATACATCGCGTGGACTTGCAAATGGAGGCGAAGCTGCTTGGATTCGCGCATGTGTTTTCAGTTTCATCCACGGCGTTCCTTATGATGCTTCCCAGAGTTCTCATTTTCATGGGCGTGTCCGGCTGCGGGAAAACTGCGATCGGCGAAGAGGTCGCACGACGCAGCGGTGCCCATTTCGTGGATGCGGACGGACTGCATCCTCCGGAAAATATCGCCAAGATGTCCGCGGGTATTCCCCTCACGGACGAAGACCGTGAGCCGTGGCTGGCTCGGGTGGCACTGGAAGCGAAGGCTCCGGGCCGCAATGTAGCGGCCTGCTCCGCACTGCGTCGGGTGTATCGCGACCGCATCCGTCGGGAAATTCCGGAAGCCTGGTTTGTCCTTCTCAATGGCTCCAAGGACCTCATTTTTTCACGCATCAGCGCCAGGAAGGGACACTTCATGAAGGCAGGCTTGCTGGACAGTCAGCTGGCCACGCTGGAGGATCCGACGCTGGAGGGTCGCGTGGTGGTTCTGCCTGTCACTGGGACGGTCACGGAGATCGCGGATGCAGTGTTCGACCACTTCAGCACCCACGAAGGCACTTAAGCCGTCACTTCCAATTTTTCCCCGAGCCCCAATACCCGATGCGGCTGACGAACGCTTTCACAGGCGGTGACAAAATCTGCGGGGTCGGCGGTGTTGAAGGCGAACATCTGAAAATGATGCGGAACCGCCAATTTTGCGCCAATGGCTTTGCTGAGACAGGCGGCCTCATGGACGTTGAGATTTCCCGCCACGCCCCGCGCAGGATCATTGCCATTGATCGGTACCAGGGCCACGTCCACTTGGTGGCGCCCAAGCTGCGACACAAGTTCATCGTGCCAGACGGTGTCGCCGCTGTGGTAAATGCTGAAGGGACCAAACTTTAAAACGAACCCGAGATAAGCCGACTGGCCAAGTTCATTCCGGACGATTTCATTATGAGCCGCGGTAATGCCATGGACCGTCCACGGTGGATGGCTCCAGGGCGTGGTTTCGTTCAGCCCGGCATAGGTTAAACTCGGTCCCAGCAGCCTGGCTCTGGCAAACTCAAGGTTCGCTTCCGGCAGCAATAGCACGCAGCCCGGATTGGCAGTGGAAATGGGCAGCAGGGTCTCGGCGTCCAGATGATCGGTGTGATTATGACTGCTGGTGATGCAGGAAATCATGTCGAGCCGCGCGGGATCGATCACCCTTTCGGAAATCCGGACATGCGGCTTTGTCGTGCCGTCGTATTTTTTAGTCAGTGAGTCCGAGAGATACGGATCGAAGAGAAAATAACTTCCGTTGTAGTGGACCAGAAATCCGCTCTGCCCCAGCCACCAGAGCTGAAAACTTCCGGCATCCCGGCGCGCCTTACGGATGTCCTGCAGCAGCGCGGCATCTTTCTGAACGGCACCGATCATAGACTCTTCCGCACCAATTCGACCCCGCCCACGAGATTCTCCAGCTTTTGTTTCGCAGCCCAGCGGGCCGTCTGGCTCAGGCCGCAATCCGGGGCAAAACTGAGCTGATCGGGTTTGGCGTATTGCAGACAATGGCGGATTTTGGTGGCGAGGTATTCCGGCGATTCGATGAAATAGCTTTTCACATCGATGATGCCCACGCTCACATCGCGACGCGGCGCGATGGACTCGATGATGGCCAGCTCGGCGTATTCACGGCTCGCCATTTCCAGGTGAATTTCATCCACGGCGAAATCAAGGAATGCCGGAAAGAGCGGGGCGTAGCTGCGCATGCCGACCGCCCGGCCTTTGAAATTTCCAAAGCAGAGATGCGTCGAGAGGCGGCATTTTCCAACGATGCCCTCGACAGTGCGATTAAAGATGTCCACGAACCGCCGCGGATCCTCCTTCCATCCGTAGCAACTCATGGACGGCTCATCCACCGTGATCTCCGTGCATCCCGCCTCCACGAGCCGGATCAATTCCGCGCGCACCAGCGGCAGCAGCCCCTCCGTGAGCGCCCAGCGGTCCGGATATTGCGCATTCGGCAGCAGGCGACCACTCAGGGTGTAGGGTCCGGGCACGCTGCATTTCAAGACCGGCCCGTCAGGGGCCAGTTTTTTCAGGCGCCGGTATTCCTCCACTGTCCCCAATCCCCGTGGAGCCTGGAGGATTCCGCACACGGCATGTTTCCCGCGCTGATCATGCGCCGGAGGGCCCCAGCGGCGAGGGCTGGCGCTTTCCAGAGCAATGCCTTCGATGAATCCGTAGAAGCTCAGGTTGAAATCAAACCTCCCCTGCTCGCCATCCGTGATAACATCCAATCCCGCCGCCATCTGATCATGGATGGCAACAATAGCGGCGTCCTCCTGTAGCTCAGTGATATCGGCGGAGCCAAACTGATCAAGACTTCGGGTCGCAAATTCCAGCCAGGCGGGAAAGGGATAACTGCCCACGACTGTGGTGCGAAGGGGAACGGGTTGCATGAGGAATTCAGGGAGTGGTATTGGGCGGAGTCGGGGCTGGCGCGTTCGTGGACTGCACGGCCTTGAGGTCGGTGAGCCATTTGGTGATTTCGTTGATCTGGGAATCGATTTCCTTCTGGTAGTCGCCCCCGGATCGCAGCTTGGCGCGGGCTGGACGGTAAAATTCATCCAGTGCACGCTGACCGAGTTGGATTTGCGTCGCCACATCACCGCTGGCCACCGCCCTTCGGATCAGATGCTGCCCGTATTGGAAATAAAGCAGGCGGGAGGCTTTGCCGTACTTGAAAGCCCGGCTGAACCATAGTTCGGCGGTCTCAAAATTCCGCCTCTCACTGTAGCAACTTCCCGCCTCCATGCAGATATAGGGGTTCTGGGGATAGAGCTTCCACGCGGATCCCAGAAGATCGCCGGCCGCCCGCAGGAAACTCAGGCGCACGGTTTCATTGAGCTTCTTTTCCTTTTCATTCCGCGGGCGGTAATTCTCCTTAACGCGTTCTGACTCGTCCACATTGAGAAAGGCCTGGGTCACCAGCGCAGAGTAATTCAGGGGGTCCCTGGCGATGGCCTGCTGCAGGGCCGCCGTCCCTTCGTAATAATTTTCCTGTTCGCGCATGCGCTCGCCCAGCTGCACCCCGCGCTCCGCGGCAAACCACTCCGGCCCCTGCAGCCAAAGAAATCCCCCACCCATCAGCGCCAGCCCGATCATCGCGGCGCGCAGAAATATTCCGCGACGCGGCACCAGAGGTTCGCCCTCCGCGTCCGTGACCATTTTCAGCGCCTCGCGGCCCGGATTGGCCAGCAGGCCAAGCAGCATGCCCGCCACAATGGCATTGGTGGCAATGTGCAGATTGAAATCCACCATGGAGTGCACGCCCAGCGCCACCAGCGCGCCCAGCGCACCAAGCGTCAGCCCCAATCGATCATCCCGCCGGTCATGGCCCGGTTCCTCGGCCAGGCGTTTCGAACGGTGCCATACAAAATGAACCCCATTGATGAAATGCCCCGCGAATACCAGCAATCCCAGGATGCCGCCAATCGCGCCATAGTCCCCCAGCAATTGCATCCAATCGTTGTGCGCAAACACCGCATCCGTATCCACATCCCCATACCAGGCCCACTTCTCGCGATCCAGGGTTCGCTGGGCGCGTTCCTCATATTCGAAACTGCGCGCTCCCGTGCCGTCGATCGGACGCTTCAGCCACTGCTCCCAGGCCAGTCCGCTGTAGGTGGAGCGCAGAGTCCATTCATCCGAATTCACAAGGTTGCCGTGCTGACGTTTGATCAGCATGTAGCTGGAAAGCACCATGCCCACCACCAGCAGCACCCCCGTCACCACGCCCACCACCAGCGTGGTGCGCACGGACTGTTTGCCGCGCCGCATCCGCGCCATCCACCAGATCATCAGGATAAACAACGAACCTCCCAGCAGACACGCCTGTCCCGCCCGGCTCGTTGAGAGCACGGCACCCCAGAGGGCCAGCGCGTAGCAGGCCAGCGCGATCAGGCGGGCTGGTTTCCCCGCGCGGCTCATCAGGAAGAAACCCAGCGCCGGAAGCGCGGTCATTTCCAGAAGTCCGGCGAAATGATTCTCGCTGATGAAAAATCCGGTGGATTCCCCCGTGGTATAGCCCCGCTTTGATCCCGTCCATCCGAGCCAGGCGCCAAGATCCGGAAACACCGCTGCGAGCGCCCCGTGCGGCAATTTTTCCGTGGCCCCGGTTTTCCACTGCCAGACCGCCCAACCCGCATTGGCCACGAGCATAAGCAGCAACGTCGTCAATATCCACCGGCGCTGTTTCGTGGTTTCAAACTGGGTCACTACCAGAACATACGAAATGAATACCAGCACCGCCATGACGATGTCCGGCCGCGCCAGGTATTTAACCTCCGACAGGGACCCGCGCAGCACGATCCAACCAAAGAAAAACATCGCCAACCCCACACACCAGAGGCTCGCCCGACCATGGAATCCCCGCGCAATCGTGAACGCCCCCAGCACCGCCGCCCCGGCCAGCCCAAAGGCCCCCGGCCAGATCCCCCATAATCCGGAACTCCCCCCGAAGGCTGACAGCAGCCATGCAGCAACACTGACAACGAGAAGCAGAAGGGAGAAATAAGGCTTGGCGAACACGGGCCGAGCATAACGGAATTCCCCGGGCCAGCAAGAACGTTTGTCACGCAGGCCGGGGCCGAAATTGCCCGCAGTGCGAAAAGAGGTTGTGATTTCCCCCCGGTGGTTAGGCTGGAGCCGTCACGACTTCTGACCATGAGCACTCCAAACCAATGGGATTTCCTCGACCACAACCTCATTTCGAGGTTGGGCCGTTTGGAATTCAGCGCCCGACAGCCAATGCTGGGAAGCGTGACGGGATTGCATCGCAGTGCCACGCGGGGATCCTCGGTGGAGTTTGCGGAGTATCGGAAATATGTGCCGGGGGATGATCCCAAGTTTATCGACTGGCGGGTGTTTGGCCGCACGGACCGGTTTTACATGAAGGAGTTCGAAGCGGATACCAACCTCCGCTGCTATCTGGTCGTCGATACCAGTGCGTCCATGAAATATTCCTCGACCAAGGAAACGACGCGCTTTGATATCGCCCGCAAACTGGCCGGCACCATGGCACATCTCCTCTGCCACCAGGGGGATGCGGTGGGCCTTTGCCTCTTCGCGGACAAGGCGCTGCAGGACCTCAAGCCGAAACACACCACCACCCACCTCCGCACTATTTTCGACTCCCTCGGCCAGGCGAAACCACAGGGCGAATCCAACATCGTCGAGACGCTCCACGAGTTCGCCGAACGCATCAAAAAGCGGAGCCTCGTCATCATCATCTCTGATTTCCTCACCGAGCCCGCTCCGTTGCTGGAGTGCTTCAAGCATCTCAAATTCCACAAGCACGACGTGGCCGCCTTCCATTTGCTGGACCGGCAGGAGTTTGCCTTCGACTTTAAACGGCCGGTTCGCTTCGTGGATCTGGAAACCGGCGGTGATCTCATCACGGATCCCTCCATCCTGCGGGACGCCTACCGCGAGGCGGTCACCACCTATCTGGAAACTTTGCAGCACGGGTGCCGGGGATTCGATGTGGATTATCATCTCGCCTATCTGGATGGCGACATGGAGGAACTGCTCACCAATTTCCTGCTGCATCGCATCCGCCGCAGAAAAGGTACGGGCCGGTAGACGCCGCTATAATTTCCAGGCGCGATTGTCTTTGGTTCGGACGGGAACCGGCGTATGGATCGGTGTCTCCATCATCATTGAAAATGCATAAAGCGCGCTGGTCGGTCTTCTTCGCTCTCCTCGGTCTCACGGCCCTGATTCCGGCCTATTTCGTCCCCTCCATGCTCGTGGCCAATGCCGTGGACGGCAGTCGCTGGCTGTCCATTTGGACCGGGATCACCACCTTCTGGCAGCGCGGGCATTATTTTCTGGCGGCCATCATCTTTTGTTTCAGCCTGGTGTTTCCGCTCGTGAAACTCGGCCTGTGTCTGCTCTGTGCCTCGGGAGCGAAATGGCTGCCGCTGCAGTGGCGTCGCCGCGTGCTGATGTTCACGGAATGGACGGGGAAGTATTCCATGCTCGACGTCTTCGTCATCGCCATGCTCATTTTACTGGTGAAGGTGGATGAGTTCATTCTCATGCTGCCGAGTCTGGGACTGTATCTTTTTTCCTTCGCGGTCCTTTGCTCCATCGTGGCCAGCGGTCTGCTGCAGTCAGCTTATAAAAAGGAACAGGCGGTGATTGATTCCTCCGGTCCGGAGCCTCCATCGCCCCGCCGTCGCTGGATTTATCTGCCCTGGGTGGTTGCCGGCGCCGCCCTCACGGCATGTGGGATCGCGCTCGTCTTTGCCAATCTTGGAGGAAAGGTGGACCGGTTGGTGGTGACCAATCTGACGAAACGTCCCATCCCCCGGACCATGGAGAAACTCATCGGACTGCGGGAGCTGGGAAAGGCGGACCATGCTTTCTTCTCCCTGGATACCTGGACCAGACTCAAGGAGGCGCTGCAGGCTGCAACGACGGATGCGGGCTGGAGCAAGGCGGACGGGTTCATCTCGCTGCAAACGCACTCCGGACAGCAAATCACCACCGCACTCCAGCCGCTCAATTTCGATGATTCGCAGCTCACGCTCGAATTCAAACTCCCCGCCCCGCTCACGCTCGCGGAAATCGGGCAGGTGGAGTTGCGGTCGCGTGTTGAATACATCGGCATGGTGCCGGTTGAATCCATGGAGGAACGCGTGACCGTGGCCAACGATGCCTTCCGCGCGTGGACGCCGGATTGGTATGGACGTATTTTCAAATTCCGCTGGGAGGGACCTCCCAATCACGAATTCACCGCAGGCCTGATCGTCGGCTCACTTGGTCTCGCCGCCTTCTACTGGGCCGTCAGCGGCCTCGTCTTCGGCGGGCCCCTCCGCGGTGCTGTCGGTGACGGGAGTGTCGGCCAGCTTCAGGATTGAAGCTTTGAAATTTGGATCCTTGCGGTAAAGCATTTCATAGACTGCCTGCCGCAGGCCGGGTTCCTTCGTGGCATTAAGCTGGTCGGGAAGGGAGTCGAGAAATCCAGCGCGGTCATTTTCCATCCACGTTTCCATGGCGTAAATAATGGATTGCTGGCGCTGGGCAGGATCCGCGAGGGCTCTGGCCCAGAGCAGCGCGTCCTTCGGAGCGGTGTCAGCGGCCGACTGAGCGAAGGCGGCGACGGCCGATTCATAAAACGGGCCCCCCGGCAGGGAATTCAACCAGCGGGAAACCTGCGGAGCATCGCGATTGCACCATGTGTTCACCAGGCCTGCCACTCCCAGTGCGGGCGACTCCGGATGCCCCACCAACTCTCCCTGCAGCCAGGCGGCGGCTGCGGCGGGATCATTCACGGCCCAACCATCCAGCAGGGTGGGCAGCGCCTGTTTTTGATTTTCCTCCGGCAAAGTTTTCCACCACACGGCGGCTGCGGCGGGATTGCTCTCGCCCCACGATTGCGCCAGACTTCCCTCCCCCACGAGTCGGTCCGCCAGCTCCGGCAGCGTGGCCACCCACTGGGCCGTGGCATCGGGTGCCGTATGCGCCCACACGCTGGCGACAGCTCCGAGGGCCCCCTGCAGCCCGCCCTGGGATAAATTTTTCGAGACCCAGACGGCGGCATCTTCCGGATGTTCCGCGGCCCATGTCTGACAAAGCGAAACTCCCGCGGCTTCGCGGAAATCTCCCGCTGGGAGTTGGCGAACGTACTCGGAGGCACCGACGGGATCAGTCGCGGCCCATTTGGCCATCAGGTCGTCCAATGCTTCGGCGGAGTCATCCAATGGTTGCTGGGACAAACTGATGGCCTGGGAGCGGAAGTCATTCGCCGGGATGGTCCCAGTCGCCCCGGCAGCCGCGACTTTTCCGGGATCGCTTTTCGCAACGTTTGCTTTGGGCTTGGACCGGCTCTCAATCAGGCCCGGCGCGGGGGCCACGGCCGGAGCGACCTCGGGCTCTGGCGTTTTGGAACACTGTCTGGGAATCACCACCATTCCCATCAGGCCCAGGCCTGCCGCCGCCAGAAAAATGATCAGGTGACGCCAACGATTTTCTGCAGGCATGAAATTGGATGGAAGGGAATTGGGCAGTGCGGCTGGCTCACCTACCCGGCGGAGGCGCGGTTATCGATTGGTTCGAGTCCGCTTGATGCGGCGCATGATCGTGTCGCTCTCATTGCCATTTTTATCCACGGCGCGAACCGAAATGTTCAAGTTGGATCCGCGCTTGAGCTTGAGCGTGAAGGCCCAGGTGTCAGCCCCAGTCGTGGCTGTGGTGCCAGTTCCAGTGGTGGTGCCGGGGATCAAGATGGCACTATGCCATTTTTTGCTACCTTGAACGCGGTATTCCACTCTTTCCAATCCTGCGAGGTCTACAGTGGCAGTCGTAGTGCCGGTTCCCGTCCCCGTCCCCGTCCCAGTGCCGGTCCCCGTCCCCGTCCCCGTCCCCGTCCCAGTTCCCGTGCCGGTTCCGGTGGTGGTTGATCCGGTTTGTTTTTGGTCCTGAGCCGTGCCGGAAAACGTGACTTTCTCAGAGGGAGCTTCCGTCCCCAAGGCTGGCAGCGTCCAAGCAATCGTCGGCCCAAGCGTGTCACGCTCGCCAGCTTGCAATGCCGTGGATGAAGTGAATTGGATCAAAGCCAGGGCTAGGAGCGGAAGGGAGGAAAATTTCATGGTTGATTCGGGAAATGGGAGATTTGAGGGACACATTAGACACATTTCGACTCCCTGACTAGAAAAACGTTCAATCTCGATTAAGGGAGGAAAATGCCCGACTTCTCCCCACTCGATGCTGCCTGTGTCCGCCTCGCCGACTGCCTGCCCGGCGGCGGGTTCGAGGTGGCTCTCTGGGGTTCGCAGGAAGCACTTTGGCAAACCCAACACAACTGGACCCAAAATGCGCTGGTCCCGGTCTGGAGCGCCACCAAAGGCCCCGCCGCCGCCACCATCCTGCTGCTGCTGGAGCAGGCCGGACTGGACCTCGCCACGCCCGTCAGCGACGTCTGGCCGGAGTTTCATCATGCGGTAAATTTCGCCCAACTTCTCTCCCACCAGGCCGGGTTGGCGGCCCCGGAGGGAAATCTGTCCATTTTCGACCACACCGCCGCCGCCCGCAGCCTCGCCGAACAGGCTCCAAACTGGCCACCCGGCTCGGCGCATGGATACCATCCCCGCACGTTTGGATTCCTGTTGGATGAAATTTCCCTCCGACTGACAGGACATCGACTCGGGGCAAATTGGGATCGCCTGCTCAGGGAGCCTCATGATCTCGATTTCTTCATCGGCCTGCCTGAATCAGAATTTCCCAGAATGATGAAAGTGATCGCTGGCCGCCCCAGTGTCCGTCCCGACGAACGGGCGTTTTCCCAAGCCTACATGCAATCGCAAAGTCTGACCCGCCGGGCCTTTGATAGTTACCGCGGCCTCAATGCCACCTGGGAATTCAACCAGCCCGATGCCTGGCGGCTGGCGTCACCCGCCCTGGGCGGGGTGAGCAGTGCGCGGGGGCTGGCGAAATTTTACTCCCTGTTAAACAGCCCCGCCTTTTCCGAGAAAGTGCGCGGCTGGATCCAGACGGAGCAGGTCAGCGGACCTGATCTCATCCTGCACACCGCCACCACGTTTACCGCAGGATTCCAAAATGACCCGCTGCACGCGGACGGCAGCAAAATCCGTTCACACTATGGCCCCTCCACGGCGGCCTTCGGTCATCCGGGGGCGGGAGGCAGCATCGGGCTCACGGACCCAACGTCCGGCCGCTCTTTCGGATTGGTCTTAAACGTGATCGGCCCCGGAGTATTTCCCCGCGAGGAAATCCTGCAACTCGTGAACGCGGCCATGACGGCGGGGTAAGCCTGTCACATACTCCCCGGATGCGTTTCCCCGCCGTTCTGATGTTCCTTTGCACCTCCGCTGCCAACGCGGTCGAGGACCAACGCGCACACCATTGGTCGGTGCAGCCCATCCCTCCGCAGCAGGCCGACCGGACCATCGATGACTTCATCACCGCCAGGCTCACTGCCCAGAATTTGCAGATGTCGCCGCAGGCAGACCCGCGCACCCTGATCCGGCGGCTGACGTTTGACCTCACCGGCCTGCCGCCCTCACCCGAGGAAGTAGACGCCTTCGTGCAGCAGTCAAATAGGCCCCATACGCCCGATAGGCCCTATACGGCCTATGAGACCCTAGTGGACCGCCTGCTGGCCTCCCCGCACTACGGAGAACGCTGGGCGCGCCACTGGTTGGACATTGCGCATTATGCGGACACGCATGGCTTTGAGCGGGATCAGTTGCGCCCGCATGCCTGGCGCTACCGCGACTACGTCATTGAGTCCCTCAATGCCGACAAACCCTACGACCAGTTTCTCCGTGAACAAATCGCCGGCGACGTCCTCTCACCGCAGGATCCACAGGCCGTCATTGCCACGGGCTTTCTTGCCGCCGGGCCGTGGGATTTTGTCGGCCACGTGGAAACACAAAGCCCGGCCCTCAACCGGGCCGCGCGAGCCGGGGATCTCGATGACATGGTGACGCAGGTCATCACCAGCACCATGGGCATCACCATCAACTGCGCCCGGTGCCACGACCACAAGCTCGACCCCATTTCCCAACAGGAATATTACCAGCTCCGCGCCGTCTTCGCCGGAGTGAAACGCGACAACCGCGAAGTCAGCGCCACAGAATCCGCCCGCTTGCGCGAGAAAAAAGCCCGCCTGCAAACCCAATCCACCGCGACGCGTTCAGAGATCGCCCGGCTTTCCGGCGAGGGCCTAGACCTCGCCGACATGGTCGGAGGAGGCGACGGAAGGGGCACCGGCGTCAAAGGCTCCGGGCTCCTGCTGGCCTCCGGCGCGACCACGATGGAAAAACTTGGTTTCCAGGAAAACATCCCGCCCAACAAATTGCTTGCGCCAAAATTCCCTCCTGAAACGAAGCCATTTATCAAAGGCATTTTCCTGCCGCAGGGCGGGGCGGAATCACGGTTGGAAATCGCCCCGGGAGTTCAGCTCAGTGACTTGCCACCAACCTCCCTCCAATCCTGGGACGCCGTGCGCAATGGCCCGCTCAACGCCCAGGTTCATGCGAAAGCCAACGACGTGGACTATCTCACGGAGGGCCATTCCGTCCTGGGACTGCACGCCAATGCCGGCATCGTTTTCGACCTCGCCGCCATCCGTCAATTTCACCATTTAAAGAAAATCCAACTGCGGGCCGTCGTCGCTTTCGGAACTGGCGAGGCCGCCGGGGATACCCGGGCTGACATTGCCATTTACGTGGATGGCCAGCGTGTGCTCCACCGCGACAAATTGCGAAAATCCGATTCCGTTCCCGTGGATCTCTCCATTCCGGAAACGGCCGCCTATCTCACATTCGTAGCGACCGATGGAGGCGATGGGATCGGCCACGATTTGCTCTACCTTGGCGACGCGCGACTCAAGTCCGCAGAAGCAGACACGCCCCTCACTCCCGCCGATGCCGCGAGGTTGGAGCAGTTGAAAATGGAATTGCAGCAACTCCAGAAGGACATTGCCGCTCTGCCAGAAGCCCCGCAGGTTTACGCCGTCGTCAGTCAGGACACTCCGCCGGTAATCCGCGTGCAACGCCGCGGAAATCCAGAAGACGAAGCCCAGGAAGTCGTGCCCGGCGGATTCACCTGGGCCAGACATGCCGCCGCTACCTTTGGTGACAACGCCACGCCGGAAGGCCAGCGCCGCCGCGCCCTGGCCGAATGGATCACACATCCCGCCAATCCGCTCACACCCCGAGTGCTGGTCAACCGACTCTGGCATCATCATTTCGGGCAGGGCCTTGTGACCACACCCAGCGACTTCGGCCTCGGCGGCGACAAACCCTCGCACCCCGAACTGCTCGACTGGCTGGCCGCGGAGTTTGTAAAAAGCGGATGGTCGTTGAAGCGCCTGCACAAGCTCATCATCATGAGCGCGGCGTATCGGCAGCAATCCACCACCCCCATTTCCGCCACCAATCAGGATTCCGGCAACCGCCTCATCTGGCGTCAGAATCCCCGCAGGCTCGACGCTGAATCACTCCACGACGCCGTGCTCAGCGTCGCCGGCACGTTGAATCCAACCATGGGCGGCCCCGGCTACCGCGATTTCAACTACACCGAAGCCTACGCCCCCATCTACGAATACATCACCCCGGAAACCCCCGACCAGTTGCGCCGCAGCATCTACCGCTTCATCGTGCGCACCACCCCGCACGAGTTCATGTCCACCATGGACTGCCCGGACCCCGCCAACCTTACCCCCGCCCGCGCCCACACCACCACCGCCCTCCAGGCACTCGCCCTGAGCAATAATGAATTGATGCTCCAGCAGGCAGAAAATTTCGCAAAAAGCATCCAAAGCGAAACCAACTCCCCCGATCCCGAAGCCACCGTCCGCCGCGCCTTCGCCCGCGCGTTGCTGAGAGCACCCTCGCCCAGCGAACTCACCGCAGGCCTCCAACTTGCCTCGCAACAAGGCCTGATGGTCCTCTGCAGAATGCTCATCAATGCCAACGAGTTTGTTTATCTTGATTGATCCGCAAATGCTCTGAGAAAAGGTGGGTTGGCACACGCAAGTATCGACGCAGTGTTTTAAATGTGCCGCTTTTGGCACACCGACCCCATTTCCACCCCATTTCCGCAACCCCATTTCCCATTTCCCCCCATTTCCACAACGCATGCGTGAGGCTCCGAGGAAAATGGTGGCTTCGGAAGCCAAGGTGAGTCAGGAGGATTTCATGAGAGAATCTTTGGAACAGCCTCAGCAACCTTTTATTTGTCAGTCTTTTTGTGGTTCGAATGCTCGAATCCTCGCTTGACGCCAGCGCAAAACCCATTCGCCCGCCCGGAGCTATATCCCGCCCTGTGTCCAAGCCAATACCCAAACGCCAAGGCCAGGGCGCACCATGTGACGATTCCCGGATCGTGTTTTTTCAGAAACGTCAACCAACTCACGCTTTCCTTGGTTATGGGAGAGGTGAACCAAATGCAGATTTTCCAAATTACCCAACCCATTCCCCCTAGCAGACCGATGCTTATAATCGTGATGAGTATATTATTTGGAGTGCCCTCCTTGGGCTCCTCCTCCAAGTGGTCTTTGTCGTAGTTGTGCGTGTTCATTTCTTTCTGTCTGATAGGAATTTGCTTTTTCAGGGTGGCGTTGGA
>CALQSQ010000044.1 GCA_943333275.1 Akkermansia muciniphila
GGCCCCGGCACGGGCACCCTTCAATGGGCGCTCAATAACAATGGAGCAGCGGGCTCGGACAGCGGAACCATCGCCTTCTCGCATGGCAGCACCGCGCTCGGCAGCACGGGAAGTTTTCCGGCGGGGACCGCCGGAGCCCGGGTGGCCTTTACGGGCGGCTCCCACACGATGAAAACTGGGGCGCGCTTCACCGGTCCGGGTCGGGGCCGGATCAGCGGTGCTACGATGACTCTCGAAGGTGCCGTGGAAGTCGGCAGCGCGGGCACGCCGGCGGGCGGGTTTGAAATCGCGGGCGGCACACTCAACGGCCCAGGCAGTCTGAGCGTCGTGGGCGGCAGCGGCACCGTCTCCTGGACCACGGGCACCCTGAGCACCACGCTGACCGTGGGGGCGGGCGCACGCCTGGAAATCGACACCACCGCATATCCCTACCTGTCGACCGGCACCATCAACAACGCCGGCACCGGAGTGATCACGGGTGATCCGCTCATCAACAGCGGAGGCTACCTCAGCGGTTACAACGGCACCTTAAACAACTCCGGCCTGCTGCAGATCGCCCGGGATGGCACCGTCCTCTACAACCAGGGGGTGATTCCGGTCATCAACAACACGGGAACCATCGTGAAGACGGCTGGCCCCGGCACGGGCACCCTTCAATGGGCGCTCAATAACAACGGAGCAGCGGGCTCGGACAGCGGCACCCTGGCCTTTGCTGCCGGCAGCACCGCGCTGGGCAGCACGGGAAGTTTTCCGGCGGGGACCGTTGCGGCACGGGTGGCCTTCACAGGCGGCACGCACACGCTGAAAACCGGGGCGCGCTTCACTGGTCCCGGCCGGGGCCGGATCAGTGGTGCCACGATGACGTTCGAAGGTGCCGCGGAAGTCGGCAGCGCGGGAGCGCCGGCGGGCGGGTTTGAAATTGCAGGCGGCACGCTCAACGGCCCAGGCATTGTGAGCGTGGTGGGCGGCGGCGGCACCGTCGCCTGGACTGCGGGCACCCTGAGCACCACGCTGGCCGTGGGGGCAGGCACACGGCTGGAAATTGACACCACCGCATATCCCTACCTCTCGAGCGGTGCCATCAACAATGCGGGCACTGCGGTGATCAGCGGGCCATCCGCCACCTACCTCAGCGGTTACAACGGCACTTTCAACAACTCCGGCCTGCTGCAAGTCGCGCGGGACGGCGAAGTCCTCCACAACGAGGGGGTGATTCCGGTCATCAACAACACCGGGACCATCGTGAAGACGACAGGCCCCGGCACGGCCACGTTTGGATGGGCGCTCAATAACAACGGAGCGGCAGGCTCGGACAGCGGCACCCTGGCCTTTGCTGCCGGCAGCACCGCGCTGGGCAGCACGGGAAGTTTTCCGGCGGGGACCGCTGCGGCCCGGGTGGCCTTCACAGGCGGCACGCACACGCTGAAAACCGGGGCGCGCTTCACCGGTCCCGGCCGGGGCCGGATCAGTGGTGCCACGATGACGTTCGAAGGGGCCGCGGAAGTCGGCAGCGCGGGAGCGCCGGCGGGCGGGTTTGAAATTGCAGGCGGCACGCTCAACGGCCCAGGCATTGTGAGCGTGGTGGGCGGTGGCGGCACCGTCGCCTGGACCGCAGGCACCCTGAGCACCACACTCAGTGTGGGCGCGGGTGCGCGCCTCGAAATTGAAACCACCGCGTATCCCTACCTCGCGAACGGAGCCATCCACAACGCGGGCACCGCCTTGATCACCGGGCCTTCCGCGAGCTACCTCGCCGGCTACAACGGCACCTTCAACAACTCCGGCCTGCTCCAAATCGCCCGCGACGGCACCGTACTTTACAACCAGGGGGTGGTTCCGGTCATCAACAACACGGGAACTATCCAGCTTGGCGCGCAGGCTTCGACCGTAACGCTCGGCTGGAAATTCAACCAATCCGCGACAGGAATCCTGAATCTGAAAGTCGGCGGCACCAATCCGGCGACGCCTCAATTTGATCAGATCAACTGCAACCAACCGGTCAACCTCGGAGGCGCATTGCATGTCACGCTCATCAATGGCTTTATCCCGACTCTGGGAGATAATTTCCCGGTCATGACCTATGGTTCGCACGTCGGTTCCTTTGCCACCTTCAGTTCACCCGGCGCTTATTTCAGCCGGAATTACAATGCAGGAAACCTCACCCTCACGGCTCTGATCGCGCCATCAACCCTCGCCGAGTGGAAGGCGGCTTACTTCGCGCCTGGGTCGCCGGAGTCGGCAAGCGATGCGGATCCGGATGGGGATGGCCTGTCAAATTTTGCGGAGTTTGTCTTCAACACCAATCCGCTCTCCCCAAGTCCGGTGCCGCAGGATGCCGGTGTCGAGACGATCGATGGCCAGCAGTGGCTCACGCTGGGCTACCGCAGGTGGGCGAATCCAGAGGCGGATGGAGTGATCTATACCCCGCAGGTCGGGGGTGGATTGGACGATTGGGGAACCCTCGGGATCATTGATGAAGTGGACCAAAATGCGCCCGTCATCCCTGGTTCCACGGCGTGCCGGTGCCGCGTGCTCATAGGGGGTGAGGCCAAGTTCCTCCGCGTCAAGGCCACCAAGCCCTAGCGGGGCGGTGAACCAGAGGATGATCCATGACTGCGGTGGAAGTTTGCAGGTGCTTGCGAGCGTCTGCGGGTCTATCGGTAGGGCATGAGATCATTTTGGATACATCGATTTTCACCTTGGGCACTGTTGATCCTCCTGATCTTTCCGGCTGTTGAGAATGTTCGAGCCGTGGATGAGAAACCATTGGTGGCCAAGGTTCTGCCCGTGGCGGGAGAGTCTTTTCAACTGGAAGGGCATGAGGCATTTCTGATCCTGCCTTCGGCGGAAGTTGACGGGCCGGTGCCGTGGATTTGGTATGCGCCGACGCTGCCGGGGCTGCCGGGCATGGAGGAGAAATGGATGTTTGAGAAATTTACGGCGGCGGGAATTGCGATTGCGGGGATTGATGCGGGGGAGTCGTATGGAAATGCGGCGGGGTGCAAACTGTTTTCCAGCCTGCATAAGGAACTGACGGAGCATCGCGGACTTTCGAAGAAACCGGTATTTCTGGCGCGGAGTCGCGGGGGGCTGATGGCTTACAGTTGGGCGGTGGAGCATCCGGAGATGGTGGGAGGGATTGCGGGGATTTATCCGGTGTGCAATCTGGAGAGTTATCCGGGGGTGGACATCGCGGCGGGGGCGTTTGGGGTGTCTCGCGAGGAAATGAAATCGCGGCTGGCGGAGTTTAATCCGCTGGATCGGCTGGCACCGCTGGCCAAGGCGCAGGTGCCCATTTTTCACATCCACGGCGACAAGGATGCGGTCGTGCCGCTGGAAAAGAACTCCCAGGCCGTGCAGGAACGATTGGAAAAGCTGGGCGCCAAAATGGGGATCATGATTCCGGAGGGACAGGGGCACAATATGTGGGTGGGCTTTTTCCAGTGCCAACCGCTGGTGGATTTTGCCATCAAGCAGGCGAAAGCCGGGGCGCTTGTGGAGAGGAAATAAGCGGACGCCTTGCGGTTGTTTTCGCCCCTATTAGCGGAAGTTGCGGCGGGGGAGTTTCCGGGGGACGGTTCGGTGGATCTTCCACGTTCTTTCGATTTCCAAATGACTCTCACAAAATCCCTATTCGCAGCTCTCCCGATCGTCCTGCTCTCCATGCTTGCAGGGAGAGCGTGCGCCGATGACTCCGCGATTTCCTTCAACCGGGATATCCGCCCGATTCTTTCGAGCTCCTGTATCAAATGCCACGGCCCGGATGAGCATGAGCGCAAGGGGGGGACGAAGGAAGGTGGGGGATTGCGATTTGATACCGAGGAGGGATCGCGCCAGGCCCTGGATGAGGGGTTCGCGATTGTGTCGGGGCATCCTGAAAAAAGCGCCCTGGTGGCACGCGTCACGAGCACCGATCCTGATGAAATCATGCCTCCTCCGAAATCAGGAAAGAAACTTTCCGCGCATGAAATCAAGCTGCTGCAGGATTGGATCAAGAGCGGAGCCAAATACACGAAACATTGGTCCTACGAGACCCCGGTGCGTCCGGAACTGCCGAAGCAGACCCCGAATCCCATCGACAGTTTCGTGCAGCAGCGTCTGGAGAAGGAGGGCCTGAAACAGCAACCGGAGGCGGACCGCGCCACCCTGATCCGCCGACTCGCCCTGGATGTCACCGGGTTGCCACCGAGTCCAGAGGAGGTGGAGGCTTTTGTGAAGGATCAAACTCCCGGCGCTTATGATCGATTGGTGGACAAACTCCTGACCTCCCCCGCCTACGGCGAGCACTGGGGCCGCCAGTGGCTGGATCTGGCGCGCTATGCCGATTCCTCCGGATATGCCGATGACCCGCCGCGGACGATCTGGGCGTTTCGCGACTACGTGATCAAATCCTTCAATGCCAACAAACCCTTCGATCAATTCACCGTCGAGCAGATCGCCGGAGATCTCCTGCCGACCCCGACTGAAGAGCAGATCATCGCCACGGCCTTTCATCGCAACACGATGACGAACAGCGAGGGCGGGACGAACGATGAGGAGTTTAGAAATGCGGCGATTGTCGACCGCGTGAACACGACCATGGCCGTGTGGATGGGAACATCGATGGCCTGCGCACAGTGCCATACGCACAAATACGACCCGATCACGCAGAAGGAATATTTCCAAATGTTCGCGATTCTCAACAATACCGCGGACGCCGACCAGCCGGGCGATCCGCCGCTGCACAATTTCTATTCTGAGGAACAAAAGGCGCAGCGGCTGACTCTTGAGCAGGACCTGACAGCCACGGAAGCAAAATTTAAATCGCCCGGCCCGGAACTGCAGGCTGCTGCCATCAAGTGGGGTCAGCAATTTCCCCTTCCCCTTGCCTGGCAAACCCTGAAGCCGGCTGGGATGAAGTCGCAGGCCGGATTGGAAATGGCGCAGGAGCCGGATGGTGCGGTGTTTGTGTCCAAAGCCGCAGCCAGGGACACCTACACTTTGGAATTTCCGATCACTTCCAATCAGAAACTTTCCGCGCTGCGCCTCGAAGCGTTGCCGCAGGAGGCCCTGCCCGGAAAAGGTCCTGGGCATGCAGGTGGAAATTTTGTCCTAACCAAATTGCGGGCAGTTATCGAACCTCCGCAGGACAAGCAGGCGATTAAGGCAAGGTTTGTGAGAATTGAACTACCCGGCAAGGACAAGATTCTGCAGCTTGCGGAAGTGCAGGTCTTCAGCGGAGCCGCCAACGTGGCGCCGCAGGGCGTGGCTTCACAAAAATCAACCTATGCCGATGCGGTTGCATCGCGGGCCAATGATGGCAATACCGAGGGTGCCTATGACAAGGGATCGGTGGCACACACCGCTGTTTCTGAAGTGGACCCCTGGTGGGAGGTGGATTTGAAATCAGAAGTTGATCTGGATCGCATCGTTGTCTGGAGTCGCACGGAGTTGCCCGAGCGCTTGGCAGGATTCCGCGTCTTGGCCCTGAACGCCCAACGTAACCCAGTCTGGGAAAAAGCCGACAATCCAGCCGGACTTCAGGTGCCCATCAGTCTCAATGGAGGACGTGAGATTGTCTTTGCGGCGGCGGCGGCGGATTTCGTGCAGGCGGATTTCGATGTAGATCATGTCATTTCCGACAACCCGGCCGCCGATCCCAAGCTGAAGCAGAAAACCCGTGGCTCGCAGAAAGGCTGGGCCGTCGGCGGGGGAGTGGGACAGGCGCATTCATTGACCCTGATGACAGGGGCAGCCGTCGATTTGCCAGCGGGATCGAAACTGCGCATCAGCCTGGAACAGCAATCGCCGCATGATAATCATATCCTCGGTCATTTTCGTCTCAGCGCGACCGGTGATGCCGGAGTGGAGAAGATGCTCCAGGTGCCTGCGAATCTCGCCGGAGCAGTGGCCGTTCCCGATGGGCAGCGCGATGCGGCGCAAAAGGCCCAAATCACGGATTACTATGTCCGGGAAATCGCAGCAGAACTTGCAGCGGAGCGGACGAAGCTGGCCGACCTCCGGAAACAACTCGATGCGCTGAAACCGAACACGGTGCCGGTGTATCAGGAGTTGGCTGCGGACAAACACCGCAAGACGCATGTTCAGGTGCGGGGCAGTTACCTGTCGCTCGGCGATGAAGTCAGCGAAGGTGTGCCGGCGGCCTTTCATCCCATCAAAGACAGTGAATCGAAGAATCGACTGGGGCTGGCCCGCTGGCTGGTGGATGAGAAGAATCCGCTCACCCCGCGTGTCTTGGCGAACCGATACTGGGAAAGTTTGTTCGGCACCGGGCTTGTTCGGACGAGCGAGGAATTTGGCATGCAGGGCGAACTGCCATCGCATCCGGAGTTGCTCGACTGGCTGGCCACCGAACTGATTCGCACGAAATGGGATCTGAAAAATTTCGTCAAACTCCTGGTGACCTCCGCCACCTACAGGCAGTCGTCGAAACTGGCCCCCGGCGCCGCCGATCTGGATCCGGAAAACCGGCTGCTCGCGCGCGGCCCGCGCTTCCGGCTCAGTGCCGAAATGGTGCGCGATCAGGCGCTGGCGGTGAGCGGACTTCTCTCGCATAAGATGTTTGGCCCCTCTGTCCGCCCCCTGCGACCTTCCTCCGGGCTTTCGGCGGCCTTTGGCGGCGGGCTGGACTGGCAGTCGAGCACCGGAGAGGACCGCCTGCGCCGCGGCCTTTACACCGAATGGCGCCGGACCAGTCCCTATCCTTCGATGACTACGTTTGATGCACCGAATCGTGAAACCTGCACGCTGCGCCGTGGTCGCTCCAACACACCCCTCCAAGCCCTCGTGACGATGAACGATCCCGTCTATGTCGAAGCATCCCAAGGGCTGGCGCGACGTCTAACCGTGGGGCCGCCCGACGCCATGCTGCGTCAGGCTTACCAACTGGTGCTCTCCAGGCTCCCGTCCGAAAAGGAGTTGTCGCGACTGCTCAAGCTGCACGACGAAACCCTCGCATTCTACAAAGCAGACGCGCCGAAAGCCGCTGAGATGGCCACCAACCCCATTGGCCCGGTGCCGCAGGGCGCGGACGTCGCGGAACTCGCCTCCTGGACGACTGTCTGCGGGGTGCTGTTGAACCTCGACGAAACTTTGATGAAACGTTAACCGACTCCTTCCCATGACTCCACAATTCGAATCCCTCCAACGCCAGACGCGCCGCCATTTCCTGCGCGATGCCGGCCAGTTTAGTATCGGTGCGATGGCGCTGCATTCCCTGCTTGGGGGAAAGGCTGCGGCCTCCACGGTTCCCGCCAATCCCTTTGATGCGAAAGCAGCCCTCGCCCGCGCCAAGGTGAAACGCGTCATTTACCTCCAGATGTCCGGCGGCCCGCCGCACCTGGACATTTTCGATTACAAACCCGAGTTGGTGAAACGCAACGGGCAGGATGCTCCGGACCAGTTTGTGAAAGGCAAGACTTTTGCCTTCACCAGTGGCACTCCCAAACTCATGGGCACCCCGCGCACCTTCACCCAGCATGGCGCGGGTGGCATTTGGATGTCCGATGCCATTCCGAACTTCCAGACGGTGGCGGATGAGATGTGCGTTGTTAAATCGATGTTCACCGAGCAGTTCAATCATGCTCCGGCAGAGTTGCTCCTTTTCACCGGATCCCCGCGTCAGGGTCGTCCTTCCATGGGATCGTGGGTGACGTATGGCTTGGGATCGGAAAATGAAAATCTACCTGGTTTCGTCGTCCTCATCAGCAGCGGCGTGCAGCCCAGCGGTGGTCAGAGCTGCTGGGGCACGGGGTTCATTCCGTCGGTCTATCAGGGCGTGCAATGCCGCTCCAAGGGCGATCCCGTGCTGTATGTGAGCGATCCTCCCGGCATGGACCGTCCGCTCCGCCGCAAGACGCTGGATGCCCTGAATGATTTGAACCAAATGCAATCCGAAGAACTCGGGCATCCTGAAACCGCGACGCGCATTTCCCAATACGAACTCGCCTTCCGCATGCAGACCAGTGTGCCGGAAGTCATGGATATTTCCAAAGAGTCCAAAGCCACCCTTGAGGATTACGGCGCACAGCCCGGCGATTCCAGTTTCGCCAACAACTGCCTGCTCTCCCGCCGCCTGCTGGAGCAAGGCGTGCGCTTCGTCCACCTCTTCGACTGGGGCTGGGACTTCCACGGCACCGGCCCCGGCGAGGACATCCGCGGTGGCCTCACCGATAAAATGAAGCGCACCGACAAACCCGTCGCCGCCCTGATCCGGGATCTGCGCCAGCGAGGCTTGCTCGATGACACGCTCATCATCTGGGGCGGCGAATTCGGCCGCACCCCGTTCCGCGAAGGACGCACCGCCGGGAGTGCTGTGCTGGGCCGCGACCATTTTCCCGATGCCTACTCCATCTTCCTCGCCGGCGGCGGCGTGAAGAAAGGATTCAGCTTTGGCGAAACGGACGAACTGGGCTTCGGCGTCGCCAGCGACAAAGTCCACGTCCACGATCTCCAGGCCACCATCCTTCACTTACTGGGCCTGGACCATGAGAAACTCACCTACCGATTCCAAGGCCGCGACTACCGCCTCACGGACGTGCATGGGCACGTGGTTAAGGGGATTCTGAGCTGAGGATGAGTTGATGGTCAGGATTCTTTTTCCTGTGAACTCTCCAAGGGGCGGACTTGTTACTTTTTGCCAATGTTTCCAATTTATGTTGTGCAGGAAATTTGGACCGCGAAGTTGCACTTCGCTCTTGATGCAGGAGATTCGCATCGAAACAATCAGGTTTTATGGATTCAGAGCAGGCATCGTTTAATGCTGAGGCAGTGGGGCGAAGTGCAACTTCGCGGTCCTCAGGGACCTTGCATGATGCCAGAGGGTGGCATTCGCGGGGTTATTTGCCGCATTTTGATTCGCCGGGAATGTTGCAGGGGATCACGTTTCGGCTCGATGATGCGGTGCCGCTGGCCGTGATCGCCGCATGGAAACAGGAACTAAACTGGATCGAAAAACGTGCGGATGCTGAGGAGGAAGTGTGGGAACAGCAGCGGCAGGAAATGACCCGTCGCCTCGCGGTTTATGAAGATGCAGGGCACGGGGCCTGTCACCTGCGGCATCCGGAAATCGCCCTTATGGTGGAGGGGGCTCTCGGACACTTTGATGGGCAGCGCTACGATCTTACCGCCTGGTGCATCATGCCGAATCATGCGCATGTGCTCATCCGCACTAAGGAGGGATGGCCTGTGGGGCACGTGGTGCAATCATGGAAACGGCACAGTGGCCGTTATGCCAACCGGTTTCTACACACCAGCGGCACTCCCTTCTGGGCAGCGGACTATCATGATCGATTCATTCGTGACGAAGCCCACTATTGGCGTGCTCTGCATTACATTCACGAAAACCCGGTGAAGGCTGGCCTGTGCGGCACGGCCGTGGATTGGAAATGGAGCAGTGCCGCAGCATGGACCGCGAAGTTGAACTTCGCTGGTGCTGAGGAGGCAAGGGAAGGGGGCTTGGACGGAGGGGGGGCGGTGGGAGGGTGAGGAGGGCGGGGCGAAGTGCAACTTCGCGGTCCGTTTGTGTGGCAGCGACTACCGCACCGCAGGCCCGGGCTCGTCGAGCAGGAAGACCTGGTTGATGGTTTTGAATTGGGCGTGGTCGGCGAATTCCCAGACAAGTTTTTTGTCGCGGGTGATTTCGAAGAACATGGGTTGCTGGCCGATGTGGCCGTGGCCGAGGTAGTTGCAGACGAGCGTGTTGCCGTTGGCGAGACGCTGGCATCCGGCGGTGAGTTGGAGGGGATTCCCGGGGATGTCCTTTTCGCCGATTTCCCAGACGACGGCATCCTTTTCATCGAGTTCCTGAACCTTGCGACCTTCGCCGCAACTGACGAGGAGGTGGCCATCGGGGAGACGAATGGCGGCGTGCACGTCGCCGGGAACCTTGATTTCGTGCACGACCTTGGCATCGCCATCGACTTCCACGACTTTGTGGTCGCCCTTGAAACAGATGAGGTAATGCCCATTGGCGAGTTTGCGAGCACCGCGAAATTGTTCGTGGGTGGAAATGTTGGGGGAGGGGGAGAGTTTAATTTCCTTGGCCACCTTGCCATCGCGATCCACCTCCACCAACCGGCTGGGTCCGCACTCGGTGACGAGGACGCGACCATCGGCCAGTGGCTGGCAGGAATGGACTTCGGTGCCCGCCGGGGAAGTGTATTGCCAGGCGATTTCTTTTTTCTCGGTCAACTCCATGGCTCCCGTGGAGAAGCAGAAAAGGATGTTCCCATTCGGCAGTTTCCAGCAATCCTGCGGGGCGGTGCAGGCGTATTCCCATTCGATTTTTCCTTCGGCTGAAACAATGGCGACCTTGCCGCCGTTGTAGTCGCAGCAGAGGAATCGATGTGCGGCGTGAATTTGTGAAGAGACGAGTGAGAGGAACGCCAGTGCGATGAGAGAAGGTAATTTCATAGGAGGCCTCCAACTAAGCGGATTGCTGCCGCCGAGCATAGTGAAAACACTTCATTATCGCAAAGGCGGAAAATTTCCTCATCCAGGAATTTTTCAGCCTCCGAAGAAGCGCTTGGCCTTTTGGAGGAATCCTTCCTCGAGTGGTGCGTTGTGCTGACCGACGGATTCGGCGAAGGCCTGGAGTTTGGCGCGTTGGTCGGAGTTCAGATTGGTTGGAATTTCGACGCTGGCGCGGACGAGCAGGTCGCCCTTGGAAGTGCGATTTAGGATCGGCATGCCCTTGCCGCGCAGGCGAAAGAGTTCGCCACTTTGGGTGCCCGCGGGAATTTTGACGCTGGCTTTGCCATCGAGCGTGGGGACGAGGAGTTCGCCTCCCAGCGCGGCGGTGGCGAGCGGAACTGGGGCTTCACAGTAGATGTCGTTGTCGTGGCGTTCAAAGATGTCATGTTCCTTGAGATGGACGACGACATAGAGATCGCCGGAGGCACCGCCGCGGAATCCGGCTTCGCCATTGCCGCTGGAGCGGAGGCGCGATCCATGGCTGATGCCGGCGGGGATGCGAAGATTGATACGCGAGGTTTTTTCGGTGCGGCCATCGCCATGGCATTCGGAACAGGGATCGGAAATGATTTTCCCAGTGCCCTGGCAGTCCTGACAAGGCTGCTGCACCTGAAAGAATCCACGACTGCTGATGACCTGACCGGCTCCGCGGCAGGTGGGGCAGGTGCGCATGGGCTTGCCGGTGGCCGATCCCGTGCCGTGGCATTTTTCACATTCCTGAGCGCGTTCTAGTTCGAGCTTTTTCTCCACGCCGTGGGCGGCTTCCTCGAGGGTGATTTGCAAATCATATCGCAAGTCCTCGCCGCGCATCCTACCGCTGTTGTCGCGGCGGGAGCCACCGCCAAGGAATTCTTCAAAAATGCTGCCGGCACCGCCGCCACCACCGCCGAAGACTTGGCGGAAGAGATCGAAGGCGTCCATGTTCGTGGCTTGCGTGGCGGCGCCAGCTCCTGGCGCGAAAGCTGCGTGGCCATAGCGATCATAGGCGGCACGCTTTTGTTCGTCACCGACAACGCCGTAGGCTTCGCCGAGTTCTTTAAATTTCTCCTCGGCGGCTTTGTCACCGGGATTGCGGTCCGGGTGAAATTTGAGGGCCATCTTGCGATAGGCTTTTTTGATTTCGTCGGCGGAAGCGTTTTTTTCCACTCCGATGACTTCATAATAATCGCGTTTCGCAGCCATAAATAGTTTGGATCAGGACAATGGGATGGGCCGACGGATTAGGAATCCGAGGGTTGGGGCTTGGCGGCGACGATCACCGAGGAGGGGCGGAGCAGGCGGTCGCGCAGGCGGTAGCCGCGGCGGATTTGGGAAAGCACCGTGCCTTCCTTGGCGTCTGCGCTGACGGTCTGGGAGACAGCCTCGTGTAGATTCGGGTCAAAGGCGAGGCCGACGGCGGGGATTTCCTCCACGCCGTTTTCCTTAAGAAAATCGGTAATCTGTTTTTGGACCATGGTCATCCCCATCAGCACCGGTGAGTTTTCGCCTTCCTGACGAGCCGCCTGGAGGCCGAATTCAAAGTTGTCGATGACCGGCAAGAGTGTTTCGAGCAGGGAGCCATTGGCATATTTGATCGCGTCCTGGCGTTCCTTGGCGGTGCGTTTCCGGAAATTGTCCAATTCGGCGGCAGTTCGGAGCGCCTGTTCCTTCCAGTATTGGGCATCGGCTTGAGCGGCCTCCAGCGGAGTGCGTTCGGGAGCACTGTCTGTGACTTTGTCTTCAGCCTCTGTAAAGGATTCCAAAGGATCTAGGTCGGAAAAGGGGGCTTTATCGGTGGTCGAGTCCATGATGTCTTAAAATGGGAGTGGGGGGAACAAGGGGTGACAATTTACCGCATTTTGCCAACTGGCAAGTGGGCATGTGTTGCGTCAATATGACGCGGAACGTTGTTGGGGTGGTGGAGAGGGGGCTCCTGACGTCGACTTGAACGGAGGGAAGGAAATTTCAATCCCAGAGGCGGCGTTTGCAGAAGCCGTAGGCGACGATGAGGCCGATGATGACGTGGAAGGCAAGAATGACGGTGGCGGTTTCCACCGTGGGGAAGGGATAGGTGGGCGAGGCCGATTTGATACCAAGGGCGACCTTTTCGCCGGAGAGGGCCTGCAACTGGCCGGACCAGCTCCAATAGGCGGCGATGAGGGGCTGGGTGACGGGCTCCAGCCACGAGGGCATGCGCAGGACGGCGCCGCTCAGGGGCAATTGGAAGCCCACCAGGTAAATGCTCAGCAGCGATGCCTGATCGGCGGATTTCATGGCGGCGGAAATGCCGAGGCAGACGAACGTCATGGCGGCATTGATCATGATCAGCAGTTGGAATCTGGCCACGATGTCGCCAGGCAGATTGCAAAACATCTGGACGAAAATCCCCATCCACAGCGACTGCGCGAGGATCAACGTGCCAAGGAAAAAGATCTTGCTGAGCAGATAACTGAACGGTCGCACGCCGCCGAGGCGCTCCTTCTCGTAGATCAACCTCTCCCCGGCGATTTCCCGGGCGGCATTGTTGGATCCCATCAGGGCGAGCAGCACGACCTGGAACATCATCAGACCGGAAACCAGCGCGCCGATTTTCGTCTGTTTCGTGACGACCTCCGCCGTGGCCCGGGCCTGCTCCAGGAAATCCAGCGACGGATCCGGAGCCTGATCCGGAAAGGCTTCGATGCCTCCCGGTGCAAAGATGACAACCAGCAGCGGAAAGATCAGCATCAGCGCCAGTTGCAGAAAGACCTGCGTGCGATCCCGGAAAAACAACAACCAGCGGCGCGACAGCAGGACCCAGAATTGACGGAAGAAGCCCGGCAGATTGTCATCGTTGTCAGGGGACTCAGGCGGGAGGTCGGTGTCTTCATCGGAGTTCGATTTGGCATCAGACTCGGTCGCGGCGGCGTTGGGTTCGGACTCGCGGCGGTTTGCCTGGCGTTTTTGAATCAGAGCATCGTATTCATTGCGATATTTCGACCAGCTCCCCTGCCAGGCATCGGCCGCGCGTTTTTTCAAGGTGAGATAGACATCCTCGACATGCTGGACGGAGAAATAATGGCTGAGGGCATCCGGCGGGCCGTGGAAGACCATCCGGCCCTCGTGCAGCACCAGCACGGAATCGTAGAGTTCGAGATTGGCGAGGCTGTGCGTGATGTTCATAACCATGCGTCCCTGCTTCAGGGAAAGCTGGTGCATGAGATTGACGATTTCCCGTTCCGACTGGGGATCCAGACCGCTGGTCACTTCATCGCAGAGCAGTAGCTTGGGATTGGTCACAAGTTCGAGGCCCAGGCCCAGGCGGCGTTTTTGTCCGCCGGAAAGAACCTTGACGCGTTTCTCACGCATCGTTTCCATGCCCACCTGCTGGATGACATTGTCGGCCAGCTCCTCCAGCGCGGAACCACTCACGGATCCCACACGCAGGCGGATGGCGTGCTCCACGCATTCCTCGACGGTGAGATGGTCGTAGGCGATGGAGAACTGGGGGACGTAGCCCAGTTCATTGGGCAGCATTTCGCCGTCCTCGCTCAGATCTGCCCCTTTCCACCAGACTTCGCCCTCCGTCTCCAGCAGCAGGCCGCTGATGATTTTCATGAGGGTGGTCTTGCCGCATCCGGAGGGTCCGACGACCGCCATGAAATGCCCCGAGGGGACCTTCAGGGAAATTTTATCGAGCAGGTTGACCTCGTGTCCGTCCTTCTCAATGGTGAAGCAAATGTCGCGAAGTTCGAGCATGGAGGCGTAAAAGATTTGTGGTGGAATGGAGTTGAAGAACGCTTCAGAAATGGTGAAGTGAGGGAAATACAGGCAGGCACGGTTGTCACGTGCAATCTTCCCGCCGCCCCATACCATTTCCCATGTCCGATTCCCCCACCATCGCGCCTGAACCCGTCCTCCCCGCCTCGCGTGGCCGCGGTCGGAAGCGCTCGCGTCGCAACAAACCCAACTGGGGAATGCGCGGACTGGTGGCGCTGGGAGGACTTCTGGTCCTGGCATTTCTCGCTTATTTCTGCTTCGGATTGTGGCTGAAAAGCTACCTGCGCAGCGCTGGGTTCCAGACCCAGCTCAGCGATCAGGTGGCCGCCAAAATCAAGGCCCAGAGCCAGTTCGATGGTCTGGCGCTCAATGGCAACCAGGCACAGATGCAGAAAATGACCGCCCTTGGCTACGCCGATGCCGCGTTCTCCAAACTCACCGTCGATGACGTGCGCGCCGATGTGAAACTGGATCTGTGGAATCGCAATGTGGACGTGCCCAGTGTGAAAGTGAGCCGCGTCCAGCTGATCGTCAGTGACGAGGGCAGGCTGCCCCGGCCCTTTGCCGAATCCGTCTCCGCTGGGCCGGTCACCCCCGCGTCCTCCAGCTGGATCGATTCCTTCAAGCCCACGGAATTCACCCTGGGGGAAATCAAAATTGATGAAACCTCCCTCCTCGTGAAATCCGCCCAGGGCGAGATGAGGATGAGCGGTCTTCCCCTAACCATCAAAGGCAGCGGGGATCTGCAAAGCTGGAGCCTGTCCAGTCATCCGCAGGGCGATCGCGCGCAGATGATCACCAACGTGGGGCCGGGCATGAGGCTGCAAATCATCGATCTCGATGCCCGGGTTCGGCCGGACCAGTTCGATTTGCTGTCCTTTGAAGGCGATCTCGCCCCGCTTTCCAAACCGGGTGGCAGGAAGAGTTCGGAATTCTCCAAGGCGCGCGTGGCCATCACCGGTAGCCAGCGATACGAAGGGCAGACGGCGTCGATGGATTTCCACCTGACTGCCAATGACTTCGATATGCAGGATTGGGTGGAGGAGACCTGGGTGAAACGTCTTTCCGGCAAGGCTGATCTCAAGGCGCATCTGGTGGGTTCACCATCCGATCCCGCTTCGATGATGACCGATGGATCCTTCACCATGAAAAAGGCCGTGCTCACCAGTCTGCCGTTCTTGGAAAATCTGGCGGAACGCACCAAGACTGCCGAGTTCACCCGGCTCGAGTTGAACACCTCCCGCTGCGATTTCAAGCAGCAGGGGAACACCTGGCATCTGACCAACGTGGAGGTGGAGGCTCGCGGGTTGGTGAAACTGGAGGGATCGCTGATCATCCGGGGGAATGAGATTGCCGGGGTGTTTGAGGTCGGCGTGACTCCGGGTCGGCTCAAAGCCATCGATGGCGCGGAACAACGGGTGTTCGTCCGCGAGGCCAAGGGCTACAAATGGGCCGTGCCGGCAATGCGTGTCACCGGCACGCTGGATGACATTCAGGAGGATCTGGCATCGCGCATCAAGGACGCCTGGTTTGATCAGCAGATTGAAAACGTCACCGATTTGGCATCGAAATCCCCTGAGGAAATGCTCAAGGGGGGCACGAATGTCCTGAAGGAGGGCGTGAAAGCCGCACCGGATTTGATCAATCAGGGGTTGAACATTTTTAATGGTTTGCTGCCCAAGGCCAAGTGATCAGGTCGATAATGCCGGACAGGCCTACCTGCCGTTGAGAGACTGTTGAAGCTTCCTGCGGTCCTCCTCCGACATGTCAGCCAGAATGTTGGCGGCCGCGAGGGGATCCTTGATCTGCAGGGTTTGCAAGGCCTGCGCCATGCTGCGGAAACGATCGTTCCCCCCCATGCTGGCGGCCCAGGTGAACGCACTTTCGGGATCATCGGCGTGAATTTTGTTCACGAGTTCCCCGACAGCCTCGTCCTTGATATTTCCAGCCGGCCAGGTGGCCAGCCATTCAGAGGCGGCGATGGGATCCCGGCCGATCCAGATGGAGGCGATGCCGTTTTGAGCATTGAGTTGATTGGCGCCGGAGAGAGTTTTGCTCCATTCCACGGCGGCGGAGAGGTCCTGCTGGGCGTAGCGGGTGCCGAGAGCGGCGGCGAGGAGTTCCTTGGCCTTGGAGTCAGGGCCTAGGGTGGAGAAATCCCTGCGCAATTGGCCGGGATCCACCGAGGCGACATTTTTCTCCAGAGCGATGCGCAGCCCGGTGGGATCCTTTTCGTTCAGCGCCCATTCTGCCATTTCCTGGGGATTCCGCTGCCCCCAGCCTTGCACAATCTCATTGATCAGGTTCTGCTTCTGGTCGCCCCCGGTTTCGAGCGCGGCTTTGATGCCCTTTTCCGGCGAACGCTGGGCCACGGCCTTAATCAACTCCCTTGTGATTTGGTCATTTCGGTTGCTCTTGTCATCACCCTCCGCTTTAGGTAGTGTCAGGAATTCCTGAAGGGCCAGATCCGGGTCCTGCCTGCTGCGAACAAGTAGCCAAGCCTCCTGGGCGGACTGTTTGGATTCGGCGTCGGGCATGCGATCGATAATCGATTGCGCCTGTTCTGGGTGAGTCTTGGCAATCGATGTAAAAATGAAGGGATACAGTTCTCGGTCGATACGGTCTCCATTGGCCTTCATTTCAATCATTTGATTAACCGCTTCGGAGGGGTCTACATTTCCAAGGCGCGACAGGATCATCATGGAAAACTCGCCTGCATGGGAATGGCGGCCTTCATTGTTTGGTTCCTTGTCCATGGCCTTAATTTCAGCCAGCATAGCCTTGAGCGTTGGGGAATCGCATCCAGACAAGGCCTGGAGAAAATTAAAGAAATCCGGGGGTGGTCCCCCGCCGAAATCACCTTCCTTGAGCATTTCGCGCAGCAGGGTCATGGCGGTCTCGCGGGGGGATTCCGGCGATTTTGGCGGGGAGCCGCCGGTGTTTTTATCCGGGGTGTTATGGCCAGACTTGTCTGAAGCGGCCCCACCGATGGAAGCGTCGGATGCGGGGGAGTCAGCGGATGGCAGGGTGACCATTTTCTGCCCCTGGGGAGCCTCCCATTGCGTGCGCAGCCACCATCCCAGACCCATGCCGACGGCCAGAATGGCGGAGCCGACCGCGAGGTTGGAGGTGGGTTTCGTCATGTTGGAGGTAGTGTAAAAAAAGTCAACATGCCGGAAAAGGGCGATTGTTCAATCGGCATATTTCACATTAAGGGAGTTGCTCGCGGAAGGGAAGCGGCTAGCGTGGTGACATGCGCAAGAATCGAGTCCGAGTCTACTACCGCAGTTACCTGCCCGGGGAGGTCCACCCCAAGGTGGCCGTGCCAGTTGGCGAAACCGATGACCGATGGCGGGATGAATCCTCGATGGATTTCGCCCACGACAGCCACTCGAAATGGGAAACGATCCTGGTGGCCGAACCCACGGATGCCGCCGTGAAGGCTGCCTTGGAGGAAAAGCACCCCAGGCGATTCATCATCGTGGATAAGATAGCCTGGCTGGATGATGCGGTGCCGGATTGAGGGCTGTGTAATTCAACTCCCGCGGGGACGGAGCGTGGCGAGATCAGGATCGACGCGGGCATTTTCCTGAAGCGATTCATCCATGGCAAAGGCGGTGCGGAGAGATTCCCGGGCCTCGTCATCATGGCCGAGGACGGCGAGGTAGCAGGCGCAATTGTAATGGAAAATGGCATCCTGCTGGAGCGATTGCGGGCCGCTGCGGAGCGTTTTCAAGGCTTCCAGCGTGCGCCGGGTTTCATGCAGGCAGAAGGCGGTGTGGATGAAAGGGTGGGGGAGGTCGGGGCAGTTGCGGCAGAGCGTCCGGCCGGCTTCGATGGCTTCCACCCATCGTTTCTCGCGCATGAGGAGATTGAGATGGATTTCCTGCACATCGATCCATCGCGAGACCTGGCGCAGAAACGGCGCGAGTTCCTCCCAGGCGAGATCATGCAATCCAAGTTCCGCATATCCCTCGACGGCCCGCAACGCCCGCTGGCGCGCTGTTTCGTCATCCGTTAATTCATCGGGGAGCATCGGAGTGGCGGGGAATGGTACGCGATACTGGGTTCGAACCAGTGACCCCCTCAGTGTCAGTGAGGTGCTCTACCACTGAGCTAACCGCGCCTTGGTATTCAAATTCCCACAGAGCCTGCGGGCCGACTAGATAATGCTTTCCTCCCAGCCTGCAACTGGAAAATGGGATCACGAGCATTTCCATGGTGTGCACCATTGCGAGGATGCCGCGTTACCGGTTTCGGCGGCGGCTTCTCGTCAGGGACACGAGGGCGAGGCATGTAGTGGTGAGGACGGCGAAGTCCGGCTCTGGAATCCCGGCGACCGGGGCGATGTTGAGTTTGAATGATCCGGCACTTTGGGCATGGGGCGCGGCGAAGTAGGAATCGATCACCAGGAAATACGTGCCCGCTGCGAGGGTGATTTCGGGGAGAATTTCCGGTCCGGCGCCGGGACCAATTTGGTCCGGGGAGTTGCCGAGGATATCGGCATTGTTGCCGCCGGAGCCCAGCAGGAACAGCACGAGGTCGCCGCTGGATCCGCTCAGATCGAGCGAGGCGAGCAGGGTGAGGGGAGCCGTGGTGGTGAAGGTGAACCACAGATCGGGCCCATTGTAGGCAAAGGGGAGGCCGGGGCTGGCGGGGGTGAAGAAGGAATTGTCTGCTCCCAGCGTATTGCCGGGACAACTGACGCCGGCCGCCAGCTCCGCAAGCGAGATGACGGTCGCATTTGTCTTCGAATTGCCGCCTGCTCCCGAGATCACCGCCCCGTGTCCGCTGAGTGGTGCCAGCGCGATGGCAGCGGCCGCGAGAACGGGCCCGGGGTTCGCACTCTTCGGGGATGACTGTTTCATGGGGCAAGTATCGCGGGGGCAGTCCTCAAGGTCAATGATGGGGAAATGGAGTAAATTTTCCGGACACCATCCCGATTTGGACGAAGCAGGGACTTTCGCCCCCCCCGCCCGGCAAAAGGGCTGTTTCCGAGGCACCCCGAGAAAAATCACATTTCCAGTTGAAATCCCCCGAATCCGCTCAATCCTCCCCGCTCTCCATTTTCCCCTTACCCATTTAAATTAAACGTCATGGTCGCAATCAGGCTCAGAAGAGAAGGCAACAAACATCGCCCTTACTATCGTATCGTCGTCACGGACTCCCGCGCCCGTCGCGATGGGCCTTTCATTGAGGCGCTCGGAACCTACGATCCTCTGGCCGCCGGCACGAACTACTCCATCGACGTCGACAAGGCCGACTCCTGGATGAAAAAAGGCGCCAAGCCCAGCGAGACGGTGATGAGCCTGATTCGCAAGACCCGCAAGGCCGCTGCCAAGTCGGCTTAAGCTGATTGGATCAATCATCCCCATACGCCCGTCATTGAATGAATCCGGCCGAGGGGATCAGGGCTTTCATCGAAAACGTGGCCCGCGGTGTGTCCAATTTTCCCCAGCGGACCAAAGTGTCCATGGAGGAGGGGGGTGGGGAATTCGTTTACATCATCACCGCCTTTGACCGCGATGTTTACAAGATCATGGGCCGCGATGGCATCGGGATTTCCTCGGTGAGGAACCTTGCAAACGCTGCCGCACAGCAACACGGACTGCGCGTGAAAATCCTGCTGCCGGGTGAGGATACCCCCAAGCCAAGGGGAGCCATCCTTCCTCGGGTGAGATCGGTGGATCCGCGTCCAGACTGAGACGCCTCAGATCAGTCCGTCCTGTCCAATGATCTGAACTTCGGTCTCCATGGTGATGCCGCGGGTTTCCCGGGCCTCTTTTTTGATTTGATCGATCAATTCAAGTACGTCCCAAGCGGTGGCGCCGCCTTCGTTGGTGATGAAATTTCCGTGGATGACCGAGACTTTGGCCGAACCGACGGCGCGGTCCTTGTAGCCTAGTTCCTGGACGAGTTTACCAGCGGGGATTTCGGCGGGATTTTTGAAAATGCAGCCGGCGCTGGCAGCGATGGGCTGTCCCGTGCGACGCTTTAATTTCGAGGCTTCCAGCTTCGCATCGATCTTCCCGAGGTCTGTATTCGGCATGCCCCGCAGCGTGGCGAAGACGGCGTAGTTGGTGGTAAATTGGGGGACGTTGCGGTAGTGCGATTCTATTTTGCTGCGTTCCCTGGTGTGAAGTTCTCCAGCGGCATCGAGGTAGGTGATACTGACGATCTGGTCGAACGTTTCCACGCCCATGGCTCCGGCATTCATGCGGATGCTGCCACCCAGATTTCCAGGAATACCCTCCATCCATTCGAATCCTCCCAGCCGGGCCTTCCGGGCCGCATGGGCGATTTTTTTGAGCCGGGCTCCCGCGCCGCAAACGAGCGTGTCGCCGACCACCCGGACCTCGTCGAAATCGCCCTTGCAGGGGTGGATGACCACGCCGCGAATGCCACCGTCCCGCACCAGCAGATTTGAGCCGCGACCGACGACCCGAATGGGCAATCCCTGCTCGCGGCAATGTTTGATCAAACGCTGGAAACCTTCAATCGTGTGCGGTTCCGCCCAAAACTGCGCGGGACCGCCGATGAGGATCGTGGTGTGGCGGCTCATGGGTTCGTAGAGACGGCACAGGCTGGAATCCTCCCCCATCGACGATTCCAGGCCTTCGAGAACGGAGATATCGTCGCGCAGGCGGGTGCCGATTTCATGCACATTGCCGGCTCCCAGGGTGATCAGCAGATCGCCGGGGCGGAGAAAATTTCCCACGGCCTGATGCACGGTTTCCCGTTGGGGGGTGTAAAGAAGCTTGATGCGATCCCCCTCGACCGCGCGGACTTCATCGATGATCGTCTGGCCGGAAATGCCGGGGATCGGTGGTTCGCTGGCGGCGTAAACATCGAGGACAAAAACGGCATCCGCCGCCCCGAACGCCCGGCCGAATTCCTTTCTCAAAAGCTGCGTGCGCGTGTAGCGGTGCGGCTGAAAGACGCAGACCACCCGCTTGCGACCCTGTCCCGTGGCGTATTGGCGGGCGGTGGCGAGCGTGGCGGCAATCTCCGTGGGGTGGTGGCCGTAGTCGTCGACGATCGTGAAATGAGGCGACTGCAATTTCACCTCAAAGCGGCGTTTTGCTCCGCGAAATGTCCCCAGTGCCCACGCAATGCGATCAAACGCCACGCCCAGGTCCGTGGCCAGTGCGACGACCGCCAGGGCATTGAGAACGTTGTGCCGTCCGGGAATATTGAGAATTAGCACGCCCAGCGGTTCTCCGCGTCGCAGCACCGTGAATTCAGTGCTCTGACCGACGGTATTGATATCGATCGCCGCGTAATCCAATTCCTTTTCCCATCCATAGGAAACCGCGCACGCCCGCTTGAAGCAAACGTCGGTGGCTCCCTGATCGCTTCCACAGTAATAGACGGATCCGCTCGTTTGATCGAGCAGTTTGGCAAAGGTGGCCTTGATGTGATCGAGACTTTTATAATGATCGAGATGCTCCTCCTCGACATTGAGGAGAATGACATGCTGTGGATGAAAGAGCGCGATGGTGCCGTCGCTCTCGTCGCCCTCTGCGACGAAATGCGCGCCATCCGGATCCCAAAATGCGTTGGTTCCAAGCAGGGGGATTTCCGCCCCCACATAATGGCTGGGGCGAAGATCTCCCGCCCGCAACACGTGGGCGCACATGCTGGAGGTGGTCGTCTTACCGTGCATGCCGGCAATCACGATGCCCTGCTTGCGCATCATGATAGCCGCGAGCGCTTCGGCCCGGCGGTAGAGCGGAATCCCCGCCGCAGTGGCGGCATCGTAGGCGACATTTCCGGGCTTGATGGCGGATGAATAAACGATCAGCCCGGCGCCGGCGACGCTTTCGGCGGTATGCGGACAGAAGAATTCCAATCCGAGGCCCTGCAGCCGTTCGGTTTCGGAAGTGGTCGCCTTGTCCGATCCGGAAACTTTGTATCCGAGTTCCAATAGCAGCGCGGCGATGCCACTCATACCACTGCCCGCGACCCCGATCAGGTGAATGCGTTCGGAACGATCGGCAATTTGAAAGAAATCAGACATGGGAGCAGCAGGGTGAACGGAGGAATTTCACCGCACATGCAATTCTTCCAATCTCAGTGCAACCGCAGATTTGTCCTTTCCCGCTACCATCCCGAACCGAGGCTCCATCGCTCGGAGACTCCAACGAGGTCTTCGCGCATGGCCCACTCATCCGGTCGGTCACTGCTGGCATGCCGCTGGCTGGCACCCTTCAGCTTCATGCACCCGGTGTTGTCGCCGATCTGGCGAATTTCCTCCACCTCCTCGGGCGTGAGCGGATTGATGGCGGGCAGGGTCGCGAGTTCCTTGATCTTCGATTCAATGCTCCGCGCGCCCTCGCCAGCTTCCTGAATGAACGTGGGGATGACACTTTCCACAGGGTTCTGGGCCAGATTCCAGAGGCTGGCCAGTTGGATCATCGACAGGTTGTGGCGCTTGGCGATCTTGCGCATCGCCTCCAATTTCTCACAACCGTGCTCCACCCAGCCCTCGGCGCGGTAGGTGCGGTGATCCCCGGGACGGAAAGCGTGACCGGGTTTGACGTCGTCCCAGAAAATGCCGCCGTAATCAACCACCCGGGTCAGCACATTGACGCCGAACTGATCCGCCGCCGGCAGGGCGAGCTGTCCCGGCCAGGGTTCCAAGGGGTTGAGGATGATCATGGCCCAGTCGATGACTTCAAAAAACGTCTCAAAACACTGCACCAAATCCAGCGTGAACCCATTGGCGGGACCAGGGGCAATGCCCAGCTGTTTCGACAGTCCCTGCTTCTTCAGGCCAGCCATCGCGTCCCAGACGGCTTCGCTGGTGTAGCCACGCTCGTCGGGGTTGTGCAGCATGACGAGGTCAAAATGATCTGTTCCGCAGCGCTCCAGGCACTTCTCAGCGGCCATGTTGAGAAACGAAGCATATTCCTCCGGCCCGCGCAGGGCGGGATCGGTGAAACGAGGATAACCCGCCGAGCCATTGCGCTGGCCGGTGTAAAAATCGTGGCCCAGGCCGGTGGCGAGGGCGTAGCTGTCGCGCGGAATGCCCTTAAGGGCCTGACCGAGCAGTTCATCCGCCCGTCCCACGCCATAGACATCGGCGGTCATAAAGGTGCGAATGCCGGAATCGTAGGCCAGGCGGATGGCGTTGATGAATCGCGCATCCTCCAAGGCTTCGCCGAAATGCATGTATTTGCCGCCGCTCCAAGTTCCGTAGGCTGTGGGGGTGAGATTCATGGGATGAGTGGGGGTGGGGGATGGAAGCTAAACTGGGGGTGTGGAGTTCAATGAAGATCGAACCTCAGCGATGTCAATACCGCTGAGACGGATTGAGTAAAAGCGTGCCGCTTTTTGTTGAACAGGTTCAAAGTGTCCCTGAACAGATCGAACATTTTTGTGCCTTCGGTGAGCATCGAGGCCTGACCCGCGCGATTAAGTCGCTATCTCCCGCAGCGTCCCGGAAGTCACCCCCAGCTGCGACCTCGCCTTCAGGTCCCGCCAGAGCGATTCCGCATCGCAATCCCCCGCCAGCAGGCTGCGGTAGGCACCAACGATCCGGATAACCTCCTCGGGGGATTCCTCCAGAAGGTCGATTCGGAAATGTCGTAATCCCGCCGAGTGAAACACTGGAAAATACTTCGCACCCGTCTGAGCTACAGCATTGTAGAGTGTATTTCTACACCCCACATCTGCTTTCAAAGGATGCTCCATTCCCACCCGATCCCGCAGGCGGACCTGGTGCTTTTCGCATGGCCGGCCACAGTCCAGGAAGGTTTTTCCCGAACTCATGAAAGCCGCAAAAACGCAGTGCTCCATGTGAAACATGGGCATGTGCTGGTGGAGAATGATTTCAAACCACTCCGGAGGGGCGTCCGCCAAAAGATCGAGAGCCTGTTCGGCGGTGAGATCGCTGGAAATTGTGAGTCGCTCCAGTCCCTGCTCGATCAGGAAATGGGCGGAAAGGGGATTGGCAACATTCAGGGAGAAATCGCCGTGGAGTCGGAGGCCGGAATCGCGAAAATAGGCCACGCCGCCTAGGTTGCGTAGCAGTATGCCATTCGGTTCGGCTCGTTGCAGAAGCTTGAAAAACCCCTCTTCGGAGGCCTTCTGAATGCGCGGAGTCGCCAGGAAGATTTGGCTGGCGGGACTGTTGGCGGCGAGCTTCACGGATTCGGGTGCCCGTCGGATGTCTTCGAAATCGATGTAGATGATAGGTATTTCCAATTTCAGGGCCGCTTCCACCTGAGGGAGGGTCCGGCATGTGACGGAGAGGTCGGCGGGTTGCGTTCTGGGATTTTTCAGTTTAAAAATGTTCTCCAACTCTCTTGCTACCAATCCTGTAGACGCTTTCTCACGGGTGGATTCTTGCGGCGAATCCATAGCTGCCAAGAGATCGCGGCGCATTTGGTTGAGTTCACTCAAGGGCAGAATGACTTCGCCCTGCACTTGGTTTTCGAGGGCGATCAATTCCCACGGGGTTCCTCCCAGTTTCCCGATCTGGGTCTGAAGTGTCGCGGTGGTCATGGGGTGCTTCGCAGCGGTCTGGAGCAGGGAGGTTGATTTCACGTTCGCCAGCACTTCTCCAACCTCGTTCAGGGCGGAAATTGCCAGAGGTGAGCCAGTGTTGCCTACGACTAAGCAACGCAGCTTTCGATGCTTGCGGATCGGTAGGGTTCCTTTGAAAGTCGCCCGCAGTTGCCGCTCCATGAGTGGATCGCTGGTCTTCCAGACTCTGGTTCCGGGCGGAATCCGTTGCAGGTCAAGTTTTCCCCGTTGGAATTCCAGCCAGTGACCTTCCACGGCGTAAACGAACCCACCCTGTTCCTGATTCGTGTCCTCGCCGGTGTCGAAGACCACGCCGTCGCCCGGTTTCATGTCCAGGAGCATTTCCTCCATCTCCACGGCATCGCGATCGACCTGCTGAACGCGCCCGAGAAAGGCTCCACGCTTTTTCCCATACCTGGCACCGACCAATTCCTGATGGTTTACCCCGTGCATCCAGCCTGTAAAAAGGCCGCGTGAGAAGGTCATTTCCAATGAGTAGCGGTCGCTTTTTGATTCCTTAAATTCCTTCCCCTCCAAGGCGGTATCGATCGCCTTGCGGTAAACCTTGGTGACCGCCGCGACGTATTCCGGACTTTTCAAGCGGCCTTCAATCTTGAAACTGGTCACTCCGAGTTCGATGAGCGCGGGGATTTCCTGGACGGCGGCGAGGTCCTGGGGCGAGAGCAGGTATTTTTTATCACCCAGGTCGCGCACCTCGCCATCCACCACCAGCTGGTAGGGCATCCGGCAGGCCTGGGCGCATTCGCCCCGGTTCGCGCTGCGCTGGCCGAGACTTTCGCTCGTGAGGCATTGACCCGAATAGGCCACGCACAGGGCTCCGTGAACAAAGACCTCGAGCGGGACGGGCGATCCGCGGAACTTTTCCAATTCGCGAAGACTCACCTCCCGGGCGAGCACCGCCCGGTCCAGGCCCAATTGCTGCGCAAAGGCCAGCCCCTCCGGTGAAGTGATGGTCATCTGGGTGGAGGCGTGCAGTTCCACGTCCGGGGCGATCCGTTTCGCCACGGAAGCCAGTCCGAGATCCTGAACGATGATCGCATCCACGCCCGATTTCTGAAGCCAGGCCAGTTGGGCCTCCGCCGCTGCCAGTTCCCCGGTAAAGACCAGGGTGTTGAAGGCCACGAATCCCCGCACGCCATGCTGGTGCAGAAACGCCATCAACTCAGGCAGTTCCTCGGTTTGGAAATTTTCCGCCCGCAGCCGGGCATTGAACTGCGGCATGCCGAAATAAATGGCATCGGCCCCGTTGGCCACTGCGGCACGGGCGCATTCCCAGTTTCCAGCCGGGGAGAGGAGTTCGATGTCAGGACGTTGGTTCACGCGACAGCATGCCTGTGGAATCGCCGGATGCAACCGATGGTCGGGAGCGATTGGTGATGTGCGGCTGCGGGGCACTTGGGTGACCGGAAATTCCCCCATTTTCCCCCTTGGCAAGACGCCGATTTCTCATTATACCTCCCATCTTATGCCTCAAACCCCTGCTATCAATCTTCGTCGCGGCCAAGCCATTCGTCACAATGGTGATGTGTGCATCATTTCCAGCATGGAACTGAAAACGCCTCCCCGCATGGCTTCCTATGTCCAAATGTCCGTCCGCAGCATTTCCTCCGGAAATGTGCACAACCTGCGTCCCACCTCCAACGATTCCCTGGAGAGCGTGAACATGACCAAGGAAGACTACGAGTTCAGCTACAAGGACAGCTCCGGCTACCATTTCCTGCATTGCACCACCTATGACGACGTCTGCCTTGGCGACGTGCTGGTTAAGCCGGTGAAGGATTATTTGATCGAAGGCCAGAAATACATTGTCGTCATGACCGACGAGATTCCCGCAGCGATCGAACTTCCCGCCTCCATGGTCATGACGGTGGCCGAATCAGCCGATGGCGTGCGCGGCGACTCCGCCAACAATGTCCAGAAGCCCGCGACGCTGGAGACAGGCCTCATCGTCAACGTGCCCCTCTTCATCAACCGGGGTGAAAAGATCAGCGTCAAGACCGAAGACGGCACCTACCTCGGACGTGCCTGATCAGGGCGAAGATTCGCGGGTGATCCGCACCTCCACGGTCATGGACAGCGTGCCACGTCCGCGAAACGTTCCGTTCACCGGACGGATGTCCGCGTAGTCGCGGCCCACGGCCAGTTTGATGTAGCGCGTGTCGGCCAGCCGGCAATGCGTGGGATCGTAGCCTTTCCAGCCATAACCCGGCAGGAAAATTTCCACCCACGCGTGGGAGGCTTCGATTTCATCCAGTTGGCGGTTTTTGTTGTAAAAATATCCGCTCGCATACCGCGCGGGAATGCCCTGGCTTCGGCACATCGCCAGCATCACATGGGCGAAATCCTGGCACACCCCCTCGCGGGTGCGCAGCACCTCCACCATCCTGGTATGGGCGTTGGTGCTCCGGGGCAGGTAACGGAAAGTTTTGTAAATATGCTCGCCGATTTTCACACTGTCGAACCAGAGGTGGCGAACGCCCTCCGGCAGAACATCCACCGCCTCCCGCCAGATTTCCGGCTCCAGAGAAACGAACGGGGTGTCGGAAAGGAAATCATAGAAATTTTCAGTCGCATCCGGACCGCTCAGCGCCTCGATGGGCAAATCCACCGGCACTGCGCCGCGATTATCCCGGTAGGTCTCGACCACGGCGACCGACTCCACTTCCATCGTCGAATGAGGCTCGGGAATTTCGAAATGGTCCACCCGGTTGAAACAGAAGTCATGATAGGTCATCACGAGGACCGGCGGCTGCACCCTGAGGCGAAAGGAGTGCATTTTCTGAAAACCATCGGTGATCGGGCATAAGCGCACGTCATTGCAACTGTCGCGGGCCACGTCCGCATAGGTGAAACGCGTCAGGTGTCTGACCCGAAGGAGCATGGGCGGATGCGCTTCACCATCTGCGGAAAGCTCCCGGGGCAAGTCGATGTTGGTCGGGAAATCGTTGCTCAAATTCTGGTCGTGCTGGATCGGGTTTGCTGCTGCTGCTGTTGCTCCTGTTGATGAATGCGGATCTCAGCGGCGACATCCACCGGTGGGTAGAACATAAAGACGCGGAAAATGTGACTGTCCAGATCGGATAATACTTCCTGAACCTTGACCAGGTATTCATGGAATCCGGAACGGAAAATGTCTTCGATGCTCAGGAAGTTGAGATCGCTCAGCAACTTTCCAAAAGCCCGCTCAGGCGGGGTCGGGTATTCATCCGGTCCGGTGTTGGTGAGGCGATGAAGGTAATCATCCAGTCCCTGCATGCAGAAGCGCAGGGAGCGCGGAAAATTTTCGCTGAAGATCAAAAACTCCGCCACTTTCTTCGGCAGAATTTCCGCCATGTAGAAGCGCCGGTAAGCCTCCAGCGCGCTGGCCGAACGCAGGAGCGCCTGCCACTGCACCGTATCCACCGCGCCGCCGACGTCCGTGATCTTGGGCAACAGCATGTGGTATTTGATGTCGAGAATGCGCGACGTCTTGTCGGCGCGCTCCAGATACATGCCAAATTGCAGAAACTCATAACCCTCGTTGCGCGAGAACGTGGCATCCGTCAGACCGAGGAAATAATGGGAGAAACTCTTCACGCGTTCATAGAGCGGTCCGGCCCCATCGCCGTCATTCCAGAGCCGCCTCGCCTCGCCATCCTTGAAGAAGAGGTAGGCCATGTTGAGAACCTCCCACATCTCCATGGAAATTTGATCGCGCACCTGCCGGGCGTTTTCACGGGCGGCACTGATACAGGAGAAAACGGAATTGGGATTCTCCGCGCAGAACGTCATGTATTCGGTGACATTGCGACTGTTCGCCGTGTCATAGAGCTTGCCGAATCCCTCTTCTTCATCCGCGGAGCGCAGAATGGGAATCCAGTGTTCCTTCAACGTTTCATCATCAATGGCATGGAAATCCAGCAGCAGTTGCAGGTTTACATCGAGCAGACGCGCGGTGTTTTCGGCGCGTTCGAGATAGCGGCTGATCCAGTAGAGCGATGCCGCAACCCTGGAAAGCATGATTTCGCCAACGCGGCGGGGGGCATACGTTTCCCGGCTGGCGGAGGTGGAGGTGGACGCGGACATAGGGATTAATGGTTGGGGGGATTCAGCACCCACGTGTCTTTGGAGCCACCGCCCTGGGAACTGTTGACCACCAGGCTGCCCTTGCGCAGGGCCACCCGTGTCAGGCCGCCGGGAGTGACGCTGACTTTGTCGCCATAGAGGACATAGGGGCGAAGGTCGATGTGGCGGCCTTCCAGGGTTTCGGTCTCATTGCCCCAGGTGGGATGGCGACTGAGAGAAATGGGGGGCTGCCCGATGAAATTCCGCGGATTGGCAATGATGAGCTGGCGGAATTCCTCGATCTCCTCCTTGCTGGCCCACGGTCCCATCAGCATTCCATAGCCCCCGGCTTCATTGGCGGATTTCACGACCAGCTTGTTCAGGTTTTCGAGGATGTATTCGCGATCCGATGTTTCACTGGCCAGGAAGGTTTCCACATTGGGAAGAATCGGGTCTTCGCCCAGGTAATATTTGATGATCTTGGGCACGTAGTAATAGACGACCTTGTCATCGGCCACGCCTGTCCCAATGCTGTTGGCCAGGCACAGATTGCCCGCGCGGCAGGCGTTCACCAAGCCGGAGACCCCGAGCAGGGAATCGCTGCGGAAGACGCTGGGATCAATGAAATCATCGTCAATGCGGCGGTAGATCACGTCGACCTGCATCAGCCCGGCAGTGGTGCGCATGTAAACTTTGAAATCGCGCACAATCAGGTCGCGCCCCTCCACAATCGGGATGCCCATCTGCCGTGCCAGAAAGGCGTGTTCAAAATAGGCGCTGTTGTAAACCCCCGGCGTCAGCAGCACCACATTGGGAACTTCCCCATGGCAGCCGGGAGGACTCACGTGCTGGAGGTTTCTCAGCAATTGCTGCGGATAGGAATCCACCCAGGCCACATTCGACGCCCGATACATCTCTGGAAACGCGCGTTTCATCGCGGAGCGATTCTCCAGCATATAACTCGCCCCCGAAGGACAGCGGAGATTGTCTTCGAGCACCAGATACTGCCCATTGCCCCCCCGGATCAAATCCGTGCCGCAGATGTGCACATAAATGTTCTGCGGCACTTCGAAGTGCATGAATTCACGCCGGAAGTGTTTCGCACTCAAAATGACCTGCGCGGGGATCGTGCGATCCTTGAGGATCTTCTGCTCGTGATAAATGTCGTGCAGGAAAAGGTTCAGCGCCGTGATGCGCTGAATCAGCCCGCGCTCGATCACCTCCCACTCGTGCGCCGGAATGATTCGTGGCACGCAGTCAAAGGGGAAAATCCGCTCCGTCCCCTGCGAGTCCTGATACACTGTAAACGTCACCCCGCCCCGCATGAACGAGAGTTCCACCGCCGTCTGCTTCTGGCCGTAATCCTTCACGGACATTTCCTGGAACTGATCCATCACCGCCTGGTAATGCGGACGGACATGCCCCTCCGGGGTAAACATTTCGTCGAAGAAGCCGTCGGTTTGGTAGTTGTGAAAGAGCATGGAGCGTGAGACTGGATCACTCTCATGCAAATTCCCTGCCAAGTAGAGGGAAATTTTGGCGAAAGGGCAAATTCGATATCAGGTCCGACCAACTGCCGCTGTTCAGACCTTACGTGCGTGTCTAGGCCTGCGAGAAATAATCCTCGCTCTGGTAGTTCCCATCCGCCATGCGCGCCAGTTGCAGCGTCACATCGGTCAGCAGACCGCTGGCACCGAAGCGAAAGAGATCGGGCGTGAGCCAGGCATCGCCCAGTGTTTCCTTGAGCATCACCAGATAATGCAGCGCTTCCTTGGACTTGCGGATGCCGCCGGCGGGCTTCATGCCTATGCGCCGGCCCGTCGCGTAGTAAAAATCTCGAATCGCTTCAAACATCACAAGGGTGACCGGCATCGTCGCGGCGGGGCTTACCTTGCCGGTGCTGGTCTTGATGAAATGGCCGCCCGCCTGCATCGCGATCTCGCTGGCGAGCCGGACGTTGTCGTAGGTTTTCAGTTCGCCAGTTTCCAAAATGACTTTCAAGTGCGCCTCCCCGCAGGCTTCACGCACCGCCGCGATCTCATCGTAGACTTTGGCATAATCGCCGCGCAGAAACGCTCCTCGGTCGATGACCATGTCAATTTCATCCGCCCCCTCCCTGACCGCAAATTTCACTTCGGCCAGTTTCGTGGCCAGTGGTGCCTGCCCGCTTGGAAAAGCCGTAGCCACACTGGCCAGGTGGATGCCCGTGCCTTCCAGATGCTTGCGCGCCGAACGAACGAGATTGGGATACACACAGACCGCCGCCGTGGACGGACAGCCGTAGCGCTCAGGCATGGGCGAGCGGGCTTTGGCGCAGAGGTGGGCAATCTTGCCGGGCGTGTCCGCGCCTTCCAGCGTGGTGAGATCCATCATCGTCACCGCCAGTTTGAGTCCGGCCACTTTCGCATCGGATTTCAAACTGCGGGTCGTAAAACTCCGAGCCCTTTCCTCCACCATGATCTGGTCCACCGGAGGAGCAGTGAACCGGGAAGACCGGGAGATGGCGGGGGCGGGCATTAGGATGATTACTGAGGTGCTGGGGCAGGAGCGGCTGGCGCAGGAGCGGCTGGCGCAGGAGCGGCTGGCGCAGGTGCAGGTGCGGGAACTGGAGCGGCAGGAGATGGAGCAGGAGCCTCTGGAGCGGGAGTCGCTGGTGTAGGTGCTGCGGGAGGTGAAGGGACGGTCGGGGCAGGCTCGGTCGGAGGGGCAGGCACCGGAACCAAGGTTCCAGCATCGGTGGGGGCGGGGGACACGGTCGGAGGGGCATTCTTCGCGGCTTCCCTGGCGGCTTTCCGGGCGGCGGACAGCGCGCGCGCCTCCTCGATTTTCTTCGCGGCATTGGGGAGCAGGTCTTGCACCTGACGATAAACTTTTTCGAATTCGGCGACTTTAGACTGGAACTGAGGGAGTTCGTCCTCCTTGAGCCTACCTCCGATGTTACGGGCATTGATGCTGAAGGCCGTCCCCTCGGCATTTAAAATTTGAAATTTAGAAGTGTCCCCGGCATTGAGAGCGGTCTTCGCCCTTTCTGCATAAGTCTCAAATTGCTTGAGAAACTCGCCCGCATTGGGATCGGAAAATTTACCATCGGCACCGGGAGGCGGGGGAGGTGGAGCCACGACGGTTTTGGGTTTATCGCAAGCGACGACCAGCAGCGCACAGACGCCTAGAACAGAGCAGAAAGGAATGATTTTCATGGGGAGCTGAGGATGGGGAGTTGGGGGAATCGGTGAATATCCGAGCGACAGTTTACTGCTCCCCTGCAAACCGTCGAGCCTCTTTCTTGGGGCCCCGCGAAGAATTTGCAACTTCGCCCTTTGCATTTTTACCATCGTCATGCTACCTCAACCACCTACTTAGCTAACTCATCCCGGTGTGGCGGAATTGGTAGACGCGGCGGACTCAAAATCCGTTGTCCTTTAAAGACGTGTGGGTTCGAGTCCCTCCGCCGGGACCAGCTGAGGGCTGGTAAATCAAGGGTTGCAGCGGTTTTCGATAATGGCGGCGGCTAAACCGAGAGGAGTTGTAAAGAGTTAAAAAGAGCCAAGAAGAGGAAATTTTAGCCTACAATTAGCCTACACTCCCCGCAAAGTCTACAGGCTGATTCGGCCCTCGCGGGCGCACGCGAGGCTTGGCGCGCCTCTCCCTGTGCCTTTGTCGGGGTCGCGGTTGAATTCTCCATAGATAGTGCACCCAATTACTGCGTTCTTGCGGATGCGTCTGAGTCCTGTGGGAGGGCCACCTGTTCCATTGGTTGGGCGGTTGGTAACTAATCAAGCCCCCTTATCTGATAGGAATTTGCTTCTTCATGGTCGCGTTGGACTGTGGATCGGAATCGGGGAGGGAGGGGGGCTGATGCCCGGGCTGGATGCCAGCGTTACGCTCCGGTGAAGAACTGAGCTTTACCACGATGCAAGCGGCGAACCCTAGCGCCACGAGGATCATAGCGATTTTATCCGGCAGCGTCCGGTTCTGCGACGTGTCTTTTCCATCCATCCGTCCGCGCAGCAAGAGGAACGCAAGAAGCAGAAGGGTGATTCCGGCCACATATCCCATCGCGCCTTGAAAATGAACCCCGCGGGTTTTGAGCTCTCCCGCATAGATGCTCCTGATTCCGACGAACAAGAGCCCGGCGCCAAGGATTCGTGTAATCGTGAGCCCAGGAACGAGGTTGTGGGTCCAGATGCTTTTGCGTTTTGTGCTCACGGCGGTGCGTTCCTGAATGACTTAATTTCTTCTTGGGCGGAAATACCTCATTTCCTGGTTCTCGGTCGAGTAGAACCGGGTCACTACGTTGCTTTGCCCGATGATGTCCGTTTCGAGAGTCGTCCAGTTTTGAAGGTCTGTTGAGCCTTCGATTCTGTAACTTACTCCGGCGGCAGCATTGAAACGGAACTCGACGGCGGTGCGGATGGATGAAACCGCCTCCGGAGTGCTCGTCGCCAACGCAGGATTGAAGCCCGTGTTCACCTCGAAGAGATCGTCAAAGCCATCTCCGTCAGTGTCCGCGAGGGAGGGGTTGCTGTGATAGATCTCGATCTCAAGCCGGTCGTTGAGGCCGTCATCATCCGTATCGACTTTGATCGGGCTTGATCCGTATGTATTGACTTCCACTCCATCCAACAGGCCGTCTCCGTCAGTGTCCTCCCACACCGGGCTGGAATGCGTGCTGTTTACTTCCATGCCGTCGGTCAAGCCATCCCCATCCGTATCGGGATCGAGTGGATTACTGCCAACGCGCTCGAAAATGTAGCCAACCGCCGCAAAGTTTGGCACTGAGTCGGCCCACAGCGTGGAGTTGGGTGCAATGATGGTATTATTTTCGGCTGCCGCTCCATCTGGCTGGCCTGCCAGCCAACGTGTGTAGGTGGTGGCGGAACCATCAGTCCATACCCAAGTGCCCTCAATGGTGGCGTCGGATAACCCGATCCACAAATAACCCTGCGTCGTCTGGCGGGCCTTGCCAGCGACACGTAGGTAGTCGGAGGCAGACGGGAAGCCGGCGATGCGCCCTCCTTTGGAAGCTGCATCGGCGGCAGCCTGAGGATAGGTAAAGGAGCCTTGAACCAGTTTGTAGTAACTGCCTGCAAAGTGAACCTCTGCACCGTCGCTGAGGCCGTCTCCATCAGTGTCGGCTTGAAGCGGATCAGTCCCGTATTGGGTCACTTCGGCCAGATTATTCAGGGTGTCTGCATCCGCGTCCTCCAGGGCATCGTTTGTGCCATTGTTGTTGGTGTCAGCCAGTTTGGGGCTGGTGTGGGTGAGGTTCACCTCCTGTGCATCGGTCAGTCCGTCCCCATCCGTGTCAGCCAGGAAAGGATTCGATCCAGCCGCCTCTTCCGCACCATCGTTGAGCCCGTCCCCGTCGGCGTCCGCCACGTTGGGATCTGTCGCATAACCGGTTTCCAGAAGGTAGCCATCGCGCACGGTCGTGGGGGATCGGTCGAACCATTTTCCGATTTCGCCACCGGCTCCGCCGCAGACCTCGGCATAGTCCAGGGTATTGCCTGTGGCGGCGCTTGGCCTGCTGATGCCCCACTGGCTGAAAGAAAAGGGTGCACCGTTTACCCACTTCCAGGTTCCTTCCGTGGTCGCATCACTCGCGCCGATCCAGAGCCCGCTGTAATCATCCAGGGCATTTGCTCCCAGGGATTCCATCGCCCGGTCCCAACTCTCCTGCGACGGAAAACACGCAAGTTCTCCATTGCGGGCGTGAGCGCCGGCACGCGCTTGAGCCCAGGTGAATGATCCGGCAATGATTGAGAAACGCCCCAGTCCAACTTCATGAGCATCGGAAAGCCCATCCCCATCGGAATCCGCAAGGTTCGGGTTGGTCTGGTAGATGACCGCTTCTGCATAATTACTCAAGCCATCTCCGTCACTGTCCGCCAAGTCCGGTGCGAATGCTGCCCCAACGGTCTTGTCGCTGTCCATGAGCAACTGAAGCGGGTTGGTGGTGCCAGAGGCGCTGCCAGTCCAGCTAACGAAAATATAACCCGCATCTGGCGTGGCTGTAAGGGTGGCTGTAGCTCCTGGCGCGAATGTTCCGCCGCCGGTGATAGTGCCGTGGGAGACAGGTGAAACTGTAAGCACTTTGGCAAGGCTGGTGAGTGCCACGGTGTGCTCGAAGCCTGACGCAATCGCCGTTACTCCGCTCAGGCCCACAGGAACCACTGTTTGACCTTCTGTGTTTAAGCCCCACGCCGCCACCGTGCCATCGTTCTTCAAGATAAGATTATTTTCCACACCTGCCGCAATGGCAGCCACCCCAGCTAATCCAACAGGAACGTTTGTTTGACCATTCCCGTTATATCCCCAAGCCACGACCTCGCCATTGCTGGTCAAGGCCAAAGTGTGTCCCCCTCCCCCCGCAATGGCAGCCACCCCGGTTAACCCAACAGGAACGATTGACTGCCCAAACTCAGGCCAGTTCTCTGGGCTCGTCATTCCTGCCCCCCAAGCCACTAACGATCCATCGCTCTTCAAGGCCACGGTGTTAAATCGGCCCGCCGCGATGGCTGTAACTTCAGTTAATCCAGTTGGAACGGTCATTTGATGATACTGGTCCGAACCCCAAACCACTACGGTGCCGTCGCTCTTCAAGGCCACAGTGTGTCCTCCTCCCGCCGCGATCGCCATCACCCCGTTTAAGCCAGGAGGAACGTCGGTTTGACCTTGTGCGTTTGATCCCCAGGCCACCACTGTGCCGTCGCTCTTCAAAGCCACGGTGTGCAACTCTCCCGCAGCAATTGCGGCCACCCCGTTTAAGCCGGGAGGAACGTCGGTTTGACCTTGTGCGTTTGATCCCCAGGCCACCACTGTGCCATCGCTCTTCAAAGCTACGGTGTGTGCCAAGCCAGCTGCGACCGCAGTAATGCCGCTCAAGCCAGCGGGAACGGTCGTTTGCCCATACTGGTTCCACCCCCACGCCTCCACCGTGCCTGCTGGAGCAATTGATGTCAGCACAAAAGTGTCGCTAGTTGTCAGTCCGCCATCGCTTACGGTAATCGTAATCGTGGCAATCCCGCTCTGCCCTCCGTTCAGAAAAGCCTTCGGCGTCATCGTCACCGTGCGGTTCGCCCCACTCCCACCGAAGACAATGTTCGAGTTCGGCACCAGCGCCTGATTGCTCGAACTGGCGCTTACCGTAAGGGAAGCCGCCGCAGTCTCGGCATCACCCACGTTGAAAGGAATCGCCGCCGTGCTGACGCCCCGGTTTGTGCTCTGATCGGCGATACCGCTAATCGTTGGCGGGTTAGCATTGGTAAGCGCCACCGTGTGATAATGTCCAGCCGCAATGGCTGTCACCCCGGTTAGCCCGGCAGGCACGATAGCCTGTCCAAATTCAGGGTAGACGCCTGTGTTGGTCTGGCCTGAACCCCATGTCACCACCGTGCCGTTGCTCTTCAAGGCCACACTGTGAGAGTTTCCCCCCGCAATGGCGGTAACTCCGCTTAAGCCCACCGGCACGTTCGTTTGCCCCCATCCATTGTCTCCCCAAGCCACCACAGTGCCATCACTCTTCAAGGCAAGCGAATGATTCACGCCCGCCGCAATGGCGGTCACGCCAGTTAAGCCAACAGGAACGTTGATTTGACCATATTCATTTCCTCCCCATGCCACCACTGTTCCGTCGTTCTTGAGTGCCAATGTGTGAGTCCATCCTCCTGCAATGGCAATCACTCCACTTAGGCCCAGAGGAACGCTGATCTGACCAAACTCATTTCCACCCCAACCCCCCACCGTGCCATCACTCTTCAAAACAACCGTGTGCTGTTCTCCCCCTCCAGCAATAGCCGTTACCCCATTCAGGCCGGCGGGGACATTTGTTTGGCCGTAGTCGTTTCGTCCCCAAGCCACTACTGTGCCGTCACTCTTCAGGGCCACAGTATGGCTCGTCGCTGAAATGGCTGTAACACCACTTAAGCCCGCAGGAACGTCCGCTTGGCCATAGTCGTTCGGTCCCCACGCCACTGCCGTGCCATCGCCCTTCAAGGCTCCAGTGCCTCCTCCCCAAAGAGCTGTCACCCCGGTTAAGCCAGCAGGGACGTTCGTTGTGGAGCTATGTCCCCAAGCCACCACCGTGCCTGCCGGAGCAATCGAAGTCAGCACAAAAGTGTCGCTATTTGTCAGTCCGCCATCACTCACGGTAATCGTAATCGTGGCAACGCCGCTCTGCTCTCCATTCAAAAAAGCCTTCGGTGTCACTGTTACAGTGCGGTTTGCCCCGCTGCCACCGAAGACAATGTTCGAGTTCGGCACCAGCGCCTGGTTGCTCGAACTGGCGCTTACCGTAAGGGAAGACGCCGCCGTCTCGGCATCACCCACGGTGAAAGGAATCGCTGCCGTGCTCACTCCCCGGTTTGTGCTTTGATTGGCGATATCGCTAATCGTTGGGGCGCCTGCTGTCGCGGATCCACAGGAGAATGCCAGCACGCAGAGCACTGAACTGAGGAAGCGTTTCCCAAAAGAAGTCAGCCCAACCGTGGCTCGATCTTTCATCGCAGACATGGACGCCAGTTGGATGAATCTGCGAGGGAAATAAGCGAGGGGTGCAAATTGATCTTGATCTTGCTGGAAAAACTTGGAGGTGAAATTGCTTAACATAATTTTAGAGATTGGATGGTGGAATGTTTGTATTTAATGGGGGTCGAAAATCGAATGGCGTGATTTGAGGCGATTTGTAGTGTGGTTGGTCTTGCTACGGAATCGAAACTTTGAAGCGCATGAAGATCCGCTTATTGGTGCCCATCGGGACGCTGAAGGTGTGTTGGTTTCCTGTTCCGGTGTCGGCCACTGGCAGCCAGGTTCCGGCGGCCATCGTTGGGCTCCATTCTGCGCCGTAGGTGATCCCGCTGACTCCGGCGGGTTGGGTGACGTTCATCACCAGATTACCTCCGATGCGTTGCGCCTGGGGCAGAAATCCGGCGCTGTTCTGTTTGGGGTTTAGTCCCAGGGCGTATTCGATCAGATTCACGACTCCATCCTTCTCGAAATCGTTCAGATCGGCTCCGGGTCCGGTGTTGTCGGGGCTTCCGAAGTTGGTAAGCCGCCACAGTTGCAGGGGAGTCAGGCCGACGTAGAGGACGAAGGTGTCGCTGGCGGTATTGGTTCCATCGCTCGTTTGGACGGTGATGGTGGTCGTCCCCTTCTGGTTGGCGGCGGGTGTGACCGTGACGGTGCGGTTGGCTCCGCTGCCCCCGAAGACGATGGCGGAATTTGGCACCAGGGCGGTGTTTGAGGAACTGCCGCTCATGGTCAGGGCTGCCGGAGCCGTTTCCACATCGCCAATCGTGAACGTGAGGGCTCCGGTATTGGAATTCTCGTTGATGATCTGGTTGGAAATGTCGGTGATCGTTGGGGAATCGTTGATGGCCAGGACGGTGAGGACGAAGGTATCGTTCACGGTCAGCAGGCCGTCGCTCGCGGTCACGGTGATGGTGGAGGTTCCACTTTGGTTCGCTGCCGGAGTCACCGTCACAGTGCGGGCTGAACCGGTGCCACCGAAGACGATGTTTTCATTCGGAACCAGGGCCAGATTGCTGGAACTGCCGGTCAGGACCAAAAGAGCCGGAGCGGTTTCGAGATCGCCGATGGTGAAATTGAGCGCCCCAGTGTTCGCATCCTCGTTGATCGATTGGCTTGTGATATCCGAAATGGTCGGCGCGTCATTTACCCCCGTGACAGTGAGGAGGACAGTGTCCGTGCCGATGGTGGTTCCATCACTCACCGAGATGGTAATTGTCGCGGAGCCATTCTGAGTGGGTGCAGGCGTCACGGTGACGGTTCTTGAGGCCCCCGTGCCGCCGAAGACAATGTTCGCGTTCGGGACCAGTGTCGTATCGCTGGAACTGCCGCTTACCGTGAGGGAGGCCAACGGGGAATCCACATCCCCGATGGTAAAGGCCACGGCTCCCGTGTTGGTATCCTCGTTGATCGTCCGATTCGTGATGTCCGTGACCGTTGGGGTGTCATTCACGACCGTTACCGTGAGGAGGAACGTGTCGCTGGCGGTCAGAACCCCATCGCTGACCGTGACCGTGATGGTCGCAGTGCCGCTTAGATTGGCCACTGGGGTGACCGTGACGGTGCGGGAGGTGCCGGTGCCTCCGAGCACCACATTGGCCAGGGGCACCAGAGTCAGGTTACTGGAGGCACGGGTCACGACCAGCGCGGTCGCCGCCGTTTCCGGGTCTCCAATACTAAAGGCCACCGCTCCGGTAGTGGTGTCCTCGTCAATGCTCCGGTCCGCAATGTTTGTGATGGTAGGGGCATCATTCACGGCGGTGACGGTGAGCAGGAAGGTATCGCTGGCCGAGCCTGCCCCATCGCTGACCGTGAGGGTAATCGTGGCCGTGCCTGCCTGATTGGACGCAGGGGTGACCGTGACCGTGCGCGAGGCCCCGCTTCCGCCAAAGACAATGTTTGCATTGGGCACCAGCGTTTGATTGTCGGAAGTGCCACTCATGGTGAGGCTGGCGGTGGGTGTTTCCAAGTCTCCGATGGTAATGGCCACCGCCCCGGTGTTGGCATCCTCGTTGATCGTTCGGTTCGCGACATTGCTGATGGTCGGCGGGTCATTGACCGGATTTACCGTGAGCAGGAAGGTGTCGCTGGTGGTGACCGTGCCATCGCTCACGGTCAGGGTGATGGTGGAGCTGCCGCTCAAATTGGCCACAGGGGTAATCGTGACCGTGCGTGAGGCCCCAGTGCCCCCGAGCACCACGTTCGCCAGAGGAACCAGCGCCAGATTGCTAGAAGCACGGGTGACCGTCAGTGAGCCCGCGGCGGTTTCAATATCGCCAACCGTGAAGGCAATCGCTCCGGTCGCGGTATCCTCATTCGTCGCCCGATCCGCAACGTCCGAAATCGTCGGCGCGTTGTTCAGTCCGGTGCCGGCCAGTGCGATATCAAAGGCATTCTCGTCGGCATCATTGCTGGCGATGTGGATCGCCGCCGTGCGCGCCCCCAGTCCCGTGGGGGTGAAGGTCACCGATACCGTCATGCTTTCTCCGGCGGCCAGAGTTGTCTTTGGCAGGCTGCTTAACGCGAAATTCGCGGCGTGGGTGCCATCCTTGGAAATGGCCAGCCCCGTCAAGGGCTTGACCCCGACGTTCCGGATCACGAAGTGCACCGGCGCGGTGCTGTGGGTCAGGGTGATGGACGGACAGGTGATGGTGGCGGCGGCATCCACCAAATCCGTGTCCACTGGCTGCTCCACCACGATCTCCGGCGCAGCCGTGCCCTGGGTGATGCGGTTGTTGTTCGAGTCCGCCACATACAGGAGTCCCGTCGAGGTGGAGGCTATGCCGTAGGGCGCATTGAACCTGGCGTTCATCCCGCGTCCATTGACGCTGCCCGTGAGCCCGGCCACGCTGCCCAGCGTCGTTACGTTACCGGCGGGCGTCATCTTGCGGATGGTCTCATTGACCGTGTCGGTCACATAGAGATTTCCCGAGCCATCGATGGCGATGCCCGAGGGATTATTGAAACGAGCCTCACTGCCTGTCAGGTCGAGCGAACCCGAGGTTTCCGCCAGTCCCGCGAGGGTTATGGTCAGTCCGGCGGAGGTGATTTTGCGGATCGTATGGTTAAACTGATCGGCCACATAGACATTGAACAGCGCGTCCACGGCAACAGCGTTCGGGAAATAGAATTGCGCGGAAATCCCCGTGGCATCCGTGCTGCCGTGGGTTCCCGCTGTGCCAGCGAGCGTGCTCACGACTCTGGCGGAATTGATCTTGCGGATCAGGTGGTTGTTGGTGTCCGCCACATAGACGTTGTTGTTCGTATCCACCGCCAGGCCATGCGGGTATTTGAATTGGGCTCCGGTTCCCGGCCCGTCATTATTGCCAGGCGACCCGGCGACACCTGCGAAGGTCGTGACCACTCCGGCTGCGGTGATCTTGCGGATGGTGTGGTTGTTGGTATCCGAGACGTAAACATTGCCTGCCACATCCACCGCGAGTCCAGAGGGATTGTTGAATCTGGCGGCGGTTCCGGTGCCATCCGTGCTACCGGCGGTGCCAGCCAGACCGGCAAGCGTGGAAACGGTCCCGGCAGCAGTGATCTTGCGAATCGTGTGGTTGTTGCTGTCTGTCACATAACTATTCCCGGCGGCATCCACCGCCACCGCATTGGGATACGAGAACCGAGCCGCCGCCCCCACCCCATTGGTGCTTCCGGTCAGCCCCGGCGAACCCGCAAAGTTGAGCCAAACGTAGGCTTCCACCGCTGTGCCTCCCAGGCCAATTACAAAATCCCCCTCGTTCACATCATTGCTGCTCAAATGGAGGTCAGCCCGGCGATATCCCGCCGCCACCGGAAGGAAGGTCACGGTGAAGGTGGTGCTGGCCCCGACCGCCAGCGTGGTGGCGCCCAGGCTGCCGATCTGGTAGTCCGCCACATCCCCGCTGCCCATGCTCAGTGCCAGTCCGGTCAGGTTTGTCGTGCCCGTGTTGCGGATGGTATAGGTCACCGGACTGCTCTTGCGTCCCAGATTCACACTTCCGAAACTGGTGACCGATGTGCCATCGATCAACTCGACGCCTCCCGGCCCCTCCACCACAATTTCTGGGGCATTGACGGTAAGCAGGAAGGAAACACTGGTCGTCAACAATCCATCGCTCACGAAAACCGAAATCGTTGCGGTGCCAAACTCACCGCTCGCGGGTGTCACGGTCACCGTGCGGGCCGCACTGCTTCCGCCAAGGACAATGTTCGCCACTGGCACCAGGGTTCCATTCGAGGATCCTACAGAGAGCGTGAGTTGCTCCGCCGGCGTCTCAAAGTCGCCAATCGTAAAGGAAAGGGCGCTGGTGGTGGTGTTGAAATCGATCACTTGGTCCGCGATGGCTGTGATCGTCGGAGCATGGTTGATCGTCACAACAAATGTGTCCGTCGCGGACAACTGGCCATCGCTCACGGTCAGCGTGATCGTCGTGGTTCCAAATTGATTCGCCGTTGGCGTCACCGTCACCGTGCGCGCGGCCCCGCTTCCACCGAGGACTATGTTCGCATTCGGCACGAGCCCCGGGTTGCTGGAAGTCCCCGTGACCGTCAGGCTGCCCGCTGCGGTTTCAAGATCTCCGATGGAGAGGGCAATGCCTCCCGTGCTGGTATTCTCATTGATGATCTGGTCTGCAATATCCTCGATCGTGGGAGCATCATTTACAGGATCCACGGTCAGCAGGAAAGCCGAATTGGTGGTCGCCGTGCCATCGCTGACCGTCACCGTGATCGTCGCCTGCCCGTTCTGGTTCGGCAGGGGCGTGACCGCGACCGTGCGCGCGCTGCCGCTGCCACCGAGAACGATGTTCGTGTTTGGCACCAAGGCAGTGTTGCTGGAGGTGGCGCCCACCGTGAGGGAGCCTGCGGCAGTTTCCACGTCACCAATGGTGAAGGCAATCGCCCCAGTGTTCGTGTCCTCGTCTATGGTTCGGTCAGCGATGTTCGTGAGGGTGGGGGGATCATTCACCGCAGTAACCGTCAGCAGAAAAGTATCGGAAGCCGTGAGCAATCCATCGCTCACCGTCACCGTAATGGTGGCCGTGCCCGATTGATTCGGCAGGGGCGTCACCGTCACGGAAAGGGCCACCCCTATCCGCCTGATCACAACGTTTTCATCGGGCACCAGCGCCGGGTTACTGGAGCTGCCAGTGGCGGTGAGCCCGATCAGCGGGTTGTCCACATCATTCACGCCGAAGCCAATCGCGCCGGTGTTTGTGTCTTCGTTGATGGTGCGGTCGGAAATGTTCGCAATGGTGGGCGCGTCATTAACCGCATTGACCGTCAGCAGGAAAGTGTCCGTAGTCGTAACCGTGCCATCACTCACCGTCAGGGTGATCGTCGAACTTCCGCTCAGATTGAACACTGGGGTAACCGTCACCGTGCGCGAGGCTCCCGTGCCTCCGAGCACCACGTTCGCCAGGGGAACCAGGGTCAGATTGCTGGAAGCACGCGTCACGACCAGTGACCCCGCTGCCGTTTCCGGATCCCCAATCGTAAAGACAACCGCCCCGGTGTTCGTGTCCTCATCGATGCTGCGATCTGCGACATCCGTGAGCGTGGGGACATCGTTCACCGGATTCACCGTAAGCACAAACGTGTCAATTCCGGCCAGGGCTCCATCACTCACGGTCACCGTGATCGTGGCCGTGCCCGATTGATTCGGCAGGGGTGTCGCCGTCACAACAAGGGACGCCCCGATGCCACTGAAGACAATGTTCTCATTGGGCACCAGCGACGGGTTGCTGGAGGTGCCGGTGATGGTGAGCCCGAGCAGGGGGTTGTCCACATCACCCACGGTAAAGGCAACGGCTCCGGTGTTTGTGTCTTCGTCGATGGTGCGGTCGAGAATGTTCGTGATCGTGGGTGGGTCGTTGATCGGATTCACTGTCAACAGGAAGGTATCCTGGGCGCTGAGGCTCCCATCGCTTGCTGTCACCGTAATCGTGGCGGTCCCGAACCGATTGGCGACCGGCGTTACGGTCACGGTGCGGGAGGCCCCGCTTCCGCCGAAGACAATGTTTCCGTTGGGGACCAGCGCGGCATTGCTCGAACTGCCATTGAGCGTAACTCCCGCCACCGGATTGTCCACATCGCCCACAGTGAACGCAATAGCACCGGTATTCGCATCCTCACCGATAGTGCGGTCGACGATGTCCGTGATCGTCGGCGCGTCGTTGATGGGGTTAACCGTCAGCACAAAGGTTTCGGTCGTTAAGACTCCGTTACTCGCCGTCACCGTGATGGTGGCCGTGCCCGATTGATTTGCCGCTGGCGTCACGGTCACTGTGCGGTTTGCGCCACTGCCTCCGAAGACGATGTTCGCATTTGGGACGAGCGTTGGGTTACTGGACGTTCCGCCGAGCATCAGCGCATCGGAGGAACTGGCACCGTTGCCGACTGTGAACGGAATGGCTCCGGTGACTGTATCTTCGTTCGTATTTGTATCAGGGATGTCACTGATGGTAGGCGGGATGACGATTGACACCGTGTGAAAACCTCCTCCCGCAATGGTCGTCACCCCGCTCAAGGCGGCAGGAACGACGACATCGACATATGCTGCTGAGCCATCAAGGATTTTCCCCCAGGCCACCACCGTGCCATCGCTCTTCAAGGCCACGGTGTGCTCACCGCCCGCCGCAATAGCCGTCACCCCGCTCAAACCGGCGGGGATGGTCGTTTGGCCAGAATCGTTTCGCCCCCAAGCCACAACCGTGCCATTGCCCTTCAAGGCCACGGTGTGACCAAGACCCGCCGCAATGGCAGTCACCCCGCTCAAACCTTCGGGAACAATACTCTGGCCCCACACAGGCACACCCCCTGAATTTGTCGTGCCTGCTCCCCACGCCACCACCGTGCCATCGCTCTTCAAGGCCACGGTGTGAGCATAACCCGCCGCAATGGCACTCACCCCGCTCAAACCGGAGGGGATGATCGTTTGGCCATTGTCGTTCCATCCCCACGACACCACTGTGCCCGCAGGAGCAATTGATGTAAGCTCAAAAGTGTCGCTAGACGTCAGCACACCATCACTCACGGTTACCGTAATCGTAGCGACCCCACTCTGGCCTCCGTTCAGAAAAGCCTTCGGCGTCACCGTCACTGTGCGGTTTGCTCCGCTCCCGCCGAAGACAATGTTCGCGTCCGGCACCAGCGCCTGGTTGTTCGAACTGCCGGTCACAATTAGCGATGCGACTGGTGTCCCGACATCACCCACGGTGAAAGGAACAGCCTCACTGCTCACGCCGCGATTCGATATTTGATCTGGTATGTCACTAATTGTCGGCGGGTCAGCGTTTGTAATTACCAGAGTGTAATAACCACTCGCAGCAATGGCTGTCACCCCACTAAGCGCAGGAACGCCTGTCTGCGCCAGTCCATCATCTCCCCAAGCTGCTACTGTGCCATCACTCTTCAGGGCAACGGTGTTGGA
>CALQSQ010000045.1 GCA_943333275.1 Akkermansia muciniphila
ACCAAATACTGCACCAAATCCCAGAATACAACCATAAACCTCCCACCCACTCCCAGAACCCTCCCACCAGCCACCAGTAAGCCACCCAGCCAAAAACAGCCCCATTTCAAACCCCCACAAAAATCAATTTTGGAGGTTAGGAGATTCGAACTCCTGACCTTCTCATTGCGAACGAGACGCTCTACCAACTGAGCTAAACCCCCCATTGATCCGTGTTACCGAACTGCGGCGACCTTACTCCCCGCCGCTTTCCCAGCAAGCAGGAATCAGTGAATTTTCGAAGGGGGAGCAAATCATTCCAGAATACCGGAGCCCAAGCTGGAGATCCCTCCAAGGTAGAACGTGAAGATTTTGTAAATGGCGAACGCCGCGATGATCACATAGAGCATCTTTGGAATCCAGATGCCGCAGAGCACGGCGGATTGTTCCGCCGCTTCCATGAATTTCCGCGCCTGTACGCCGCATTCGACATCCAGACGCCCCACGGCTTCGGAAGTATTCAGGCTCTGCGCCAGCGTTGGAGAAATGGCGCGACTATTCAGCAACAGGGGCCCGAGCTGACATCCTTGTGTGGCGATCAAATCCGCCATCTCCGCAGCCTCGTGTTTCAATTTCGCGGTTCCGGCGGCCTGTCCCGCAGTCTTCACGGCTTCCGAAACATTGCCACCGGTCTGCAACTGAATCTCCAGTGCCTGACAGAACCGCGCCTGGGCGAGATTCCTGCGGAAGCCGCCCAGAAAAGGCAGATGGTTGGCCACAGAATCCAGTGATTCATTGTCCGCGGCCTGCCGGTAAAATAGGTTCGCCATCACAAAAAGAAATCCAGCCAACAGATAGACGATGCAGACAGGAATGCCAACCAGCTTCCAAAAAGACGCATCCGGGTTACCAACCAACGAGACCGCTGGCAGCAGCAAGGCCCCGTGCAATACGATCAGCGGGTAGGCCATGGCGTGCTTCCATTGCTTCCAGACCTGGGTCAGCATGCGATAGTATTCCACCAGATAGCGCGCGCCGATTTCCAATTTTCCGCCGCGTTCGGCGGATCGGAGGACGGCGATGTCGAGCAATTCTGCATCTCGTCCGCCGTAGGATTTCATGGCATCGGCCAGAGGCATTCCTTCCGTGAGTCCGCGCTGCATCCCCCCTGCCATCGCTCCCAGCGTTCCGCTGGAATGCTTTGTGAGGTGTTCCGCAGCCTTGATAACAGGCATTCCCGCCTCCAGCAGGGTGGCCAATTGGGAGTAAAAATGCTCCTTGCGAGCGGCGGTGATCATTGGTTCAGGGTAGTTGCTGAGGATGGGAAAGGGAAGCAGATTTCAGCAAAGGTGCCTCCATGTCACGAAAATATGATTTGCCGCAGCCCCAATTCGTTCATTCAATCCCCCGATGCCTTCCTTTCTTGAATCCTTCACCACCTGGACCGTGCTGCTTCTGGCGGGAGGATGCACGTGGCTGGGATTCAGACTCTGGCTGGTCCGCCGCCGCCAGGCCAGTCCCCTGGCGGGACTTAGTGTGGCGCAGGGCACGCTGCTGATGGAGTCGCTCTACGCCGGACTGGGCGATGCCTGCCTCCTGGTGGCCCAGGATGGGGAAATTCTGTACGCCAATGAGGGGGCTGGCGATCTCTTCGCAACGCAATCCGCTCTGATTGGGCGCAGGCTCGGACAGATTCTGCCGGACCCACGCGTCAGCCAATTCATCGCCAAAGCTTTTGCCATGGAAACCGGCACTCTGGAGGATGAGTTCGTCATCACCGTGCATCCCCGCGGAAGGACGGAGGAGCGCTATTTCGTTTTCAATGCCGCTCCCGTGCGGGTTTTGAATCAGAACTTCAAACAGGTGCGCTTGGTGGTGCGTGATGAAACACGGCGGCAGGAAACCGAGCAAATCCGCCGCGATTTCGTAACCAATGCCTCCCACGAACTCCGCACCCCGCTGGCCATCATCAATGGATATTTGGAAAATTTGCTCGAAGGCGACATCGATGATGGAGAAGCCACACGGCGCACCCTGACTACGATGCAAAAGCACGGGGATCGTCTCGCGCATCTGGTTGAGGACATGCTCGTCATCTCACGTTTCGAGGCCCCCGAGGAGCACGCCATGCCAAATTTGACAGATCAGTCCTTTTCCTGCCGCGAATGTATTATCGGGGTCATGGATCGCCTGCATCCCCTCTTCGATGCTAAAAAAGCCCGCTTCAGTCTCGACCTTCCGGAGGATGACGCCATGGCTGGCGACCGGTTCTACTGGGATCAAATCTTCTTCAATCTTGTGGAAAATGCCCTCAAGGAAAATTCAGACGACGCACGACTCCTGATCACCATCTCCATGGAGCACACCGCCAACGGGGTGACGGTTCGCGTGCGGGACAACGGCATCGGCATCCCCCACGAACACCTGCCCTTCATTTTCAAACGCTTCTACCGCGTCGCCAAAGACCACAGTTCCCAGAAAGTGAAGGGCACTGGACTGGGGCTGAGCATCGTGAAACGCGCCGTGGAGGCTCACAATGGAACCATCGAGGTGGAAAGCGCCCCGGGGATGCGCACGGAATTCGTGATCAGGGTCCCGAGGCCGAATCCGGTGGCGGCCCCTCCCAGCTAACAAACCCTCGAGGTTCTCGAAATGGGTGGGCGACGGGAAATTATTTCTCCACGGGGTTTCCGGCCTTCACCCAATCGGTAAATCCACCATCGAGATGGATCACCGTCTTGAAGCCCAGCTTTTTAAAGACTTCCAGACTCGAGGTACTCCGGCCGCCGCGGGCGCAATGCACGAGCACGGTTTGCTTCCGATCAACTGCGCCAAGTTTTTCCGCGAAATCCGAGCCATTGAAATTGATGTTCCTGGCGCCTGCGATGTGTCCCTCGGCATATTCCGCAGGAGTCCGCACATCGATCACGAGAATCTTGGCGTCCTTGGCATCAAGGAGCGCCTTGGCATCCTTGCCGGTGGTGTGTTTGATTTCCGTGGTTGCCTCCTCGGCGATGAGGCAGGTGGCGGAACAGAGAGTGAGGAGAAAGGAAAGGAAACGTTTCATGCACCTACACCCTGTCGGTGGCGGTGAAAAATGCAAGCCCCGTGCCAATCCGTGTTGGAGTTTGCGCAAATTGGTGGTATCGCATCAACCGTGATCCAATCGCCAACATCCACTCCGCTGCCGCCCGACCCTGAGGGCGAACCTACGCCTTCCCCCTTTCAGCGAAAAATGATCTGGGCTGCCCTCACCGGGGTGGCGATGCTCGGTATCGGAGCCATGGTGGTGTATGTCATTGGCATTGTCGCGGAGGTGCTCCGTTTTCTGCAAACGGTGCTCGTTCCCCTGGCGTTTGCAGGCATTCTTGCCTACCTTTTGGAGCCTCTGATCAAGCGGTTGTGCCGTCGCGGCACGCCGCGCTTTCGGGCGATGCTTTGGGTCTTCACCCTGTTTCACCTGCTCATGCTTTTTCTCTTTCTCTCGGTCGTGGTGCCCACGATCGCCCATGTGGGCAACTGGGCGGGCAAACAAAATCGCGAGACCATTACTGCCAGCCTTGCCAAGACCGCGGATGAAATTTTAGGTCCCCTGGAAAAGTTTTTTTCACCACAGCGCAAGCAAATCGAACCTCCACCGGTGGATCCATTGCCGGCGGGCCAGGCCCCGGTCACTGTGCCGCCCGTGGTGACACCACCGCCACCCAAATCAAGCTGGTGGCGCGAGTGGTTGAATGATCCTGAGAACACCGGACGCTTCTCCGCCAAAATTCCCCATTGGTTTGATGCCGTGCTAAGTGGATTCCTAGGGGCCTTTGGCTACCTTGTGGGTTTCATCATGGTGCCTTTTTACCTCTATTATTTTCTTAAGGATGCCGAATCCATCCGCACGAATTGGGACCGCTTCCTGCCGCTGCGTAAATCAGAATTCAAAACTCAGGTGGTGTCGGTGCTGAATGAGATCAACGGCTACCTCATCGCCTTCTTCCGCGGCACCATGCTTGTGAGCTTGATTGACGGGGCTCTGGTGGGACTGCTGCTGATTTGTATTGGCCTGCCCTACGCCCCGCTGTTGGGCCTTTGCGTGGCATTTCTGGGACTGCTTCCATTTGTCGGGACGATCCTGTGCTGGGGCGCCGCGATGGCCATCACGATCATTCACTTCGGAGTCGAGGCCAACCGCTGGGAACCCCTGCCCCAGCTCTGGGCTTATCCGCTCATTGTGACCGGAATTTTTGCAATCGTCATGAAGATCAATGCCCTGGTAACGGCTCCGAAAATCATCGGCGAGGCAGTCGGCCTGCATCCCCTCACGGTCATCTTCTCCGTTCTTTTCTGGAGCCTGCTGCTGGGACCCCTGCTGGGCGCGCTGCTGGCCGTGCCCCTGAGTGCCTCAGTCAAAGTTCTCTTCCGACGCTACATCTGGGAGCGCGGCCTGCAGCAGAAACTCGCCATTGCAGAAGCAGAGGTCGGCAGCGCCTGAACACCATTTAAAATTAAAGCGCCCGCAGTTTCACCGCCGAACCGTCCGTAACCGTATCCGGCGGATGCAGCAGGACCTGCTGGCCGACCTGCAGTCCGGAAACAACTTCCGTTGACCTGCCGCTGGCGTGACCGGTGGTGACGGGAATCTTGCGGGCTTTGCCATTGTCAAAAAGGTAGGTGATCCAGGCACTGCCTTCGCGGAACAACGCTCCGGTGGGCACCTGGATGACGTCATGGCCCTGCCAGACCGCCACGCGGACTTCCACCCGGTAGCGATCCCCCATTTTATGGGCGGCCGCCGGCGGATTGACCAGATCACTGAGCACAATGACGCGCTGCTCCTCGACACCGAGTGCGGAGGTTTTTGTGAACGCGGCTGGCTCGACGCGTCTCACGCGGCCCTGAAGCAGCGTTTCCCCACCCCATTGCTCGATGATCACCGCAGCGCCGGGCTGGATGTTCACGGCATCGCGGGAAAGCAATTCCGCTTCAATTTCCAAATCCGCCGGATCGCCCACTTCCACCAGCGCAGCGCCGGCCATGACAACGGCCGAGCTTTCCTGTTGAACCCTGAGAACCAGACCATTCACAGGCGATTTCACCTCCACAGATTGCCCATCGGATTGGGGCGAGTCCATCTGCATGAGGGCCGCCTCCGCCTGGGCAAGCTCGAACTTGGCAATTTGCAGAGCAAATTCCCCGGCACGCACCTCCCGTCGCCGCATTTCGGCATCGCGTTCCGAATTCTCCTTCTCATTGATCGAGACACTTCCCTTCTGCGAGGAGACCTTGATGCGATCCCAGTTTGCCTGGGCAAACTGCGCGGCGGTCTGCGCCATTTGCAATGCCTCCTCGGCCTTCTGTTCTCCGGCCCGGGAGGCAGCCACCGCCGCCTCCGCCTGGGCACGCGACCTGGCATCCAGGAGCGGTGCGGCTTGCGGCTCGATGGTGGTCAACACCGTCACTCCGGCTTTCACCTCATCGCCCGGTTTCAAAGAGACCCGGCGCATCTGTCCTGCAATCGGTGCCGCAACCACATAACGATTCCGGATGCGCGTCTTGCCCTCCTCAACGACTTCGACAGTCAGGGGACCGCGTGAGACGGCGGCCATTTCCACGGCTACGGGCTTGGCACTCATGCCATAAATGACAAATCCGATCAGTCCGAGCCCCATGAGCCAGGACAACCATGCACGCCACCTGCCCTTCCGGGGCTGGTTGCGCTTCGTATCCCAGGGCGCCGTTTCTGGCCGGGTGGATGGGGGGGATTTGGGCATAAATTCAACCCAAGCCATGCCCCGGCCTGGCTGCAGATGCAAGCATCACTTGGCTGGCAGCGTGCGCACTTTCACATTCCGGAAGGCGACCTGTCCGTGATCGCCCTGCAGGGAAATGTGTCCCATGGGCGTCTTGGCGAAGAGTGGCATGGAGGCAAACTTGCTGGCCGCCACGCGCTTCTTGAAGTCTTCACTTCCAAGCTGGTATTCGAAATATTTCGTTCCGTTAATGTAGTGCTCGCACTTCTCGGGGCTCACCACCAGGCGGACTTGATTCCATTCACCAGCCGGCTTCGTCGTATCCAGAGGTTTGTTGGTCGCAGGATCATTCGGCGGCTGATAGAGAGCATACAGCCATCCGCAACGCTGGGGGTCTCCGGCCTTGGCATTGTCTTCCAACTGAAATTCCGGCCCACTGGCCCAGACCGCATCGCCTTCATCGCTGGCATGGAAAATGATGCCGCTGTTGCCACCGGAAGCGATGTTGTATTCCAGCGTCAGTTCAAACCAGCCATACTGGTCCTCGGTGCAAAGATCCCCGGCATCATGCGGATCCACACAAGCCAGCGTCCCCTCCTTGACCTGCCAGCCGGGCCTGATGGTTTTCACTTTGAAATTATGCCATCCCGACAGATCCCGGCCATTAAACAACAATTTCCAACCTTCTTTGCTTTCCGCCTCTGTGAGCGTGTTCGCAGCAACGGGCACGGCAGCAACCGTCCCACCCTTCAGGGCTTCCTTCCAACCAATCTCAAGCTCAATCAAAGTCTTCCCGGTCAATTCCTTCCAGAACCCCTGTTCGTATTTTCCCTCACGGGCGACCGCATTGAGTTTTGCCAGCATGGGTCCGGGATCCCTGGAAAGCGCCCAATTCAGGAAATTGGCCGAGATGCGGTAGCTTTGATTGCAATGGATCTGGTCGGCATTCGTGGCGGGAATTTCCGCGCCGCGGGATTCGGGTTCATACAGGAACCACCTGATATAGTCGGCCAGACCCTCGACCAGCCAGCCGGGATTCTCCTTGGCCGCCGGTCCTGCCTGGCCATAGGCCTGGACGACGTGCACCAATTCATGAACCGTGCAGCCTTTCGCCTCGCCTTTTAAATTCTCCCGATACCAATCCTTGTTGCAACTCACCTGATTTCCGGAGGCAAATGCAGGCACCCCCTTCATGTCATCACGAAAAACAATTTCCACGTTGTCCGCAGGCTTGAATCCCCCGCTGGGCAACATCGCGCAGATCTTGGGATACCATTGCCTCACCACCGGAGCCAGTTCCTTGTGGGCCCAGCCTTCCAGTTCGGGAGCGAGCGTCGTATCGATGGAAAATTTAAATTTCCCCTGCCCATCCTGGAATTCCTTCAAGCCGGGCGCGGGATGTCCGGGCGTGAGAGTGCCGAGCAGGAGCAGTGCGGAAACAAGTTGGGTGCGCATGATATTGGGTGGTTATTGGGTGGTGAGGGCTAGACTTTCTGCCAGGCAGGTTCGAGGCCGGAGGGTTTGTTGAGATAGGGAAGCCAGGCCAGGCCAAATACCCGAACGACGATGTTCTTTTTGAGTGGGCGGATACTGGTGGTCGTGAATTCAAGGGAGGCGGGATCGCACTGCTTTTTCATGGCGTCGATCTGTTCCTGGGCCTCGGCATTGAGGTCGGCAATCTCCTGCTCGATTTCCTCGAGCTTGGATTCAGCGGACTTGACGTCGCCCGTTTCCTTCCAGGCCTTGCTGGCGCCGCGGGCGGAACGAGCGCCCCCGGTGATGGTGGAGGAGGAGGTTTTTCTTCCAAAAAGCACGCCGAGGATGGTCTGGCCAATGCTGACGGCAGTGCTGACCTTGGCCGCACGGGCCTCGGCCTGTTGTTTGGCGACGGCGGCCTGGGCACGCTGATGGTTGTCATCAAGCGCCGCAATTTTTGCACCGTATTTTTGTCGGATGGTATCGAGCTTGGCATCGCGCACCTCCCTGAGGCGCTGCGTGAGCCGGGCGCGGAAATCATCCTCGGTCTCCCCCGCCTTGCTGTAGGCATCGAGCAGGGCGGAATAATAAATATCCAGCGTCTCACGCTCCGCGGCCCAGGTGAGGAATCCATCCCGTGCGGCGGTGAATGTCTTGGATTGGCGGGCAAAATCCGGTAGGTCACCCCACTTTACATCGCCATCCTGGGGTTTGCGGGACAGGTTTTCCGGATCCATTTCGACGCGTATGCCCTTCTCGGGATCAATCGTGATCATGTCATCGGAAAGCTTGTTAACGAGGATGACCTTGCGTTTCACAAAGATGTCGCGGCCTGCATCGTTGAAGGAAATCTCGGCGGCGCGCATAGCGGCCGGGATATAAGTAATGGGGGATCCTCCGGCATCCTGATGCGGGGGAAAGAAAAATTGATCGATGGTTGAGGGGATTGAGGGACGGCCGTCCTGGGCGGGCGCGGAATCAGCGGCAGCCTCTGGTGCGCCCTTCGCCGCCGGGGCGCTTTTGCTCCTGGCGGCATTCGTTTTGGAACCGGCTGGTGCGGCGTAATCCTTGCGCTGCGGATCCATGAGCAGCTTGATTTGATTGCGCGTGAGCGGTCCGCGCAGGTAGGTCATGCACCAGCGGACCTGGAAGACCACGGGGTGATCCTCATGGGTGTTATTCATGAGGAAAATGCGGTTTCCCAACCCCGCCAAAAGAGTGTCAATATCTCCGCGACTGAACGACGCGCTCTGCGAACTGGCGGCACCCTCCAGGCCATCGAGCACACGGGCCTTGTCACGCTCTGTTTGCAATCGTCCCAGGAACCATGTTCCTATGTTGGAAAGCGCTTTGTAATCAAGATCGACCGGATTCTGCGTGGCCAGCAACATCCCCACGCCAAAGGCCCGGGCCTGCTTGAGCAGGAGCATGAGCGGCTTCTTGGAGGGCGGATTCTGCGTAGGCGGCAGGTAGCCATAAATTTCATCCATGTAAACGAGCGCCCGCAGACTGGTGGTCCCCGACTGGGAGCGCATCCATCCCACCGTTTGATTCAGGAGGAGCGAAACAAAGAACATCCGCTCGTTGTCGCTCAGATGCGCGAGGCTGTAGATGGCAATCTGCGGCTTGCTCTTCGGACCATAGAGCATGTTCTTAATGTTGAGTGGCTCACCCGTCAGCCAGGTGGCGAAGCCCGGGCTGGCGAGCAGACTGTTGATCTGCATGGCGAGTTCGTTGCGCTTCTTGGGGGCGTAAAAATCATCCACCGCGATGACGCCGATGGTGGCGAAAGGAGGCTTCTGAACGTATTCAATGATGGATGCGAGATCGAGATTCTCGTTCGCGTGCCAGCAATGGTTCAGAATATTCGAAAGCAGAATGTGTTCCGGGCTCTTGATGGGATCGGCAGTGATGCCAACCAGGCCGAGGATGCTGCTGACGGTGCTTTCCACTCGATCGCCGAGCAGTTCGGCGTCATCGATCACTTCGAATTCGGGAACGGCCATGGAGGTGAGGATACTCACCGGAATCCCGGCATTGCTGCCCGGGGTGTAAACGGTGATGTCCACCTTTTCCCGCAGTTGTTTGATGCGGTCCCCGCTTTGTCCCCAGTCGGCCAGTCCCTTCGTCCACATGGTTGCCTGCGCAGCGGCGAATTCATCCGGCGACACACCTTTCTTGGCCGCATCCTCCTCATTGATCCACGGGCGGAATTCAGCAGGCGAAAGATTTGGGAAGGTCAGACAGAAATTGGCGATGTCGCCCTTGGGATCGATCACAATGGCCGGAATCCCGTCCATGGCAGCTTCCTCCAACAGCGTCAGGCACAAGCCCGTCTTTCCGGATCCGGTCATCCCAAGCACCACCCCATGCGTCACCAGATCCTTGGAGTCATACATCACCAACTTATCCAGCATGGTCTTTTGCTTCTGATCGTATTCCCTTCCGAGATAGAAGCTGCCTAGTTTTTCGTAATCACCGGGGTTGATTTGCATGTTGAAGTGGGAGGATGACGCGTTAGATGGAGTGTCAGATCATCCAATTGTCCCAGGCACGTGTCAAGGTGCACGGGTGGCTGTTTGGAACTTCCGGTGCCGATTCAATCGTCTCCCAACCTGTGATTCAAGGGAAGGATGTGGATACGTTTGAATTTAGCAACGCGTCAGACATACCGCCCATCTATTGAAAACTGGTGATGTTCGAACGGATGCGACATTGGGCCAGTCAGCCTGGATCGCTCACGGGGCTATCTTTACGCGCATGAAAATACGGCCAACGGGAGTAGGTGGGAAAGCGCTGGCGGCGATGGTCTTTGCAGAACCAAGGTCGGCACGAACGGTTTCACCAACGTTGATCCCGAACCATTGAATGAGGTCCAGCGACCATTGGATGTGCACAAATTCGGCAGGGAAATTGTCATCTATTTGATACAGCAGGGTAATGATTGGGGGACTGGCCTCAACGCCGATCAGGCCCGGAGGATTCGGAACATTCGGATTGGTTCCCATCATCATTTCAACGAGATTGGAATAAGGGTCACCATCAGGATTGGCATTGCAGCCCCAGAGGGTGGATTCAAGTGCTGGATTCAGCAATACCCAGGGCGGAAAATGATCCTGCTGCCATTCTTCAATGAGGATCGCCAGTTGCCGCGAAGGATCGACAGCCACCGAAATGGTGAACACATTAGAAGCCACGCTTGCACCACTCTGATCCGTTGCCGTCACGATCAGGTGCAGCGGGTGGTAGTTGGTGGGTGTAGGGGTTCCGGAGAAAGTGGCGGTTGCCGCAGTGAATTGGAGCCAGGAAGTGGGGGGAATCGGACTTCCGTCGTCGAGTTTTGCGGAGTAGGTGAAGACATCCGCGTAATCAGCATCATTGAAGGTGGCCGGAGGAATGACAAACGTAAATAGTGCGTTCTCAGGAGCCACCTGATCTGCGATATTTTGAATCAAAGTCGGGGCATTGTTGAATTTGAAATCATAGACATAAGCGGCTCCTCCCTGCACGGCATTGGAGGGGTTCACACTGTCGGTAAAGGCCCCGATGGCGGCTGTGAAGCGGTCAATGGCACACGAGAGACCAAACTGATCGATGGCCGCGGGAAGGGCGGGTTGGAACTGGTCAAGCACCCCCCAGTTTTCAGCCCCACCCAGTTCGCGACGGAAGGCACGCACGAAGCCCGAATTACTCACGGGGTTGATGCCATTCAGTTGCTTCGGGGCGCCGACAAGAATGATGTCCCCATCAATCCCCACAGAACGGCCAAAGAGGTCGCCTTCAAGGAGAGGCGGGGCCGACAGACGCTTGGAGAGACCCCAGTTTCCTGCGCCGGGAAGATTACGTTCATAGACAAACGCCGCACCGGTGTGGATCGCGGCTCCCTGATCCACCTGGCAGGCACCCACGACCAGCGTATTGCCCGAGAGATCGAGGCCACAGCCGAACCAGTCATCCTCACTGGCTGATGGATCCGAGAAGTTTTGGACCTTCTTCGTCTGGACATAGGCTCCCGCGACATTGGGACGATCAAAAATATAGACGGCTCCAAAATGCAAATTGCCTGGGGTCAACGCGCGGTTGGCTCCGATGGCTCCAATGGCGAGTGTGTTGCCATCCATTGCCAGAGTGATGCCGAAGTTGTCCTGCTGGATTCCGTCAATGGGCCCGGCGACGGGCAGCAGACGCTCTTTGTAGCCCCACTGATCCACTCCACCCAGATCTTTTTCATAGACGAACACGGCACCCGAATCGGCACCGGGCTTGTTGGCGTAGGGAGAACCAACCACGAGGGTATTTCCCTTCAAGGCCACCGCCTTGCCGAAGCCATCGCCAGCCACGCGGTCTCCCACCGGTGCACGAAGTTTGATGACCTGATTCCACAACTGGCTATTCAGCGCATCGCGATTGAAAACATACACGGCACCCGAATCAAAGATCCCGCCCGCGTCCTGCGACGGAGCTGAGATGGCCATGAGATCGCCATCGACGGCAACAGAATCGCCGAACAAATCTCCGGCCAAAAGATCGGAGGGGGCGAGTCGCATGACCTGTCCCCAGCCGCCTGATCCTCCGACATTACGCTCATACACGTAGGCAGCCCCCGCGTCCGCGAAAGTTACATCCCGTGACGCGGAGCCCACGACCAGCGTATCCCCGCTGATGTCCACGTCTGCGCCAAATTTGGCAGCCAGCTGGCTGGCGTCCGCATTACCGGTGGTAGTTGGCAGAAGTTTTTTGGCGAAAGGATCCTGCACGATCACTGAGGTCAGGGCATCGACCACAGGTGGTGCAAATCCATCGTTGACCGAAATCGTGAATGTTGAGGTTTCGGGATTACCGGGAGTAACCCTGTTTCCCGGCGTGGAATTGAAGATCAGACCGCGCAGGGCATCGCTGACCTGAGCTGCGGTGCCGGTCTTGGTATAGGTGCCGGCGGGCGATTGGACGAAACCACCGAGATTTGTCAGATTTCCCCTGATGGCGTTGTCGATAACCACGGTGACGGTGAGGGGTTGGACGAGGAGATTATCGACATCCGTAATGTTCACGCCACCGAAGGGCTCAATGGATGATTGTTCGTAAACACGCTGCCCGGCAACAGTGCCGGTGATGATCGGAGCGTCGTTTACGGCGGTAACGTTCAACGTCGTGTTGGCATCAATGACAGGCACGATCACAAAAGGATCCCTGAGGCTCACGCTGAAGACGGTCGGTTCCGTCAGTTCCGCCGTGATGCGATTTTCCACGGGACGATAAACCAATGCACGAATTGCTTCGGTGGCCTGCCCTCCATTTCCGATAAATTCGTAAAGCCCTGGTGACACCAGGTTGAACGGACCATCCAGAATCCCGTTCGCAGCCGGGAAGCTGATGCGCACCGTGATGATCTCATTGAGTTGGTCGTCCACGTCGCGGATCGTCACCCCGGCAAACGGATGCGTGACTTGCTTGTCAGTCATGGGGGAAACCATGGCACCAAGCATTACCGGCGGATCATTCACCCCCGTAACCACCACCGTGAGCAGAGCCGCGCTGCGATCCGAGCCCCGTTTCTCCACGTCCACAGTCACGAGGCCGGGGAAATAACATCCACTGTCGTCTGCGGCCCAGTAGGTCAGCGTCGCGAGACCAAAGAATCCGAAGGTCGGTGTGAACCGCACCTTGCCACCCGTCACCCAGGCGGTGCCTGCGGAGGGAGGAGACACCAGGATGGCGCGATTGCTGGCCAGCGTAAAGTCTGCGGCTGAAGGCACCGGGAGAGCGGGGAATTCATCGCGAAGAATGCCGTCATTCGCCATAACATCGAGATCATTGTTGGTGCTGTCGCTCAAAACGGCAAACTGGTCATCGCTGACACTGACATCCCCCACCCTGACGATGATTTCACCAGACCCGGAGCCACCCAGTCCATCGGAGACCGTGTAGGTAAAGCGCTCCGTGCCAGTGAAGCCGGGCAGTGGAGTATAGAGAATCAGATCGCCACTGAGGGCGGCGACGCCCCCTCCCGGACTCTGACGCAACTCGAGCGGATACGCATCCTCAAGAAGCAGTCGATTCAGAACGATCAATTGTTCCCCCGTTGGGTTTGCAGCGAGCAGATCCGATGTCTGTGGACGCAGGGTGATACCAGCGAATCTCGGTGCGTTGTAGATGGAGGGACCGGCGGCCGCGGCATTTAATTCCTGCACCAGGGCAATCTGTTTCAGCGCAGCAGCTGCGGATACATTGGCCAGCAGTGTTTTGGTGGAGGGAGCAAAACCGCTCCAAACGAAAAGTGACACTGGATCGGAGTGATCCACCAGCTTTTGAACAAATCCCGGAACGTCCAGTAAATCGGCTGCGAGAAATGGCGAGCAAACATTGCTGGTCGGAGTTGTCACGCTGGTGATCGTCCATCCGGCTGCCGTCGCAGGTCGGATATTGTCATTGGCCAGCACATTAAGGGACACCTCCGCGGAACCCGATTTGACGGTGAAAAAATCATCGTTCGTGTCAATGTCGCGCGCACCAATGCGATCCAACACCTGAATAGTGACCAAAGCCTGATCCCGACGGGCGGTGCCATCGGAAATCTCGTAGGTGAAGGTTTCGTTGTAGGGATAGGTGGTGTTCAGCGGATTGGGTGTGTAGTGGAGGCTGCGGAGATCCTCGCCGATCACCAGCTGTCCCCGATTCACCGGGTTGGTCCCGTTGCCAGGGTCATTCGTCGTCGCAGTGATTGTCAGCACCTGTCCGCCATCGGGAATGACGAGATCATTTCCAAGTGCCGTGAAAAGATTGCTGCTGCTGCCACGGAAGACCGTATAAAAATCCGCCCCAGCTGCCAGTTCACCAGTGGACGAACGCACAACGACACGGGCGGTATCTGTGGCCAAACCATCTGTGACGATGTAAGTGAAGGATTCCACCCCATCGAACCCGGAGGCAGGGGCGTAGATGAGGCGATCTCCCGCTGGACTGATCGTCACGGTGCCGCCATGGTCAGGTGCATCCGGTCCGGTGCCAATTCCGATAATGGACATGGTGCCTCCGCCTGGTTTAAAGAGCACGTCATTGGCGAGAACCAGCATTTCGTTACCTGTGCTCTCCGTCTGCACGGTGAAGTAATCGGCGTTGGCCCGCAACCCCTGCTGGGCGATCACCACGGTTACGGTGCCATTCGCCTGGTGGCCCGAGGCGGTGTCTTCAATGACATAGGCGAAGATTTGCTGGCCCGATTGCGATACTGCCGGATTGAAACTGAGGCCTGCACCCGCTGGCAACACGCTCATGACCCCCAAGGCGGGATTTGTGGGCGAGACAGAGATGACGCGGAGTGTTGCGGAAGGCCCCTGCAACACACCATCATTTTCCAAGACCATCAGATTCGTGGACCCGTCATCGGTTATCTTGGCGGGATCATCGAAAAGCACCGTGTAGAAATCCGGATTGGTAGTCAGATAGCCGACGTCAACGGAGACCTGTGCCGTGTTGGTCCCTCCGAGTCCGTCCTGTGCCGTGTAGTTGAAATTTACCTTCCCCACAAATCCCACAGGAGGCGAGTAGAACAGCGCGCTGCCATCAACAGCGATTGTAACGGTGCCTATGGCTGGCGCACTGTGATTAATGATAGTGAGGGCGTCGCCGGTTCCCGGCAGGACGTTGTCATTAGCCAGAACATTGAGCACATTGTTGATCGTGCCGGAGGGCACGCTGAACGAATCATCCCGCAGGGGCAGCGTATTGGTACGATCGACGACCCGGACCGTAACTTGAGCGGTGGCCCTGGCACTGCCGCCGGCGGAGAGTTCGTAGGTGAACGTTTCAGTGTATGGGGCTCCAGGACCACCGGGCGTGTAGCGGATGCGGTTCCCTTCTTTTACAGCTGTTCCACCGTGATTTGTTGCGGAGACATTGGATATGCTCAAGACCGCTCCGGTGGCAGGAATCAGGTCATCATTGGCAAGAACTTCCAACAACGGGGACTGGCCAACGGCAGCAGTGAAGGAATCTGCGTTTGCCTGCAGGTTTCCATTGAGTTGCATGATTGTCACCCGAGCAGTGACCAGCGCGCTGTCGCGATTACCCAACTCGTCCTCCACAGTGTAAGTAAACACTTCGTCGCCTACGAACGCGATTTGCGGGGTGTAAATCAAGGAGGTCGTTCCGTTTTGTGCCACAGCCCCCCCATGATTGGGCGTTCCAACGCTGACGATTTTCAAGGCACCCCCAACGCTATTCAAGTTGATGTCGTTGGTCAGCACCTTGAGTTCGATGCTGCCCCGATCCACCTCAATCCGATACAGGTCATCATTAGCGAAGATCATGCTGCCATCCATCATCGTGTAGGTATAGCTGTCAGTATAGGTCTGACCCTGTGCCAAACCATCCAGCGTGAAGGCAGGCGTGTGGCTGGGACTCGGACCCACGAAGCTGAACACTGAACCGCGGGGATCGTAGGTCAGGGTGCTGCGAATGGACAGCCAACTGCCCGCTGCCTGGGCGGCGCCGTTGGAGTTGAAGGCGACAGGAATGGAAAATGAATCCGCATCGGCGTTAAAGATGGGGAACTGACCATTGAAAGGAACATAGCCAGCACCCCCGATCACCACTTCCTCGCCCGACTTCAACCCATGCGCCGGAGAAATCACCCTAGTGCTTCCAGGCGTGCCCACAATACTGGCAAAGCTCGCAATATTCCCCGAAGCCGGAGCAATGAATGCATCCAGATCCGTGCCGAAGACCGTCGTGCCTTGATTTGAGACAGGCAGGAGCATTTTCTTGTTGTCGGGGAGACGTGTATTCTGATCGATATCAGTATCATTCAGCAACACTCCAGGCGCACCGAGGGTCAGCAACTGATCCTCGGGTATGGTGACGGTTTCAGGCGCTGCAACGGGAGTATCATTTACACCCGTGACCACCACTGCGACAAGGGAAGGAATGCCAATGGTTCCGTCGAAAATAGTAATGTTGAAGGTGTCGACAATCGATTCCTCCCTCGCCAGGGATTGGATGCGGGCTGCAGTCCGGGGATCGTAGGTCAGGGTTGATCCATCCACGCTCAGGCTGAGAGTGGCGCCTTCGCGACTGATGAGTTGCCCCGCCAGAAGTTGGACGTGCAGAATATCAGCGAAAGCCAGGTGAGTCTTATCCACATCGAAATCGTTTGAAAGGAGCAGTGAGGAAGGAATCATTAGCGCAGAGTCCTCGTTGGTAGCGCAGAGGTCGCTCAGCACCACCGTGGCACCATTATAGGTGAAGGTTACATCCTTCTTGCCATTGCCAGCTGCAGCAGGAAGTTGGTATTGGACCTGGCCGGAACCGAGAACGGTCCCCGGGTCCGTGAAGCCGGGCAGATCCTGCAAATTCACAAGACTGGGTGGATCATTTCCCGGAACGGGCGAGTCATTGATTCCGGTGACGGTAACAGAAATCTTCGCCAGTGATACCGCCGCGTGGCTGTCCTCCACCGCATAATAAAAACTGTCCGTGGCATCCACCTCATCCTTTGCAAGACCATTGAGGTAGGTCGATACACGAGGATTGTAAACGACGTTGGTCTGGGCCCGGTTGGCTCTGATTTCGAGTTTAACCTCCGCGCCCCGGAAGCTGGTGGTGGCAAGCCGGGTGTCATTATTTAGGATGCCCCACAGACCTTTGGTGGCGGCGTTGTCCACAAAGGAGACTGGAATGGTGAAGGTGTTGGCATCAATTACGGTGGCCGTCTGGTATCCGTTGTAGGAAGGATGCCCCCCATAGCCGGATATCAGAACGGTCATTCCAGAGGTCAGACCATGATTGACGGACGTTACTGTCACGGGGCTGGCTCCAGTCACTCCTGTGTAATTTGCGACGGGGTAAGCCTGGGTCACGCCCACAACCTTCAAATGTTTGTAGGTTCCATTGAAGGCCTGGTTATCGTCGTCATCAGGGTCCGTGTCATTGGGCAACAAAGCCACCGGGGAAATGGAGCGGGGCAGGGGATACGAGGCATCCGTGTCTAATGCGACCCCGCTGAGAGTCAGGTCCTGATCTCCAAAGATGCGCAGCACTGTATCTTCGTTGGTGGCGACGGCGTTGGGGTTGGCAGTTGGGGCGTCATTCGCGCCGAGAATGGTGATGGTCACCGCTTTTTCAGATGCCAGGGTCGGCGTCCGGGTTCCGGCTGTTTTCCATGATCCACGCAGACCCGCGCCAGGGTCGCCCGAGAAAATCACGGGGATCGTGAAGGAATCCAAATCGACAGTGGTGACATTGTAGGTGCCGTTGTAGTTCGAGTTTTGCGACCCGGAAATAATAATGGATTGGAGATTCGCCAACCGATGAGCAGGTGAAACAATCTTTGTGTTGACACCATCAGCCGTATAACCATTGATCGGTCCGGTGCCGATATCCACAATGGTGTAGAAGAAAGTGTCGAAGGCGTGGGCTCCCGCGGAAAGGTGGTTGAGGGCAGTGCGTGGATCGTAAGTGATTCCCGTTCCTCGCATGGGAAGTCCGGCGGGTTCGACCTGGAGAGAAGCACCCAGTTGGGAGAGAATTGAAGCATCATTGCCACCGGAACCCGCCACGGTTCCTACATCGATTACAAAGAGTTGATCAAGACCGTCAGCATCCAGATCGTTGTTCAATACGGCCAGTAAGGACCAGTTATCCTCGTTGATCAGGTAGTCATCGGTGACGGCAAGTGGATTTGAATTGGGTTGGCCGAAAGGAGTATTGGCATTGTCCTTTCCAGGGGAAATGGGACCGTGTGGACCGGTGATCGGTGGAGAGTTTTCCAGATAGGTGATCTCGACGCCCTGGGTTGGTGGGCCGATCGCCAGACTGCTTGGAATGTAGGCGGATCCGCCAAACTGTGGAACCAGAGACAGTGAATTTAACGGCTGGAACGACAAGTTGCCGGAGGGCGCAAGCGGATTCACAAAGACGTTTCCATAAGAAACGCTGAGATACACCTGACCAACCGGTGTTCGCAATTCGATCCTGCCATAAGTCTTCAACGCGAGCGGAATCACGGAAGGCGAGCGCTCAACCGTTCCGTTGCTGTCAATGGCCGCGGCGTCATCCGTCACGATGATGCCGAAACCCGGTTGAATTGTGTCCGAAGAGAAAACATGTCGTCTCGTTCCATCCACCCATATTTCATAATTCAACAGACCGAACGCAGTGGAGTTACGGGGAACGAAAAATTCGAGGAAGGAATTGCCGGGCAGAGGGAGCGTCTCATCAGGGTAAATTTCATTCAGAACAATCTGTTTCGTAGTGGCCTCCTCAACCGCCCCCGCATCCGGAGAATCCTCCCTGAGAACGCCGCGCTGGTCCGAAGCAGGGAGGCCTGTCAGGGAAACGCCAGGGCAAATATTCCTGGCTGAACTACCCAAGCCGAGGGCATACGTAGCGGTAGGGCCGACGGATACAGTAAGGGACTGCAACAGGGGGTCTGTTCCAGGCTTGTCCGTGGTCTGATTTAACAACTTTGTGAGTTGGGGGATACCCCCTTGGATAAGGTAGGTGCTCGTGGTGTCGGTGGAAACATTGCACCCGTTTGACAGGATTGCTCCTCCTCCCGAGACGAAAAGATTGCGGCTCGTGGTCAGGCCGACCACAGAATCTGCGAAAATCGAGCTTTCCAAGACGACACGGGAGTTGAAGACATTGGAGTGAATGCAGGAACCTTTCTGACTCGCATCCACATTCTCAGCAAAGGTGCAGAATCTGAATTTAGTATCGAACACGCTCGCAGGGTCAAAATTTTCCACATAGACCGCACCGCCTCCATAGCCGGCGGTTGAGTTTTGGCGATTTCCAGAAAACGTGGTATTGGTGAAGGAGCAAGGTTGGCTGGTATACAGCGACACCCCGCCACCTCCAAGACCGGAGGCTGCAATCAGGCTGTTTCCTCGCAGCAGACAGCGCTCCAGGGTCACCGATCCCTCAACAACGTCCAAAGCCCCGCCCCATTGCGCTGCCTTGCAGTCTGTGATCGCGCAACTGATCAATTTCAAGCTGCCTGGTGGACGGTTCGGATCGGAAGGATCAATGGGAGCATCCGGGTCCGAGCCAATGAAACATGCACCACCCGTCTCTGCATATCCCCGCGTGAGGGTCACTCCCTCCATCGTCAAGCCGGCAAAGATGCGGAACAATTCGGTATCATTTTCATCCGTCTGTCCATTGCTGTTGGCATCACCGGAAATGACGAGTTGATCCGCTCCGGGCCCCTTGATCGAAAGGTGTTTGGAAATTCGAAGCGGACCGTGTGTTGCATCATTTTTGAGGCGGATCAGGGCGGGATATAGTGGCAGGGCAAAGGCGATCACATCATTGCTTCCGGCTTGATGGACGGCGTGGCGCAGCGTCCCTGTAAGAGAGCCGTCATCGACGGTGGAGGTGACAAGCCAGGTTCTGGATCGGTTCTCCAAAACGATGGGCAGCACCTTGGTGGAGGTATTGGATATGGAATCAGTCACAACAATCGTAAAATTCGTTTTGCCGGGCGATCCTGCAGGAAATTGATAAGTTGAACTGGGATTGAAAACCAGCCCCTGCAATTTGCTGGTCGCGTTGCCTGGACTGGCATTGATCAATTGATAACGGTGAGAATTGGGCGGCGATTCCACAAATCCGTTCAATGTTCCAAGGGTACCCTTTCCTGCGTCGTCCAACGAGACTGTCACGCTGACATTGCCGTCATCCTCAATGGATACATCTCCAAAAGGCATTGAATTCGGTGGAACCGCTATGGGTTGGGGGTCCGACAATTCGGGGAAAATGGCTGAACCGCGCCACTTTACAAGTGGCGCGCCATTGACGGAGGTGACCGCAATGTTTGTTTGACTGTTGGTCACGCCCAGCGAGGGAACCCCATTGTCCTGAACCGCCACGCTCACAGTCACCGATTCCGTTTCACCTTCGGGAACGCGATTTGGTGTGGGGGCAAATCTCAAGGCTCGCAACCAATCAGTCACCTCCGTAGCTGATCCTGTTTTGCTCGTAAATGGTCCAGTCTCCGAGTTCGTTCCCACAAGGTAAAACAGACCCTTGGCCGGATCATCCAATGACAAGGTAATTGTCAACGGTTGAGACGGATCGGGGTCAGTAATGCGGATACTTGCAAATGGGAAGAGAGCAGGAGCAGCAGGATCGTCTGTGGTTCGCAACAACTCCACAGAAACAGCGGAGATTTCCGGAGGATCGTTGAGAAATTGAATTACCAGGTTGGCATCCGCCGAGACTGGAGTTCCCAACACACTTGAGCTTCCAACTCCCAGAGGAGGATGTCGATCAGTGACCACGTAATGAAATGTCGCCGTCTGATTCGCTCCGGACAAGGGATTCGCGCGGAAGCTTACCTGGCCGCTAATCATATTTTGGACAACAGTCTGCCCGCCATCGATCGCCGTTACCGGCAGCGTTAATGTTCCCAAGGGTGATGGGGCGGTGGTTTCCGATAGGACCACCGTAAAGGTTTCCCCGATATCCGGGTCATAAACGAACAGCCGGAATGGACTGACGGTAACGTTGTCCTGAATCGGGTTTGGTGCAAAAGTTGCCGTCAATTGAGGCGCGTCGTTGATCGATTCCACGAGGACAGGATTGGCAGGACCATTGCTTTGTTTCCAACTCTTGGAAGCATCGCCGCTGGAAGCAAGCGAATCCGCCACGGTCACGGTCACATCAATCGGGGTTTTGACCCCCACCGGATCCAGATTCTGGATGGGAGAAAACCGGAGTTGATGCAAGGCCGTGGTAGCATCCTCGGGCTTGGCCGGTCCGAATTTCACCACATTTACGGACTCCTGAGTCCAACCATTTTCGATGAGAAACTGCCCCCGGCTTGTTCCATCCAACTCGACTCTCACCGTCACCCGCTCATTTTGAGGACCAAATCCGTAGTAGGTGTAATCAGGATCCGTAACGGTGAGATTTTGTAGGAGGGTGGTGGGAGTTGAATCGGGAATCGCTGTCCCGGATGTCAGACCAAGCGCATCTCCAGTGATAACCGGCACATCATTGTTATTTTCATTCACGTCCATCGAGACTTGAATGGCCGCCGAGGAGAGGATCCTTCCATCAGAAGCCTTCACCGTAAAGGCCGGAAGAGTTCCGTTCAAATTCTGGGGCGGTGTCCAGGTCCACGTTTCACCGGAACTGAGGATATCTCCAACCGCTACGTTCATGGATCCCTGGGAAATGGCTTCCAGTTTAAAATTCACCGTGTCAGCAGTATCCGGGTCATCCTCATTGGCGGCGTTACGAAGCTCATTGTAATTGATACTCCGTGTCGTGTCCTCTGCTGCAGTTAGATTACCAATACTCGTAAGGGTGGGCCTGCGGTTGATGGTCAACGTGAAATTCTGCGAGCTGGGTCCATTGGTATCGGTCGCGGTTACGGTGATGACCGTGGAAATCACGGCGTTGGCGCTGACAGGATTGCCGACGTTTACGATCACTTTGCCATTTATTCCTACCAGAGCAGTGGAAAGGCTGGAATTCGGAAGAAATGCGGCGACGGAGGAAGTCGCTCCGAGCGTTACGGCTCCGGTGGTTCCGGTCACGGTGAAAGCATATTCCGGATTGCTCCCCACATCGGCTGTCTGATTGGAAATGACGCTGATTACGGGATTGGCCGGGGCCAGACTCGGAAGCAGGCTGGCACATAACACGGCCAGCGGCAGTAGTTGATGGCGAGCACCCGCAAGCATGCGGCGGGACTTCTTAGAGGGAGGTAGTGACTGAATCATGAGTGCTAATCGTTGGGTGCGTAATATCTGCACCAGGTTGGGAAATTATTTTGGCTCGGACTTGGAAACGGAAACGGGAACCCCCGGAATCGTCGGTGGGGATGTGTTCGAATTGGGCGGGACGACGGGCTTGGTTGAGTGGGGGAAATCAAGGGCAGCCAGGGCGGTTGAATCGATTTCAGATTTCACCAATTGGGCCGTCTGTTTGATAAAATCCTCCTCGATCTGGCGGCGCTTTTTGGCCATCGAGGACTGACGCAATCCCTGCCGGGCTTCTTCAAAGGAGGTCGCACCTGCCACTCGGAAATCCGTTTTCATCACCACATAAAGTCCATTACCGGCCTGAATGATCCCGCTGATTTTCCCTTTCTCGAGAGAGCATCCGACTTCCACCACTTCCTTGGGCCACCGGGCACTTTCACTGCCCACTTCCAGCCAGCCAATATCGCCCCCCCGATAACGGCTGACCTGATCTTCTGAATAGTCCACAGCCAGGCTTCCAAAGCCGCCGGCTGCCGGACCACGCCCCCCCCCCGCAGGCTGAGCCTGGGCTTTCTGCAGGGCCTCCTCCATCCGTTGCCGAATTTCGGACTGCTTTGTTTCGGACATTGTTGACTTCATCTCCTGAAAGAGAAGTGCCAACCGAACTTTTGCAGGTTGGGCGAATTTTGCCGGCTCGGATTCGAACTCCAGTCGTAATTCTGCGTCAATTACCTCTACTGCTGCCAGTTCACTCTCCAACTCCTTCTCACGTAGTTTTGTAATCAGCACTGATTCTATCGCTCGACGTGTTTCAAAATCTGCATCCAGCTTGGCCGATTTCGCACGTTCCACGAGCAACAACCGATCAACCATTTGCTGAAGCAGGTCAGCCTTCTCAGGAACCGTCTGGTTGCCTGCCGCTCGGCGGGCTGCTTCGTTTTTGATATCCTCGGCGGTGATCACCTGAGTTCCAACCCTGGCGAGCACAGACGGACCAACCGCGACACCTGCCTTTTGATCGCAGCTTAAGAGCATCCCAAGACTCATAATGAGACTGGGGATGCCAACCAGGATGGATGTGTTGCAGGAATACTTCATGGCTGGATCCGCAAGAGGCGCACGCGCATAAATTTGGCCTTGGCTTGATTCAGCCCGTCAACCATCTGGTAAACGGCTGTCGTGGGATCACCTCCAGGCTCCAACAGTGAGATGTCCTGAAGTTCCGTTCCACCGAGATGCCAGTTGCGCATATCGTTGGAGATTTCGACCTGATAGTCGAGATCCAGGGCTGCGGGTGATTTTTGGAAACGAATGGCGAGGTGCCCGTTGCGGAGTTCAGGCCGCGGCAGCAAAGCGGCAGCTCCCTGGCCGGGATTGACGGCATTGAGTCCGAAACCGTAGCGCATCAGATTTGAGTAGCCGAAATTTCCAGGATCGGCCTGGGAAAAGGCGGCCAACGTCTGGTTGTTGCCGGCAAAGTAGGTTTGCCTCCAGTTTCCCAGGTCGGTGGCCTGGGGCACGATGACGACCATGGCGTATCCAGGGGTGCCGACGCGGTAGCTGGCATCGGGCTTGATGGTAAGGATGACGGATTCCGCGCCCTTCTGCAGGCTGGCGGTCGCCTTGGGGGTGATCTGAATCACAGCGCCGGTTTGGTTCGGGGGCAGGTTGACGTAGTTGTCGATGCGATTGTAATCGATGTTGTTGGTCGCGTTGCCGCCGATGGTCAGGCGCACCAGCACGCTGCGGTCAAGCACGCCTGTGCGCTCAATGAGGAAGGCCCCGGGGGACTGGCTTGTGACTTCGGCCAGGGCGTTGAGCGGTTGGATGGTCAACTGGGGTTTGAGGTCATCGATGATCACCTGGGCGGTGGCGCTGGTGCCGAGTTCATACGCGGACTGGACCAGCAGGCTAATCTGAACGACTTCGTCAAGTTCGGTAAGGGAATCCAAATAGGGCTGGATGTTCAGATTGACGCTCAGCGCGCCGGCCGGAATCACGATGCTCGATCCCACCTGTGCATAGTCGGTCCCGTTGGTCGCGGATCCGGTGATTTGCAGGGCGACGGTGAGAGGCTCATCAGTGGCCTTGCTTCTGGTAATGACAAATTGCCCGGAGGTCGGACCATTTTCACTGCCACGAGAGACACTGGCGAGGATCGACACCTGCGGTGGCAACACGGCGCGGCCCGTCAGCAGGCTGTCGCTTTCGTAGAGCGAACGGAGATTGGTTTGCGTGAGCGGTGAGTTGACGAGGCGGATGACCATGTCGCTGTAGCCGGTGGCGGTGCCGTCGAAGCGGATGCCCAGCAGTGCATCGGCACCACTCCGAGTGATTCTCACGTAATCGGTCAGCAATTGCGAGGCACCGGTGAGAAGTGCGGCAATGTCAATTTTATCCCCCTCCGACTGACTGAAATCGAGAATGGAATCATTACCGTCACTTGGACTGGTATAGAGAAAGAGATCGGCTCCGCCTTTTCCGGAGAGTTGATCCGCCCCCCCACCGCCACTGATGACATCCGAAACCATGCCGCCTGTCAGCGTGTCCTCGCCCGGTCCGCCGATGAGATAGTGCGAGCGCTCCGCACCGAAATTTGGCACATAGGTGCTGGCATACAACAACGCCGTCAGGTTGCCGCTGGGCGCGGAAAGAATGTGCGCGCCGGACAGGGAACCGAGGTCAGCCACCACGAGGGTGGGACTGCCGGACGAGGCAGCATGCGTATTGAGACGCATCGATTCCGCCGTATTTTGGGCCACCGCATCCGGGACGGGATCGAAGAGCAGCACGCGGACCATGCCCTCTGCGGGCGTGTGCAGAGGCGCTTCATCCGCCACGCGGATTCCGAAGGATGCTGGTTCACTGCCAAATTCATGCACATAGACGAGGCGCCCATTGGCCACATCCTGTTGCGTAAAAGTCGATCCCTCCGCCAGCAGTGCATCCGTGATGGCAGGCCGGTGATTGGCATTGCGCAGCACCAGCGATCCCGAAAGCGGTGCGGAGGTCAGCGTGTAGATCAACTGTTGCGGAGTGCTGTCTGTATCCGCCGTTTCAAGCATGACCACCGACGTGCTCTGAGAATAAGCCACAATTTCCGTCGTTCTAAATTTGGGGATGCGGCTGTCCTGATTCGGATCCAGGCCAGCGAGATATTCGGCCAAATTGTTCCTGCCATCTCCATCGCGATCAAGCAGGGCATCGGACAGTTGCTTGTCCAAACCATTGGCATCCTCCCACCAGTCCGGCATCCCGTCATGATCCGTGTCCAGCATCGGAATGTTAATTTCCAAATCAATGCGGTGGGTCGCAGCCCGCTGTGCCTGATAAACGTCAAAACTCGAACTCGCTGGAGCCATGATTCTGGCTTGCTGGCCATTGTAGGTGATCTCAGTAAGCACCTGGGTGCTTGGGGTCGTCCCCAGTGGCACGACCGTTGGAGCGGACACTTGCCCAAGGGATAGGGCCTGGTGGGGAATGGCCATGGAATAGGAAATCGTCCCGTCATTCATGGGAGCAACGAGTGCGTTCAAGAAGAGTTCAGTGCCATCCGGACCAGTGAGTTTCCATGTCAGGGTACCTTCAGTGATCAATTGATCAACAGGGCCTGAACGGTTGATGATACGGCCATACACAAGCGATTCCGGCTCAGAGATAAAGGCCTGGGCGGAAACGGCCAGACAGAGTGTCAGGGCGGTGAGTTTAAGTGGATTCCTTGCTTTCATGCGGATTGGGATCTTAAAGGTTTTTTGGTCAGCACTGGGATTAACCTCCACTCTGGCCGTAGCTGTCAAAGACGAGAAGAATGTCACTGATCTGATCCACCAGACGGTTCAGACCTTCGTCCGGATCAGCATTCAGGGTCCTGCCTGGGATGATCAGCATCCACTGGGTGTTCCAGATCGAGCGGCCGACCAGACGGTTGTCGTTAACCAGATCACCCAGAGCGTCCGAGCCATCATGATAGGCACGGAAACTGGGGAATTTTCTCTGATCACCCAATCGCCCGTTCAAACTGTCCAGCAAAGGAATATAGCCACTGTTCTGCAGGCGGGCGTTGGTGGCGGGAATGGGCACAGGAATCGCCTGATCCACCACGTTCCAGGTGCGGGTCTCGTCCGGATTGTCGCTGTTTGGGACTCTCATCACGTCCAACCCCGTCGGAATCAGGTAGAGTCGGGGAGCCGCCGCCAGTCCATTGAGCACATCATCGCTCTGATAATCGGAGAGCCAAACTCCAGTGCCGACGATCTTTGTCGCGAAGTCACTCGAATTGTAGGCATGATCGCCCCCCGCAAGTGGTCGGCCAAAGAAATTCTTGCCGGCAGTAATCTCGGATCCGAAGCGGATGACAATGCCCGGCTGTTTCACATGGTTACCAGCGGCATCCCGTTCCGCCTGGATAGGTCGGCAGTAATATCGGTATTCCGGCAGATCCCAGAGATCGGCTACCCGCGCATTGTGCAAGGTCTGCTTCCAGATCGCATTCGAATCCTGCCCCGGGGCTGGAAATTCATTGGCCGCTGCCCCCACCGGCAGGACCGGCTGAACGCTATCCTTGGGAAGAATTCGGAAGAGCTCGGTCCGCAGGGAAATCTCGCCCGTTTCCCTCTGCACATTGTTGAAACCCAACTGACCTTTCTGGGATTCGTAGTTTGATTTGATCGCAGCGAGAGCACCGGAAATGCCGCCTGCACCAGCGCGCGGCTGCCCATCTACGAAATGTCCCAGGGTTCTCGCCCGCACGATGTCGCTGAGAGCGGTCTGTGCAGATCCTGGATCGGTCGGCGAATAGTTGGTTTCGTAGTCGTAGGCAGATACCGCCAGATAGGCGTAACGAGCTGACAGATCGAAGGATTCGCGATAGGTCTGCAACGCAAAATTACGCGCCACGCGGAAAGTCATATCCTGATAACGCTTCGATTGGGTCTGAGCAGCCACCCGTTTGTTGTAGGCCACGCGCTCATCCAAGAGTCGGCCGCCTTCATCCACCAGCGTACGATACCGATCCGAAAGCTCCCGCAAGGCTTGCATCTCCTTGAAAATGCCAATGCGCTTGATCGGTTCGTCACCGGCCTTGTCCTCCAAATCCTTGAGCCACTCGCGGATTTGCAAGTTGCGTTCTTCGTCGGCGTTTTTGAGGTTAACTTCATTTTCGGCGACATCCAGAATGATTTCTGAAACGGTTTTAACTAGTGCCAGGATCTCCTCCGCAGCTGTGAATCCGGCAAAAGTCCCGACCTTAACAAATCCGATCCCCCCCCGTGCGGCCGACAGAGCGTCCCCCGGAGAAAAGGCGAGACCAGCAGTTGGCAAATGCTGTGGAACCACCTCCTGGGTAGCATCTCCTATTTCGAGGACTGTGTCCTTCACAGCCTTGACGATTCTAATTCCCGCCTCAATTCCCTTGATGATGTTGAGGGTGATGTACTTAAATCTTGTGAAAATTTCGGTGTTCGCCTGAGTGCGTCCGCTGGTGGTGATCCTCGAATTGATGAGGCGCAAAATGCGGACAATCTCACCGGAAAGCGAATCCCATTCGCCGATGGCCCGGGCAATTTCGGCCTCCTGCTGGATCATCTGGCTAATGAGGGCCTGCAGTTCCCCGGTAGCCTTGCGCGATCCCCAGCTCGGCGGAGCCTGGAAGGTGTAGCCGGATGCCTTGATCGGCATCTGATTGGTAAAGTTTTCAAGCGCCACCTTGGGATTGCTGACATCCGTGTAGTTGACGGCAAAAAGGCCACCGGTGGTATTCGAATCATATTTTAGATTATTCGTGGCATGGGAGAAACTTGCCGTGAACAACAATCGAACCGCCTCACTCACATCGTTAAGTGCGTTTTCCTTGCCCAGCAGGGTGGAGCCACTACCATCCGGAGTGTCGCCGATAAAGGCATTGTACAGGTCACCGCCGGAAAGCGCCCCATCGGCACCACCAAATGTCGCCCAACCCTTGGAAGGTCCTGGCACCGTGTCCTTGGTGATTTCTCGCACGGCCACATACATGTAGAGGGCCAAATCCGGTCCCTCATAGCCGGCTGGATACATCTTGCCGGGCCCAATGTTCCCCTCGTAAGGTTTCCCGAAAATGGAAATAAGCCGGTTCCTGTAATCCAAGTCCTCCTGGAAGGTGGCGTTGCGGAATTCCGTCTCAGAGTTACCAAGCTGCCGCAACATGTTGCGTGACTCGTTGGCGTTGTCCCAGGTTGCCACCGTATTGTCCATCATCTTGATAGCTCGCTCAAATATCTGGTCGAAATGCAGCAATCCCTGAACCGCGCGCGTTCCGATCTGAGCGGTAGAACCAACTTCAAGGAAGGTGGGATCGATGTCGAAGACCTGCGCACCGCGAGCCAAACCGAGAGGGTTATAACCTTTGTTGGCCTGGTCAATCGTGCCTTGAATTGCGTTCAAATTTGCAGAAATAACCGCGATGTCCCCGTTGGTTGAGCGGTCCACTTTTTGCACACCTTCGAGAGTTTGATTAGGATGTTCCGAGGGCAACATCGCATTGGCCGTCACCCAATCAAAATAAGCACCCTGCCCCGCCCGGCGCGACCATTCCTCCACACCCCAGGCGCGATCCTTGTTCGTATCCGTGTATCCCTGCCACTGGGCGTTCGGATCGCTGACGTATTTGTCACGGTAGGTAAGCGAGACAATTTCCGCTCCGGCCTTGGCCTTGGCGGCGGCGGTGGCGGCAAACTTCCTTTCGTCCAGGAAGTCCACCTTGATGACAATATCCTGAAGGTTGTAAAATTCGGAACGGGAGACCCAGTTGAAATTTTTGTTCTTCAGCAACTCATACTGATTGCGCAGCGCCGTCAGGTAATGACCCCAGGCATCCCCATGACCCATGGGGAAGAGCTTCATGGCATCGTCCTCGTCTATGAAACCATCCTGATTGATGTCGGAAATATTGTAGTTCGTGGCATAAGCCGCCTCGCCTTCTCCCTTGGTGAAGTTCCAGAAAAGCCGGTTGTAAACCGGACGTGCGAAGTAATCGTCCACACCGCGCAACAGATCCAGTTCTTCCTCAATCATGGATGATGCTTGATTTTGGAAGGCATGCACTGCCGGGGCCAGACTGCCATAGTCGACGCTGTCGCTGCCGAATCCGATCGTTGGGTCCAGCGCGTCAGTGTAGGCCTCGTTGCCCAGCAGCGTGTAGAAGTCCGACAGACGTGTCGAGGCTAGCTGCAGGGCATTGGAAATGGCCGGAGTGGAAACTGGCTGCGAGAGATCGATGCTTAAATTTCTGCCTCGCCCCAGGACGGTCTCGTAAAGTTCGATGAGGCCGACATTTTCAATGACATTTTTGTCTGGATTAAGCGCGACCGGCCCTTCGTAGCGGGGTCCAAACTGCTGAATCATGCTTGTGACAGTCGCTGGATTGTCTCCTTCAAAATTACGAATGCGAGCCTCGTAGGGATTCACGGCATCAAGCACCCGCTTGATCCACCCCATCGCCAGTTGAGGTCTGTAATCCTTGATTCCATCCAAATCGAAATCGTGGAATGGATCGGAATTGCCGGCTCCCGCCCAGTCGTATTTTTTCGTTCCGGTTGGTTTGGTGGTATTTGGCGCCCAATTGGAGCCTCCCGCCTTAGGCTCATCATTGACATGGCGATAGCGACAGAACCAGAAAGTGTCTGCCAGCAGGGCCTCCGGCGCATTGGGATTGCCCTTCAGCGTGATTTGATAACGCCCCAGTCCACCCTTGCCCGTGGTATCCGGAAACAATTTCCAAGGATTCGTCTGACCGGGCTTCAGTAGGTCTGGGGGTGGCACATTGAGGCTGCCATCATCGGGACGGTAATACCATTCGAATTTCAAACGCTCCGCATTTGCTCCAAAATCCCCCGTGGACCGTAGGATGATATTTTCATCAAAGACATTGTCCGAAAGAACGGTCTTGATGGCACCACGATAACGTTTCCGACGGTCCACTTTGATGATGTGCGGCGTGATCGGTGAGCCACCGAATTTCGGGTCGTTGTTTTCCACGACAGTAACCCAACTTTCTGTGGGAAGAGATGTATTATCCGGATCAAGGAAATCGCTGTTGGGAACCACCGCCAGACCGGGGCCGTAGGCTCTCAGGGGGCGGATGGGTTTTGTCTCGTCATAGACCACACCACCAAGATTATCCTTGACCACCGCACCCTGTGAATCCGTGACCACTCCCTTTACCAAACCTACGTGGTAGGGCGCGGCCAAGTCCCAGGGAGCCATGCCGATACTGATACCATAATTTTCAAAAAATGTTCGGAAGAAATTCCAAAACGACTGCAGAGCGGCCGGGGGATTTCGCACTTCATCCGGATCCCGGGTTGTCGCATAAAGAAGATCAACGGCTTCCGCCCATTTTGTGGCCGCTGTGGCATCCTTCACAATGGCCTTGATTTGAGTGACTTCCTCATAAGTTAGGATGTTGGGCTCTAAAACGTAAACCGCGGGCGGCGCTGCGGTGAGTGAGGCATCCCCGATTTCCTTGTCATTAAGGAGGCCGATGAATTCCAACACGCCCTGCACTTGAATGGTGTTGCCGCTGGAGTCGGTTCCCGCTCTGGTCGCAAGCGGATCGTAGTGAAGCCGACGCTGGAGAGAGGCGGGCAAATCGTTGAAGGTGTATTTACCGCTCTTGACACGAACCCTGCCACTGGCCGGTTGAAGTTCCGCCGGAAAATCACCCACAGGTAACGAGACGGTCCGTTTGTCCAATGCCTGCACCACGCGGGCCGTCCATTTCGATGACCACTCTGCAGCGCCTTTGTTGGGATTGACTGAATCAAACACGATTTCTGCCGATGCAAACGCCAGCACCTGAGGCAATCCTGGCGTTTCCACTGTTTCAGCAACCCCATTGCGCACAATGGTTGTGGTTTGGTTGTCCGCGCGGTTTTCCCCGCCAGAGAAGGTGAGCGTTTCGCCCGCTTTGAGGACGGCGGGATTATCCGGCCAGTCGGCTTTATAGAGGATGGGCTTCGGAAGGTGATTTGTCTCCACCGCCAACTGCGTGTCCCCTGCATCGCTCACAATTTTAGGCAGAAATGCCACACAATCGCCGGCCTGGGGGACCTGCCATTGACTGGATCCGTAGCCTGCACTCTGAAAATCCTTTAATTCCTCCAAGCTGGGGCCGCTGAATACTTTTGTGACACTGTCCTCCTTTGTCACCTGCAATGGTGCTTTCAAATCGGCTGGCCACCAAAAATCTGGAGCCAGAGGATAATAAAACGAGACCGTGAACCATGCGTTATCGCCACCTGCAGCCGCCCAATAGGATTTTTTGTAGTCTTCCCAGTAAGTGTCCTGTCCAAGGAGATCGACTCCGAAGGTGTTCTTGCACGGACTCGCGCCAATTGCGACCCCAAGCGGATAAAAGGGAATCACGGGTTCTCCTGCCTTCATGGTCACATGGGGCTGAATTTTGACTTCCAGAAGTGTCGGTGTGCTGTCCACCGCCGCAAACTTGTAGGCTGGTGTCTCCCCTGCGGCGGTCTCCCGCAAGATCCGGTAGAGCTTCATTTTAAATTCGCTCGAAGCCTTGTCGAAGAACTGAACCAAAACATAAGGCTTGGAGGTGTAACGTAGATTTCCAGTGGACACGGATTCGTTGGTCCGATTCAAATCCCCACTGCGCAAGGCGTAGACGGCGGGAGGGCGGGGAGAAATTTCACGATACCGCCAGGAAGGTGCGATGAGGGCATGTTCTTCGTTGGGATTGTAGCCTGGGAAATTTTCATCCGGCTGGCTGTAAACCTGCACGGATTCAAACCGGACCGGATCATAGGTCGTTGAAGCCGGATAATCTCCGGATGCTTCCGCCACGACCTGATCCGTGGCCTGAGCCCCCTGTCCCTCATTGCCAAACTGGCTGGCGATGACGATGCGCGGAAGCGATGCCTCCGACGGCCATACGGGGGTATAGACGCGGGCTTTGAACGGCCAGAGCAGGGTGTCATTGCGTCTCGGGTCGTCGAACCAAAAAACGATCGGCTTGTCCGCTTCCTGCACTCCGTTGGGATAGGAGTTCACAGGGATGATCGGCCCAGGAAGGCGCGCCTTGTTTAGCACATTCAGTTGTGAAATGTCCGCCCGGAGCAGGTTCATGTCGTAAATGTCCTTCGCCGCCAGACCAGGCTCCAACTTGGCGGCATCGTAAACGAACGGGTTATAGCGCCCCTTGTTGTTGGGATTGTAAAGGATGCCAGTTCCCAATTTGGCCAAATCTGCCACATCTGCGATGGTTGAACCGATGGTGGCAGTCGCGGTTTGCTTGTCTGCATCCTGCCAATTGCGGGAGTCCACGACCCGCACTTTGAGAAACTCCCGTGGTTGCCCGCGGCCTACACGCTGGATTTGGGAGAAAAGCAATACTGAAAACCCACTCTTTTGAACGGTGAAAAGTTTATTTCCATTCACAGAGGCCTCGGCCGTGGAGAACTTAATGGATTTGAATTGAAATTCATCACTGGGATCCGGATCCAATGCAACCGGGGTGCTTTCCACGATGTGGGGATAATGGCCGTGAATCTGCCGATCGGGATCGTAAGGAAGGGTTGCCTTGACTTTGATATTGATGACTCCATCGGCATCAAGCCCGGGCTTCCAGGGAACGGTGAATGTCCCGGGTATGGTTGGATAGAGTCGGCGCCCCACCGCATCCCACTCGACCATCAACTGACCAACCTGGGCATTTCCTCCCGGAATGGAGATGGATGAATCCGCCACGGCATCCTGAATAGGCTCCGGATCCCGGACAAAAACAGCGGCCAGGTCAGGGAAATCTTCGAAGAGGTGCTTGCCGATGGTCACGTTCAATTCGATGGCCCCGGTGCCATAACGCCAGAGTGTTCGGACGGGTCTTTGGAGATAAGGGATTTCAAATCCGAGTTTGGTGCTGGCGGTTGGCTTGGCAGGGGGAGCAGGCACGGGCAGCCAGTTTGCCACAGCCCCGCCGTTGACTACTTGCGGACCGCCATTGAGGAGCGCACCTGTCGCCGCATCCACTTCCCCACTCGCGGAGAAATAGTAACTGTCCCCATTGGCCCAGCCGGTCAGCGCCAAGCCATCCACCTTGTTTTCCCTCGCTGCCGCCACAACCTTGATCCGCTTGCCCGGATCGAACCAGGTAACTCCGTCAAGAGCCGTCCGTTCAATGTCCTTTGACGCATCGGTGGGATCCACGACCTCAAAAACTTTCCCAAGTCCCGTGCGGCTCACATCGTCCATCGCCACCCGGACACCATATTGGAGTTCCCACACCCAGGTAATTCCGCCCGGACCTGCCATGCTGAAATTTTTTCGTACCTGCTGGCGCGGTTCCACGGAGGAGAAGGGAAGGAATTTGATATAGGTCGTATCCTTCCACAGTCCCTTTGCGAGGGGATTGCCAAAGGTTGAACTGAAAGCCACTGGAATGGTAAAGGAGGTGGCATCCGTGGTCGTGATTGTAAATTCGCCGTTGTAGGGACCATATTCGGAACCCGAAATCACGATGGTATTGCCGGTGATGAGATTATGGTTGGCGGGGGTGGCAAGTGTGCCACATCTGATCTTGGTGGCCGCCCCTCCACTGGCCGTTTCGTAATTGGCTATGGTGCCTGATTTCAAAATCCGAATGTCCTGACCAGTGGGGCCTATCCGGGCCAGGTTCGTCTGCGGGTCCACTTGGTCATTTGGCGGGCCATACGCGCGGTAACCTTTCACGGCATACCGAATATCCAGCCCGGGATGACTGAAGGTATCGACGTATTGACCATCAATCGCGGCGATTTCCGGGGTTCCTCGTTTGATCCAATGCTTGTTGGCCGGTGGCTGGGGATTGCCGGAGGCGTCGGAAGCCAGTGGCCCGACCCAGGGTTTGCCGCCCACGACCTCCGAGCTCTGCGTTTTGGTGAAATCATGAGTAATCGTCAGTGCATACTCGTGATCCCACTTCACCTCCACCTCGGCATCCTGTGACATCTCAAAGCGATAAAGTGTCGGATCCCCAGTCTGGGCAACATCGTTCACCGAAATTCCTATGGCTGAGAACTTTTCCTCCGCCTCGTTTTCAATCAGGGAGGGGTTGTTTTGCACACTACTGGTGATGTCAGTTCCATGGATATTCTTGTAGACAACCTGCGGGGCGATAATCTCGATTTTGTCACCCTGAGCGACATCAACTTCGAGAATACTGAAGGTGGTTTCTCCTGACGCGTTTTGGAGTGGCGCACCATCCCGGTTGGCCTTGACCACCTTGAGCAATTCGTTGGAATCAACATCGGCACGGGAAACGATCTTCAGTCTGCGGCTGGGGCCACGGAAAGTGAGGGAGGGAGGGTTGTCGGGAAAAATCAGCATTTCACTTCGCGGGCCGCTGTAGACGGTTGCGACGGAGTTCGGCCAGTTATAACCAGGCAAATAAAAGGTGTCGACATTGTTGTAAAATACCTTCCACCAACCTTCAATATTGATGAGATTCGGGTCGCGGGAGAAATACGGATCACTATCCAACTCAATTGAAATACTGAAGGACTCTCCGGGACCGAAATTTGTCAGATTCACCCTCAGGAGGTCGCTCTTGTTATTTACTCCCGGCAGCTCGATTGAGGCCGTCCCTCCGGGGGGGTCCACTTTACTCATCACATAGCCGTTCCAGTCCACGTATTGGTTTCCGATGGTCATCTCAAATCGAGTGATCTCGACATTCGGGGACATGTTGGTAACCAGAAGCGTCGGCCTGTCGCGAGGTCCGCTCAGATCAACTTTGAAAAGGATGTCGGAAACATCTGCCCGCGCGTGAAGTGCTGCGGCCAACAACCAGAAAATGGCGAGCCGAAGAGTGGAAATATTGCGTCGTTTCATCGTAAAAATGGGTTTGAAAATCAACGTCCGTTCAGGGTGTCAATGAGGCTGATGCGGTTGAGTTGGAAAGTGCCCTTGACCTTGAGTCCAATGTTCTGGCTCGGTCCGAGGGGTTTGTGCAGGCCGGTGATTTCCTCCTCGTAGGTGCCAGTGATACGATCAACCCCGAAACCGGCAGTCGCCAGCGGGTCACCATCCTGACCGTCGAAATTGAGCGTCAGTTTTCTTGTGATATCGAAGCCCACGGTATGGTCCGGATGTCTTCGATGGCGGAACGGATTGGTGGGATGATTGGCTGGAAGCACCAATGTTCCCTGCAGGTTCGTTTTGCCGGGGCCAAACCCCCCGGTCAGGGGAAGGTCGCTCCTCACAGCACGTGCCGCCGCTGAGTAAACACTGTCCAAGGCTGTGATCGCCTGCTGCAATGCCTTGTCGAGAATCGATTCCGGTGTGGATAGTGAGCTGTTCTCTTTTTCAAATTTTGCGCCCGCAACGGCGGCGGCGGAGGCAATGGCGGGACTCCCCTTATAGGCCGCAGACGCCACGAAGGCATTGTAGTCGGCAGTTGGACGCGAGGAGGGCTGGGCGTAACGTTTGACGTTTGTATCCAGAGCATTTCTTCCTGCGGCCTCCGCTGTAAGGGAAATCTGGGCTGCTACGGGAATTTCCGCGCCAGCCGCACTGGCAATGATGGCTTCGAGAACCACATTGATGGCATCGGTGCTGCGCGAGTCACTGTAAGCGGCCACCTGAATCTGGAGCGCCTCGGTCTTGGCATCATTTACGGGAATGCTGTTCGTGATGGCCGTGCGAAGCGGGGCGACCCGACGCCACGAACCGCTGATCACCGGCGCCCAATTCCCTCTCACTGCCGGGTCCCCTGTCGCCACATCCCAATCAACGGAAATCACAAATGTGTCGGCGTTTAGAACATCGACGGTCTGCTCGCCATTGTAAGCAGCCTTCCCGGAATTGGAAATAACAATTCGATCCCCGGAGGCCAAGCCGTGCCCAACCGAGACGACTTTCGTGGATAATACTGCCGGGGGGGCGTAGGCGACAATGGGATTACGAATGGACCAGATGCCCTTGATGGCAGGATTCCCGTCAAACGCCTGCGGAATGGAAAATGAATTTTCGTCGATGCGGGTAATGGTTTTGGGTCCGTTGTAGGATGCTTTGCCAGAGTCGGCAATGATGATCTCCGCACCATTGATCAATCCGTGCCCCGGAGCGGTGATTTTGACTCCGGCCAGGCCGCTGGTGGTTCCTGCGTAGGCCGTGATCAGCCCGCTGCGAAGCGACCAGGTTCCTTTCTGTGCGGGATTGTTGGCGAAGGTTGCCGGGATGGAAAAGGTGTCAGCATCAATGACCGTTGCAAGGAAGCCCCCATTGTAGGTGGCCTCGCCGGAATCATAAATCGTCACCTGAGCCCCGCTCGTCAGCCCATGAGCCGGGGAACTGATGGTCACGGGGGCCACGCCAACATGAGATTGATATCCGGTAATGGGCTGCCCGCCGATGAAAGGCACCTGAATCAAAAAGGAATCGTTGTTAACCCGGGTGACTGTCCACAGCCCATTGTAGGCCGTGATTGGCGATCCCAAGACGGCGATTTCCTCCCCGGTGCCAAGTCCGTGGGCGGCGCATGTCACAGTGACGGGAAAGGAGCCGTCCGTGCCGGAAAAATTAGTAATCGTCTTCAGCGGAGATGCAGCCGACGCCGCGGCGGTCGCTTTTGCTGCGGCTTGAATCATGTTTCCAAAAACCTGCCCCACGAGGAACCGCTCGTAGTTGTCCGAAATGTCTGCAAATGAGGCCGCCGTATTGAGCGAGGCTTTTGTTTTTGCAGGAATCGTGCTTTCCCCTGCCACCGCCAGAAGAATAGCGGAAACCATTTCCACTCCGCGAGTGTCCCCATAAAATGAACCATCTCGCAGGAGTACGGCTTTTCCCATCATCGTGGCGGCTGCCGTGGCCGGAGAACCATCGGCGATGTCGATCACGTTGCTTTTCTTAGCCGGATCGGTGAGGAAGTCGTCGTAGCGTTTAGCCACGTCCGCCTGAGCCAGGATTAAATCGGCCGCTGCTTTCGCCTCGGTGGTCGCCTGTGCCTCTGATTCACCCGCCACGATGGAGTCGCGCGCTGCGACACTTGCCGCAGTCACGATCTTGTTGATGGCATCGGTCGCTTTGCTGTCGCCAAAATCAAAAACGGCGCTGGCAACACGCACGGCGGCCTGGGGTGGAAATTCCCCATAAAGGTGGGGGTCCGTCACCAAGGCCATGTCGCTCGCCGAGGAAAGCTCGGCTCCGGTTCGGCTTAGAACCGCCACATCCTTAAGCAGACTCACATGCCCCGTGCCATCGACATGAAGGATCAGCCGAAGGTTGGCAGTGTCAAAGGTCTTCGTTGGCACGTTGGGATTCGGGGCCTTGGGCACATTGTTCGCATCCAGGGGAACGGCGACCTCGTTGACCGCATTGAGGACAACCTCACCCACCCACAATCCGCGGTTGGCGTTTGACTGGGCAAAGGAATGCTGACCGAGTCCCCGCCAGGATGCAAGGACCGCCGCAAAGATGAACAATCGTTTTGAGAACATGGGAAGTATTTCTAACAGTGTTATTGGAGGGCAGCAGGCAGCATCATTTGGAGAGGTCCGGGCGGAAGCCATAAATGGGCACCCAGTATTCAGTGCCGATGTCGGTCGTGATTTTCAACAGTGCTGCCTGGGAGGAAGATGTCATTTGAGCACTGCGGTTTTCAAAGGGAACCGACAAGGCTTTGCCAGCCTCCATGGATGGAAGTTCCTGTGTCCAGGGAGCAGTGGGCTTCGCCACTGTCACGGTCTTCACTGGATTGGCAGGATCTCCATACATCGTCATCACCATCGAAACCGGCAATTCGTTAACTCCTGATGCGACCCTCTCGAACGTGGGAGTGAGCGGGTTTCCAGTTTGGTTGCGCAGAATCACAGCGCCAGGATTGCCGGAAAGCATCAATCCACCATTCAAGGGCAACTCCACCCGCAGCGGTCCCTGATAATCGGATGAACCCTTGCAATAAATCCAGAACGCCTCACCAGACCGCATCGATTCGGCATTTGCCTGTGTTACTTTCTTCCAATTGTCATTCACCAGCCTGTAAATCGGCTGCAGGTTGTGGGCGGCAGATCCGGAAAAAAATTCCGCAAAACTCGGTGTTCCTTGGGACCGGACGCCAAATCCCACCAGATTATAGGCATCAGGCCTCCAACGAGTCATTGATGGAGCCACAATGCCGGTAAGGCTCCACCGCGTGGCCGTTTTCGCATGAACCAAATACGCCTGCTGACCGTAAATAGCCCCCAGTGAGCCAAGGAAAGCTTCCGGACGCTCCTTCGTAAACCAGACGCCCCACCCCTTGCTCTTCGCAAGGTTGATTCCGGGATTCGTAATAAACTGCTCGCTGGACGTGCTGCCGGGATAATACGTTGCCGCCATATCCACTGGCAGGTCAGCAAAAACCCGGTTTGGTTCCGGATCAAGCGGTGCGACCTCCAGATAAACCGCATTCCACCCCTTCGTCAGCTCAATCTCCTGAGTGCGCTGAATGCTCGGGCTCGATGCCTCCGTGGCGATTATCCGTGCCACAGGAGTATACCAGATGGAGAAACTAAGCAGTGCAAGTGTGAACGTTTTCATTTTGAAATTAGTAAATGTTAAAACGGATGACGAACCGATGCACCCGAACTTGTTGAGGGTTCAGCCCAAAAACCACCATCATGAAATACACAGAAATTTTCGGGAAGACAATGAGTTAACTTCATGGCGGTGATGAAAATATTGAGCAAAATTAAAATTGAGAACTTAGGAGGTTTGAAGATTCAGCAATCAGTTAATCAAGCAGCCTAGCGGGACCTGCCAGAGGAGCAAAATCGAAAGGATCGTTCGCGAACGAGGGTCTTCCGTTCTGTCTCCAATATCTTGGATCTTCCCGCCCTGTATGGAGGTGGGAGGTGCTATGATTGAAAAAACCCTCGGAGTTTTCGAGAAATTGAACGGCTCCTGCCCGCAAAAATTCACGGGTTTCCCACTTGAAATGGAGTTACCGGCGGTGATTTCCATTTTTAGATTTAAAATTTAGTGAAAATTGCGAGAAATCCAACATGTCCGCTTCAAGCAGCACTTTAACCATCAATCATCGGTTGGTCCGTCAGCCGCCCATTCTGCACTGATTACGTCGAAAGGCAAAGTTAAAAGTGGATTTCACCTAAGTATTGTCAATATTTTCGTCTCCATTTTCGGGCGGAGGCCATCAATTTCAGAGGAAAGCATAGTTATTAGAATTTTGAAGAAAAATTTTCAGCGAAACGCAGCCTCTGGATGATTTTAAGCGGCATGACACTTTGCCTCGGAATCACAGAATCCAGACTGCTTATGCGTTCATCAGGTCTTCGATCTGTTCGGCTTCGATGGGGATGTTGGCCATCAGATCGGTGATGCCGTGTTCGGTGATGACGATGTTATTTTCCAGACGGACACCGAGGTTTTCCTCGCGGATGTAGATGCCGGGTTCGATGGTGAGGACCATGCCGGGGCGCAGGGCATAGTTTGGCGGAGAGACATCGTGGACATCGATCCCCAGATGATGGCTGGTTCCGTGAGGAAAATATTGTTTGAGGAGGGGTTTTTCAGGATTCTGTTTGGCCACGTCCTCGGGCTTGAGCAGGCCGATCATGAGCAACTGTTCCTGCATCTCAGCTTCGACCTGCTTCTGGTATTCACGGAGTTGCACGCCGGGTTTGATGAGGGTGTAGCAGGCTCGGAAGACGTGGAGTACGGCATCATATACCTGACGCTGGCGCTTGGTGAAGCGGCCATTGACGGGAATGGTCCGCGTCATGTCGGCATTGTAATTGGCATATTCGGCAGCCACGTCGAGCAGCAGCATGTCGCCATCCTGACATTGATGGTCGTTGGTGACGTAGTGGAGGACGCAGGCGTTGACGCCGCTGGCAATAATGGGAGGATAGGCGAAGCCCCGGCTGCGGCGGCGCATCCACTCGTGGGCGAGTTCGGCTTCGATTTCATATTCCCAAACGCCGGGTCGCACATAGCCGAGCAGGCGGCGGAATCCGGCATCCGTCATGTCGCAGGCCTCCTGGAGGAGGTCGATTTCGAGCGGCGATTTGATGCAGCGAAGTTCGTAGATGAGCGGGGCGAGGCGTTCGTAGTGGTGAAGGGGGAAAATGGACTGGCAATGTTTTACGAATCGGAGGTCGGCAGTCTCCACGTATTGGGAGGCGCGCACGTGCTCATTGATCGGGAGGTAGATGGTGTCCGCCTGCATGCCGAGCGTGCGGAGGAGCAGTGGGAATTCATGATTCCAGAGAACGGTCTTGACGCCCGTGGCCTTCTGAGCCTGCTCAATGGTGAGTTTGTCGCCCTCCCAGACGCGGATGTGTTCGGTGGTTTCCCGAAGAAAGAGAATTTCCCGGTGCTTCTCCTCCACGGCATCAGGGAACAGCATCAGCATTGAGTCCTCCTGCTCCACGCCTGTCAGGTAGAACAGGTCAGCATTTTGAATGAACGGCAGCACTCCATCGGCGCTGCGCGGCATGATGTCCGCCGCGTGAACGATGGCGACCGAATTCCTGCGCAGGCGAGCGGCAAGTTTTGAGCGGTTCTGAACGAACAGAGCGGGGTCAATGGAGGCGTATTTCATGATCGGGCATTCTTAAACGCAGATACGGAATGTCAATCACGTGGTGTTTGCGTCCCCCAATACCGTGGCTATGGGTGGGACATGATTCGTTTATTCTGTTTGTTCGTGTTGGCAGCTGCACCCGTGCTGGCTGGTCCCGTAGCCTTGAAGGATGGGGAAATGGTCGTCCTGCTGGGCGATAGCTTCTTTGAACGTGATGGCAAATATGGGTTCATCGAAACAGAACTCACCACCGGCAATCAGGACATGAATCTGCGTTTCCGCAATCTCGCCTGGAGCGGGGACACGCCGAATGCGCAGGCCCGCAGCTATTTCGGCCCTCCCGCAGAGGGGCAGGAGCGGTTGAAGGGGCATTTGGAAATGATCAAGCCCAATGTGGTGTTCTGCTGCTACGGATCGGCCATCGCGGCGGAAGGCGCGAAGGGAATCGCTCCCTTTATCGCAGATTACGGCCGCCTGCTCGACCTCATTTCCAAAGCCAGTCCGTGCCGGATCGTGCTCGTCTCCCCTCCCGCCGCCGAGGCCAAGGGATCCGTGTCTCCGCTCATGGAAGTGCGCAATCGCCAACTGGCCGTCGTTTCCGATGCCGTGGCCAAGCTGGCCGCAGAGCGGAAACTGGACTTCATCGATCTCTACACACCCCTGAAGAAAGCGCTGGCTGAGGAGTCCACGATGCTGACCAACAACGGCCTCCATTTCACGGAAGTTGGCTATCAGAAAGTGGCCCCGCTGGTGGCCTCGATTCTCGTGCAACGTTCCGTCAAGGGCGGCGCCGCTTCGCCCAAACTGCGGGCGGTCGTTCAGGCCAAGAACGAGTTGTTCTTTAATCGCTACAGGCCGCAAAATGAAATTTACCTCTTCGGTTCCCGCAAGCACGAGCAGGGTAACAACGGCGTGGAGATTCCCCAGTTTGATCCGTTGATCGAAGCCAAGGAGAAGGAGATCGCGCAGTTGCGCACCGTCAAGCTCTAGGACTTCCCATGGTCCTAGCCCTCGAAACAAGCTGCGACGAAACCGCCGTGGCCATTTGCGACGCGACGGGCCGGGTGCTGGCGAGTGAGATTTCCTCACAGATCGAGTTGCACCGTCCCTACGGTGGCGTGGTGCCCGAACTTGCCTCGCGCAATCATCTGCTTCACCTTCAACCTCTGGTGCATGCCGCCTTGGTGCATGCCGGCCTCGAATTGAAGGACATGGAGGCATTCGCCGCCACGGCCGGTCCTGGATTGGTCAGTTCATTGCTGATGGGCAACACCACCGCGAAGTCGCTGGCGTTGTGCCACGGAAAACCGTTCCTGGCGGTCAATCACCTCGAAGGGCATCTGCTCTCGCCGTTCATTGGCGATCCCCATGGGGTGCGTCCCTGCATCGCATTGATTGTGAGTGGCGGGCACACCATGCTGTTGCGATTGCGGGGTCCGGGAAATTATGAGGTGCTCGGTCGAACGAGGGATGATGCCGCAGGCGAAGCCTTTGACAAGGCGGCGAAGATGCTCGGACTCCCCTACCCCGGCGGTCCGCAGATGGATAAAATCGCCCGTCAGGGAAATCGCGAGGCCTTCACCTTTCCCCGCAGCATGCTGCGCAGCGGGGACGATGCCTTCAGCTTCAGCGGGCTCAAGACGAGCCTACTTTATTTACTGCCGCAATTGGAGGGAGGCGTGGAGGCGCATCTGGCCGACCTCTGCGCGTCGTTTCAGGAGGCAATCGTGGAAGTGTTGGTGGAGAAAACGATGAAGGCCGCGCGGCGACATCGGCAAAATTTAATCACTGTCAGCGGCGGTGTCTGTTGTAACAGCCGGCTGCGCGAAATCTTCACCAAACGCTGCCAGCAGGATGGCGTGGAACTCCGCCTCGCGGCCCCACAGCACACCACAGATAACGCCGCCATGATCGCCTTCGCCGCAGCGATGCAATGGCGGGCAGGGAAATACTCACCATTGACGACGGACGTGAATCCCAATCTGGCGCTATGATTCCATCAAATCAGTAAAGGAGATAGGGCTGACGCGCACTTAGGAACCGGGAATTGGCAGCCTGCCAACCTGCAATGATCTGGCCCGGGGGGCGGCCCCGCTGCAAGTCCTTCCAGAGGCTGTCGCTGCCGTAAACCTTGTGGAAAAGATTGACTTCATCCCCGTGCGTGGCCCGGAGGGGACGTCCCCCGGAGCGTTTGATCACTTGGGACGTGAGCACCACATCCAATGCCAGCAGGTCCGTATTGCCGTGCGGGTCCAGATTAATTTGCACTCCACCAAAGCCGGGTTTTTTTGAACTGGTATAGGGGGCAAAACGCACACCGGGAATGCCCATGGAGTTCATGAAGGACGCAAACTGGCCGGGATTGATGTCTTTGCCCCCTGCAAATTGAAATGGCTGCGAGGTGCCGATGCCGATATCCACCTGATCCAATCCCCCCAGAATCCCGGTGGCGGCATAATAAAACGGGGAGGTGGCGTTGGGGATGTTGGGGCTGGTGGCCATCCAACGCAATCCAGTGTCATTCCAAACCATGTTGCGTTGCCAGCCACGCATGGGCACTACCATAAGGCGGGGATGGCTCCGGATCCATCCCTGCCCGTTGATCATGCGGGCAAGTTCCCCGGTGGTCATCCCGTGCACGTAGGGCACGGGAATCTGACCAACAAAGGATTTCCAGGAGGATTCGAGCGGAGGCCCCTGCACACGCATACCGCCGAGCGGATTCGGTCGATCCAGGACCACGAATTCCTTCCCATTTTCCGCCGCGGCCTCCATCGCCAGGGCCATGGTGGAAATGTAGGTATAACTGCGACTGCCAATGTCTTGAAGGTCAAAGACGAGGACATCTATGCCCGAGAGCATCTGAGGAGTCGGCTTGCGGGTGTCGCCGTAGAGTGAAAAGGCCGTTAGTCCTGTAACCGGATCTCTGCGCGACTGGACTTTCAGACCCGCCGTCTCACGACCGTCCAATCCATGCTCCGGGGTATAGAGCGCGGTTAAATTTCCTCCCAGACCCCGCTGCATTGCCACCCGTGTCATCGTCCCATTGCGTGTCAGGCTGGTCTGGTTGGTGATCAACCCCACTCGCTTTCCTTTCGTAAGCGTCACACCCGGCACCACTAGCGGCGAGGCCAGTCGTTGGGTTAGCTTGGCGGCATCATGACCGAAGAATTAACCATCCTCAAAACCGACACCCGGCACCGCATCCGGACTCCCGCCCCTCAACGTGAGGCCTTGCTGGATG
>CALQSQ010000046.1 GCA_943333275.1 Akkermansia muciniphila
CCAATTCCTGCGGCCGCACCCAAAGCTCCTGCTGTTGGATCTGCGAGTCTTTGCGACGAAATTTTCCCATACCGTGGACCTTACCACAACTTCAGGCCAGGTCTATTTTTGAAAGTTGTTAGGGTGGGGTTTTTCAACAGGCTCCTAAGGGGAGAGGTGACGCAGGTATTTGCGCAGCATAGTATAACCTTGCCTCAAGCGCCATCTGTCGTGTGGGAACGATTCCTGCCCTAACGACACTCTCCGGCGTGATTGCTGGGGGAGGCATTACGAAAAACAGCATCAGCAGCGAGCGGTTCACCTTTTAGGCCAGGTGTTTCTTACGCCTAAGGTGCGCCTTCAATGCTGGATAATCTATCTTTGCGTTGTGCCGTTTATCCACTGGCATCGCGTGGATGAAACATACCTCGTCCACCTGCGCCCATTTTGTAGCCGTCTCAATCTCGCTGCGCAACCGGGCCGAAGCCCCGGCTTCGATGACCAGCACGCGGCGGGCGTCCATCACAGTGAACGCGGCGCGTTTTACCGCCGGAAAAGTCATCGCGACGCATTCGACACCGAAGGGATACAGCCTTCCGCGTTCATCGTCGATGCGCGCCGCGCAGCGCCCTGCCAGCCAGAGCCGACCGCGATCATCGAACATCCCGGCATCACCGGTGCGGTGCCAGATCTCTCCATCCACCCGGAACTTCGTCTCCTCCTCGCCGATGCCGCCGAGATACTGCTTAAGGACGTGATCGCCGGTGACAACGATTTCGCCGACCTCACCTGGCGCGAGACGTTCCGATTCAAATGCAGCAGCACTCATCGAGCCGAGCGGTTCACCCCAGCGGTCGCGCACGATGCGCAGCCTGAGGCCCGAAACCACGGTGCCGGCGAGCAATCCCTGGCCGCTTCGCATCGCGCGGAGATCGTCGTCTGTGAGTTCGTCCGCAGCGATGTGAGCGATGGGTTCCGCCTCCGTGGAGCCATACATCGCGACGATCTTGGCGCGGGGTGCGAGCGTTTGCAGCGCCTGAAGCAGCCGCGGAAAAACAGGTGCGCCACCGGTGTGGAGTTTGCGCAAAGTGGGCAGCGTCCGCGCGCCGGAAGCGTGAGCGATGAGCCGCTCGAAGAACGCCGGTGAAGCCGCGATGCGATTCACCTGATGCCTTTCGATTTGGGACCAAATGCGCCCGGCATCGACCGCGCCCGGCCGTTTCAGATCGACGTCGGGAATTACCGTCGTCACGCCCGCCGCGAGATTTGCCAGGGGGAACACCGGCAGAGTCGCCAGATCCACGTCGCCCGATTCGAGTTCGATGGAGGGAGCCAACACTTTGTATTGCGCGAGAAGAAAGTCCTGGGTGCGGACGGCCGCTTTCGGGACGCCGGTGCTGCCGCTCGTGAAGGTCACCAATGCCGCGTCATCCGGCTGCGCATCATTCGTCGGATGCCGTTCGCCGTCGCCGTGCGCGAGCCAGCGCCTGGCACCGGGAATCCATCCGCGCGTCGTGACCTTCAGAGGAATCGAACGCAGGGCCCTGGACGTGAGCCGCAGCAGATGTGCCTTTGGAATCGCAAACAGCGCGTCCGGTTTCCATCGCGAGCAGCATCGCTCCAGATGCTCGCAACCTGCCGAGGGATCGAGGAACAACGCCACCGCGCCGAGGCGAAAAATCGCCAGCAGCGCCACATAAAGATCCGCCGACATCGGCACGAACACCAGCACGGCCTGTCCGCGTTGCAGACCTTGCCGCCGCCACCACGCCGCAGAGCGTGCGACCTCATCATCGAGCTGAGAAAAGGTCAGGGTGCACTGCGCAATGTCGTCGATCAGCGCCGGCGTATGCGGCCGCACCTGCGCCTGTTCCGCGAGCTTGTCACCGATCGTCATGCAACGGATCCCTGGGAAAGCCGTTTGGAAAACAAGGTGTAGCGCCGGATCATCTTCGCGTAGTGCGCGCTCAGGTTTCGCGACTTGTTGGTCTCATGCATGAGCGCGTGGATGGCTCTCGCGAAGCCGACCTTCCGCGCCGCGGCATGAGCTTCCGCCAGCAACCACGCGCCGAGGCCCGCGTGCCTGCGCCCGGGCAGCACAGCGAGGGTCTTGACGATGATCGTGTTCACCGCCGCGCCGCGCTGCGCTTGCGCGAAGTCAGGAACGGTGAAAACATAGCCGGTGGGCTTTCCCTCCTGTTCCGCGAGCAGCACCAATTCGGGCCGAATCCGGTCACGGATGGACCGGTATTGCGCGAAGAACGCTTCGCGGGGCAGGGGCGTGTAGAGGTAGTTTTCCGCGAAGGCCGCGAGAGACACCTCGTAAATCCGCTCGAGGTCCTCTTCGAACTGAGCGGGATCGATTGGCCGGATGGAGACGCCCGCCGCCTTCATTCGCGCGGCGACGCCATCGACGCGCGGATCGCGCGCCAGCAAATTCTCCGTCGCGGTCGAGAAGTATTCCGCCAGCGGTTCGAATCCTTCTTCACGCCACCACAACGGCCACTCAGGGGGATTCGCCGGCTCCAGCCAGAAGGAGGGTTCGTCTCCGGACTCGGTGACAAAACGGTAGCGACGCCAGGTGTTGCCGTCCATCGGACCGATCGCGAGCGTGCAGCCTTGCGCCCGCAGCGTGTCGCACGCCTCCGCCAAAATCTTGGCAGCGCCGGCTTGGGATGGCGCGGAGAACTGGCCGATGACTCCGGGTCGTTCGCCGGTGACAGGCGGCACGTGTGTCCACCAGAGCGATACGCCGTCGTTGCTATTTTCGAACCGGACGTCTTCGCCGAGACCAGGTGAGAATGAAATGCTCATAGAAGGTGAACGATACCACCGCCTGCGAGGGATGCAACGAGTGCCGTCGCTCCCTGTTTCCACCAACGCAGGGTGAGATCCGCGGGCATGGGTAGGTTTCTCTCGCAACAGACGAAGGTCGCCACCGCCAGCGCGGTGCAGACGAATCCCACTGCGATATCCACCGCGGAAGCCACGTGCGCATGATCAATCAACACAAAGGCCGCGCCTTGCACAAACACGGCTTGCAGCGTTCCGACAGCCCACCATTTCAGCCGCGACCAGTGGCTTCTGCGTTGGGAATAGCGGGCGGTGGCGATCACGGCGTGATGCGTCGCGATTCCGAGCGTGAACCACCACAGCCACTCTGGGGAAGGTAGAAACGTTTGTGCGACCGCCCAGACCAGACCGACCGAACTGATGCAGATCATGGCCATCATTGTATGCGGCGGATCGCCGTCCGGCGGTGCCGGCATCAGCCACATGTAACTCACGAGGAGAACGAGCGGCGCTACGAGCCAGGTCCATCCGCCCACGGTCCAGAAGAAATAAAGTGCCAGCGCACCTCCGAGCCTCGCGCACTCATCCGCGACCCGGCTGCGACGCCAGCACCATGCCAGCGTGGAGATCCCCAGCAGGACCGGAAGCCGCAGAGCGAGCTCGGGTAGCGGAAGCTTGAGATAGATCGTGACCTGCGCCAGCGCGGCGAGAGGCAGGAACACATTGTCCAGTCCGCGCCATGAAACCGCCTCGACGATCATTCCGAACAATCCGACGAGTGCGCCGATCACGATGCAGACGATCAAATCATGCCCCATCGCCAGAAGCGGCACCATGGCGCACAGGAGCGCGGTGAAGCCGACAGCGACGGAACCCTCGATGCTCTTCCTTCCTTCCAGCGTCGGGTAGGTATGCAGCCCCCAGCGCTTGCCTACGAGCGCACCCGCTGCGTCGGCAAAGGTCAGCAGCGACACGGGTATGTAAAACTTTAGCGCATCACCCTTGGCAAATGCAAACACCGCGGCCACGCCGAGAGGGAAATACACCTCGCCGAACGACGACCGGTTCACATCATGCAGCACGGTTCCCGCTCCGCATTTCAACGACGGCACGAAGCGCAGTGCGCCCAGCGCAATGACGGCAAGCCCCGCAAGAATCCAGACTGGCCACGCCTCGGAAAAAATCACCGGAAACTGAAGGCAGATGATGCCCATGCCGATGTGAACCATCTTCCGCGCTGTTTCCGCACCGACGGCGCCGCGCATCTGCAGCATCTTCACGCCCCCGATCAGCACACCCAGCGCGGCGAGCACCAACGCAATGCCGGCTGCCGCATTCACAGCACCTCCTCCACGATGAGCGCGCTATAGAAGAACGCCTTGTCATTCGCAAACAACGCCTGCTCCAAATCCTCGTGCGGTGCGAGACGGCTTGCGAGGGACTCCGGCCTGCGGCGCGGCGCGAGCATGTTCCAGTAGGCGAGACGGCCACCCGGCGCGCTGGCGTTCGCGAGCTGTTCCAGCAGCGCCGCGGTGTTCTGCGCGGACATGTATTCGAAAATGTCCGAGAGGTTGAACTTCACCACGCGCTTCTCCGCGGTCAGGTCACGCTGCAGGAAAGCCTCCAGCGAGAGCTCATGCCACTCCAGTCGGTCGAGACGCGAGCGGATCTTTTCAAAGTTCTCCGCGCGCAGCGCCCACGGAAGCGCCGCGCCGTGCGTGCCGGTGAGGATCCAGTGGAGATACGGATTCTCCGCCGGATTCAGCGCGACCAGTGCGTGGCGCGTTCGGGCGAGGATGCGATCTGCGACGGAGCCTTCCACGTATTTGAAGAACGCCGGATCGCGTCCCAGTCTTCCCATGACGAATCGCGAGAAGAACACCTTGAAGAGAAGCCGCCAGCGCCACGTGTTCCAGCGCCCTTCATAAAAGGCCTCCCGCTCCTCCGGCGAACCTCCGCGCAGCAGCGCATCCACCGTCTTCCGGCGATGCACCAGCGGCATCATCCGTGTGCGAAACAGGCGGAAGTAGTTCTCAAATTTTCCCGCAGCGCCGATGCCCTGCGCGATCGCATCCGGCTGCGCATCCCAGAACGAACGCACCGCCGATGAGAGCATCGGCCGGCAGCGTTCGAAAAGCGCATTCCGTCGCGCCGCATCGGCCGGTCGCGATCCGATCAGCACGAGCAGTTCCTCGTGGGACAGCTCGCGAAAGGCCGCCACGCGCAGTTCGAGGCAAGCGAGTTGCGCTGGATTGAGATCGAGCGCCACTACGCGTTCCGCTCCCACACCGAGCAACGCGAGCGCATTGTCTCCTGCTGACGCGATGGAGATGACCGTGTCCGCTGGCTGCACGTCGAGCGCTTTCAAAAGCACATCCGCGTCTTCCCACACCTGCGCATAACGCACGCGGGAAAAATCCGCGCGCGTCGCAGCTTCCGTGGTGATGTTTGGCGCAGAACTCATGGTGCGGGCTCGGGTGTTTCCATCTTCCGCACCACGCCCGTGGCACCGTCCATTTCCAGCCAGTCGCCGGTGCGCGCCCACGCGGTCACGCCGCCGATGGAAACGATGGAAGGAATTCCCATCTCACGCGACACGATCGCGGAGTGCGAAAGCAGGCTGCCGTGCTCCACGAGCAAACCCGCCGCCGAGGGGAACAGCATGATCCAGCCCGGATCGGTGCGCGGTGCGACGAGGATTTCCCCGGGCTCGATCACGGCGTTCCGGGGATCCGTGATGACACGCGCCTTCGCCCGCACGATGCCCGGACAACACCCGATGCCTTTCAGTACATCGCCCTCCGGAATGACGGCCGGGGTTGTTGCCTGGAAAAAATTTCCAAGTCCCGGCGCTCCGCGCGTCTCGAACCGGTCCGCCGGCGCTGGCTTCGTGAGGAATGACGCAAACTCCGCCTTCCGGACCTTCGTCAGGGCCAGGAGATCGTTGGATACGGCCATGCCCTCCACGTAGCCCAGTGCTTCGTCGGTCGTGAGAAGAAACACGTCGCGCGGCTCCGCGAGCTTGCCGGCGGCATGGAGGCGCTTTCCAAGTTCCACGAAAATGCGCCGCACTCTTCCAAAGAGACGCGTGCGCTCGAAGCGGAGATTCTCTCGATCGCGCACACGGGCGCGCGTGTGCTTGAGCACCCAGTTGAACAACATGCGCCTCACCGGATGTCCTGCGATCGCATCCTTCGCGCGCGCTTCCGCATTCGCCCTCAGCTTTCCTTCGGTGTTCTCTTCCGCCGCCAGTCCCGCGGCACCGACGCGTCGCGCGAACTGTCCCACGGAGCGCAGCAGCGTCAGCGGTTCGTCATGCAGCGTGAGGCTTTCCAGCTTCAGTTCCTCGAGACAGCGATCGCCAAACTTCTCGAGGTAAGCCTGGTAGCGCGTCCGGAATTTGGGAGCGTTGTCCAGCCAGCGTTCGATGGCGGTGAGCGAACCCTCGCATAGGATCGCGGTCGCAGCGGAGTCACCCGCCACCAGCGCGGCAAGTTCGCGCACACGCTTCGCCGGCTCTGCGCTGATCATGCCGCCCTCCGCGCAGAGAAGATCGTTTTGCAGCGTGCCGTCCGCATCACCGCACCATTTGGCCGAGAGCTTCCGGGCGCCGCCGTAGAAGATCATCGCGAAAAAATCGTTCACGAGAGGGGCGTCCCACTTGAGCAATAGCTGCCGCTCGAGATCGCGAAAGTGCGCCGCCAGTTCGTCGGGACGCAGCGCTTCGACCCGTGGTTCATAAGGGGTCAACGCCAGGTTCAGCCGCTGGTAGAAGCGTTTGATCTGCCGCGGCAGTGTGAAATGATTGCGCACCAGGCCGAGGCAGGTGCGCACGAGGGCAAACGCGTCGCGCACCTTGGCCCAGCGCCCGGCAGGCTTGAGCTTCGCCAGCACCTCCTCGGGAATGCCCTCCTTCACGCCCATCATCTGCTCCATGAAGCCCCGGTTGACGGAGAATCCCGGCAGCAGCGCGAGAAGACGATACCAGCTGATGAGGTTGTAGTAGATGCGCCCTCCGATGAGGCCGAGCATGCGCGGGAAGAGGTCGCGATTGTCTTCGATGCGCTGTGCGCTGACGCCCATCAACCGCGAGAACTCGCGATAGACCGCCTCATAAATTCCGCGCGCGAAGGAGAACGTGAGCGGTGTTGTGACGCCGCTGTAGCTCTCGGCGATGTTCGCATTGTCCCAGATGTTCAGTTCGCCGTCGGGATCGGCGAGCGCTGCCAGCGATGTGATGGTGCGCGACTGCAGCAGCCACAGCTTGCCATCCGCCCGCGCCCATTCGATGTCCTGCGGACGTCCGAAACGCCTCTCGGTGGATCTTGCGAGGTCGGCTGCTTCCGCGGCTTGCGCATCCGTCAGCGCGGGCAGGGCAGCCTGATCCTCAGGAACGGGTTGCGCGACCACGCCTTCGCCATTACCCGGCGAGGAGCGATGAGCGGTGTGCTTCTTGACCACGGTTCGCGTGACGATCTTCGAGTTCCGATCCACGACATACGTGTCCGCATCCGCCTCGCCGGAGACGAGAGCTGAACCCAGCCCATACACGGCGGAGACGACGGCATGACCGCGGCGTCCGCTGACGGGGTCGGCGCTGAACGCCACGCCTGCGGTCTCCGCGTCAATCATTCGCTGCACGAGAACGGCGGGAGGTTGCGGATCGCCCGACAGTCCGCGCTCGCGCCGGTAGGCGAAAATGCGTTCGCTGAATCCCGAGCGCCACACTGCCGCGACCTTCTCCGGAATCTTTTCCGGCGGAACGAAGAGGAAGCTCTCGAGCTGCCCCGCGAATGAATGCTCGGCCCCGTCCTCGTCGAGCGCCGAGGAGCGCACGGCGAAGAAGGCCGCGTTCGGTGCAATTTTTCGCGCCGTGGCGATGATTCCCGCCGCTAGCCCGGCAGGCACGCCGTTGCGGTCGTAAGCCGCGGGTGTCACCACAAACCATTCCGGCACCGGCAGCTTCGCCGATGCGAGTCGCGCGAGCGCGCCTGCTTTTCCGCCCAGCGCAGCACCGGGAGGGAATTCGTCGGAATGGAGAATAATGACGGACATCGGTTTGAATCAGCGGAAAAAGAGCGGCACCACGCCGAGCATGAGATAAAGCGCGAGAGTCCATACGCCGGATGCGGCCTCGATTCCCTTCGCCAATGAGCCGCGCTCGGTTTTCGCGAACATGAACCCGAGGCCCGCTGTGGCGATCCACAGCGATGCGAGAACGGTCAGCAAGGGCAGCGTGAAGCCAATCTTCGCGGCAGCCATCAAGCCACATCCGAGCGTCGCAGCCATCGCCGTCAACCATGATGCGACAGCGACAGGACGCCCCCAGAGGAAGGAATACGTTTCCACGCCGGCCTCCTCCTGTGCTGGCGAGCGTATCTTCCGGCCCAGTTCGATGACGATGCCATTGCAAAAGCTTGCCGCGAGAAACCAGAACAGTCCTGCTGGCATCACACGGCCCGTTGGAACCCAGTCGCAGCCCGTCGCAAACCAGTCCACCAGCGGCATGATGAGCATGTGGCTGAACAGGTAAACCACCGGACGCGCCTTCAGCCAGGCACGGGCGAAAAACTCCTCGCTCATCAGCGTGAAATAGATCCACGTGATCAGAAGAAGCCCGGGAAGCTGCCAGCCGAACGTCGTGCCTCCGCGCGAACCAAGCCAGATGCTCAGGAGCAGTTGCGTCACGGCGACCGCGATGCCGATGCGCTTCAGCTCGCGCAAGCTGACCAGTCCTCGCGGAACGGGACGGTAGGAACGATGACGCGCATCCTCCTCTGCGTCCTTGAATTCATCCGCGATGCGCAGCAGCAGGAAGGATCCGAGCGATACCAGAAACGCCACCACATAAGACGTCACCAGCCGTGATGCGCCCTCGCCCCGCAGGAGCGACGAATAGCCGACTGCCGATGCGCTGAACGCCGCGATGAGAGGACCGTGTGCCATGAGCGGAAACCGCTCCTTCTGGTATATCCACCACCGGTTCATGCAGGCGGCGAGTTTTCCTGGTGAGATTTTCTTCCGCGTGCGCGTTTTTCGTGCGCGCCGGAAAAGTGCCCGGCAGTAATGGCCGCAATGATCGACAGTTCGCCGGCCAGCGCCAGCGCGGCGCATACCTCGGCGAAGGCCCGTGCATGTCCTGCGCCGGCGAGTCCAAGCACGTCAAGGCACGCGTGCTGGCTCGGCAGTTTCGTGCCTCCGCCCACGGTGCCGACGATCAGGTTCGGCAGCGTCACTGCAGCATAGAGTTCGCCTTCGCTGCTGACTTCAAAACGGGTCACTCCGACTGCCGCCTCGGACACACACGCGGCATCCTGGCCGCAGGCGATGAACAGCGCGGCGAGGCCGTTCGCGTAGTGTCCCTGCACGCCGATGGTTCCGCTCATGACGCCACCGAGCGCAGACATGCGCCAGTAGTCCGCCATCTTCTCCGGAGTGGAATGCAGGAGCCGCTCTACCACTTTCCGCGGCAGACGCACCTCGGCGGTTACCTTTTTCCCTCTGACAGACTGGAAGGATTGCGAGCTGGCTTTCTTGTCCCCCGACAGGTTTCCCTCGACGAAAAAATACGACGGCTTAATCTGGCACTCCGCAGCGATGAAATCGCAAACCGCCTGTGTTGCCAGCGTCACCATGTTCTGTCCGGCGGCGTCACCTGTCGTGAACTCGAGCAGCAGGTAAACATGGTTGCCCTCGATGGTGATGCGCATGTCCTTGAAGCGCCCGTGACGGGTTGTTCGTTCGGCGGCCTCGCGGATGGCATCCGTGCTGGCCAAGCACCACGCGACAAATCGCCCAGCCTCGACGAGGGAGTGAAAGGCGTAGGCCGGTGCGCGGCTCACGCCTTCGTTCAGAATCATCGTGCTGCAGCCGCCGACCACCGTGATGACACAGGCTCCGCGATGGTAGCTGGCGACCAGTGCCGCCTCCGTGGTTGCAAGCGGGACGTAGAAATCGCCTTGCGCGGAAGTTCCGTTCACCCGCAGCGGGCCCGCTAGACCGACGGGAATCTTGACCGTGCCGATCAGATTCTCGATGTTCGCCGCGAACGATGCATGCTGGGAAAGGGTGACCGGGTCAGCGATCGCGTCCTTGCCATGAGAGGCATGCGGGAGCAGCGCCCATCGTTTGTCGATCACCGACGGATCGGTGAGTGACGCACCCGGCACCCGCTCAGCCGAGCGGTGGATCTTCGGACGCAGACGTTCCTCGATCACGTCGAGGGACGCGTTGTCGGTGAGTGTCTTCAAATGCTTCCGGGCAGCGTCCTGATTGGCCGACATATTTTCTTATAGGATTTAACTATTTCAGGACGCGGGCGGCTTTGGAGGGGATGGAGCATCCGAACCCAGGACCTTCAAGTTATGGTCCTTTCAAGCTACCGGGCTGCTCTATTGCTGTTTATTAGCCTAGGCAGCCTTGGGGATAATCAAGAGATATTCGTGATTATCTCGCACAAGAAATTTCTACTGATAGGAATTTGTTTTATCATGGCGGCATTGGATGGGGGTTCGGAATCGGGGAGGTAGGGGGACGAATTCCGATTTACGAAATCAATCGCTTTCAAACCGGCGCATCGGAGCCACCCGGCTCCCAACGCATAAGCAGATTGCCGACGGGCCGCAGGCTGATGCGGGCTTCGGGGATCACAGGAGCGGCCGAGGTGTGGTGGAGGTGGCCGGCTCTTGCGATGAGGGCCAGGAAGATGCGGCCTTCGAGCAGGGCAAGCGGCTTGCCGATGCAGGTGCGCGGTCCGGCGCCAAAGGGGAGGAACGCAAGATTCTCCTCCGCATCCGGAGCGAAGAACCTCTCAGGCCAGAAGTCGTCTGGGCGCTCCCAGAATTCGCTGCGCCGGTGCATGACCCACGGACTGACGAGAACCTGTGCGCCGGCCGGCAGATGCCATCCGTCGTGGGAGAGCGGTTTCTCGAGGTTGCGCTCGATGAGCCAGATGGGCGGATAGAGGCGGAGGGCTTCGAGGAAGATCGCGCGCGGCCACTTCAGCGCGAGGATGGCGTCCGTTGACGGTTCGTCGCCGTGGAGGGTTCCGGCGATTTCATTTTTCAAAGCGAGCGCGACGGGCGGGTGCATATCCAGCAGATGCAGCGCCCAGGCGAGCGCGTTCGCCGTGGTGTCGTGTCCTGCGATGAGGAACGTGACGCACTCATTGCGCAGCTCCGTGTCGGTGAGTCCGGCTCCGGTGGCGGGATCGCGGGCGGAAAGCAGGACGCCGAGAAAGTCCTTTCCGTCCTCGCCCGAAGCACGGCGGCGCGCGATGGATTTGCGGACGAAGGTGTCGATGATGGCGAGGGACGCATCGAACTTGCGCTTTCTTTTTCCCGGCAGGAATGAACCCGGGTCCACGGCGGATTCGATGGTCTTCCAAAGGTCGGCGAGCACGAATTCGATGGCCCCTTCCAGCTCCGCCAGCCTAGCCGACGGGTCGGCTCCGAGCAGCACACGACCGATGAAGCGGAACGTGAGTCGGCGCATCTCGATCCCGATGTCGAGCGGCTGGCTGCGTTCTGCCGACCAGTGTTTGATGGTGGCGCGCGCCAAGGTGGTCATGTCCTCCGCCCACCCCGCAGCATGTTGATGATGAAACGCAGGCTGGATCATCCTCCTGAGGCGGAGCCACCGCTCGCCGTTGGCCGTGAGGAGGCCCGCTCCAGCGACGCGTGCCATCTGCCGCACGCTGCGGGTGCGCTTGTTCGCCGATCGGTGCGGCATGGTGAGCACGGCGCGCGCCAGACCGGGTTCAGCTACGAGATAGCGTTGAAACCATGCAAGGGGGCAGCTCACCACCAGTCCTTGCTGCCTCATGATGCGATCAAAGAATGCCAGCGGATCCCTCCGGAACGCGAGGGCATTTTTGATGTCGAGCAGCCCGCCAGAATGCGGAATCGTGCGGCCGGATGTGGCGGCCTGGCGGCCCAGAGCCCCGGCGAGTCTGGGGCCTATCCAGATCCCGATCAGCCCGGTGGCGACACCTCCGAAAAGGTCCACCACGTAGTGCTGCTTCGTTGTGAGGATGGTGGGACAGAGGAGAAAGAAGACCATCCAGATGATGCGGTGCCAGCGGAAATTCTCCACCGCCAGAGCCCAGAAGCCGATCATGGGTCCGGTGATGTGACCGGAGGGAAAGCAGTTCGCGGGTGAATCCACCGAGAATAGCCAAGCGAAGGCTTCATGTTGCCAGCCGACGCCAGGAATGGCCGCTATCCGAGGATATGCCGTGGGAAAGAGCGCAAAGGTAAGCAGATTAATTGAATATCCGCACATCAGCGCCCAGAGCGTTTGCGAGATGACTGTCCGACTGCGCAGAAAAAACGGCAGTATGGAACATCCTGCGAGCAGCAGATACGGCCAGATGGTCCACTCAAGCAGCGGTATCATGCGATCCCATGAAGTGAGCGAAAGCAGCGTCGGTGTTCGCCACTGCCAGCGGTTCGTGATCTGATAAATAGTGTAAAGCCCCCCGACAACCAGGCTGACGCGCCCGATCTTCCACTGCCATGAAGCAATGTCAGAGTGTGGCGGTGGATCCGGATTCATCAGTAAGGAGGGTCAGAAGGACACGTCGGGATTGAAAACAAACGGGAGGTGCCACTCCGAGAGCCTCCCGCCGTCCTTGCGCCAGACAAAAGTCCGGGGTTTCTCATTCTCATCTGCCTGATAGAAAATTGTTCTATTCGCTACGGTGTTTGACAGGGAGTCAGGCAGAGATGGGGGCTGGGGGTAGAGAGGGGCGGAAAAAGGTTGGATGATGAAGAAAAAGGAGGAAACCGACACGAGTCTCTGAAGTGCAAGGCTGATGTCAGCTTTTGGGCTTGGAGTGGCTGGGCGGATCATTCAGGCATTTTGATTTGCACAATCGTAGCCCCAAGCTTCCGCATCGCCAAGAACATTATTAGGTCAGCGGATCTTGCGGGATTCTTCGATTGATCCATATCGGGGAGGCCAAATTCCGAACGAAGGACCGGATAAATTTCCAAAATTTCGGCGGGGCTCACCTTCCTAGGGACTGGTGTTGGTCGACGAAAGATTCAAACTGAATTAGCGGGGGACTACTTCTTACGTGCGGCGTCGACCGCCTTTTGCAACTTCCTGCCTGCATCGTATTGATCCGGCACCTCTCAGCCATCCATCATGATCCAGCCATCGAAGCCACCTTCGCGGAGCACGCGCAGACTTTCCGCAGTATTTGCATGCCCGTCCCCGACAGGAAGGTGCTTTGAGGTGCCGTTGTCCCTCAGGGTGCCATCCGTGTCCGTAAGATTGACGCAGGCGATGTTTTTGACACCGGGCCGCTGTAGCACTTCATGGGGATGTCCGGTCGAACCGTTGAACAAATCGCAATGGCTGGGATCATAAAGGGCCTTTATGCCGGAGCCTGCCATGATTCTGAGCATGTGTTCCTCGCTGTGGAACACAAATGGAGGTTCGATCTCGAAGCCTGCGACCATCCCATGATCGGCGATTATTGTATTCGCCTCGCGGAAGGTCTTACTAAGCAGATACAGAGCGGCATCCAGCGTCTGACCACGAAGGTCCCCGCCCGGCCAGAATCCCATGTGCGCACAACCAACCGCGCTGGCAAAAGCTGCGCGATCACGCGCCAGATCGAACCAGTTCCTGCGGATATCCGCACTCCGATCAAAGGTTCCGTCCGCCATGTTCTGAATGGAAAAGATGCGCAGCCCGTATTGGTCATACATCCTCTTGAGCGCACGGATTCGTTCGGTTTCATTGTCAGCTGGGTAGAGTCCCTGCGGCCATGCCTGCACAAGTCCCACGCCATCAAAGCCCTCCCGGGCCGCGAAATCCAGGATCTCCCAAAGCGGATATTTTTTGTCATACTTATGCTCGCCAGATTCAAAGCCATTCAAACCAATGGCCGTTTTCTAGCCGGGTCGATCCGCAGCAGCCCGCAGGAACGATGGGGTGAGTTAACTCAAGGCGCTGGCCGCACAGGAGCGTTGCAACAAGGACCGGCGGGTGTGGTTTTTCATGGACACAATGAGTGGTTCATTTGGGGAATTTTCCGACCGTCTGGCAGGGATTTTCCTTTCGGGGTGGAGTGGGCGGGGGATCGGATTCGGTGAGAGAGGGTGGGTAATGTTTCCGGGATTGAATGGGAGCCTCTGCGGTGTTCTCGATCATGGGATGAAAAGGAACTCGTTGGAGTTGAACAGGGCGCGGCAGAGCGTGGGCAGACCGTGGGATTTGATGGTGGGTTCTGCGGCGGCGATTTCGTCGGGGGTGGCGGGGCGGCTGAGGGTGAGTTGGTAGGCGCAGGAGATTTGCTGGGGGAGGTCGTCGCCGATTTCCTTGATGATGCGGGTGGCGAGGGCTTGAGATTGGTCGAGGGTGAAGCGGCTGTTGAAGAGGTTGAGGGCCTGGATGGGGGTGGTGGTCTCGCGGCGGCGGGCGGTGCTCTGGCCGGCATCGGGACAATCGAAGGCGCCGAAGACGACTTCGCGTTCGCGGCGGATTTTGTGGGCGTAGATCATGCGGCGGAGGCCTTCGCCGGTGAAGGTTTCGATGGGTTTGAAGCCGCTGAGCCCGCCGCGTTGGTCGAAGAGGTCGAAGCCGCGGCCGTACATTTGTAAATTTAACTGACCGCTGACGGCGAGCATGGAATCGCGCATGATTTCGGCTTCGAGGCGGCGGGAGGGGAAGCGCCAGAGGAGGCGGACGTCGGTGTCCGTTTGGACGCTATTTCCTGTGGTGGTGGAGCTTTGCCGGTAGGTGGAGGAGAGGGTGATGAGGCGGTGGAGGTGTTTGATGGACCAGTGGGATTTGATAAATTCGGCGGCGAGCCAGTCGAGGAGTTCGGGGTGGGAGGGTTTGGTGCCGTTGTGGCCGAAGTCGCTGGCGGTGTCGACGAGGCCAGTGCCGAAATGGCCCTGCCAGATGCGGTTGACCATGACGCGGGCGGTGAGGGGATTTTGCGGGCTGGCGATCCAGTCGGCGAGGGTCTGGCGGCGTTGTTGTTCGGGGGCCTCGGTGGGGAGTTGAACGTGGCCGAGGGTGGTGAGGACTGCGGGCTGGATTTCGTCCTGGGGTTGTTCCGGGTCGCCACGGTTGAGGAGGTGGATTTTGTCGGGCGTGGTGAAGGTGCCTGCGAAAACGACGGGGCGTTGGTTCTGTTCTGCTTTCTTTTTTTCGAGCTGCGCTAGTTCCGCGATGTCGGCCTGCAACTGGCCACTGGCATCGGCTGGCAACCGGCGCATGAGGGCCGCGCTCTCTTCAAAGGGAGTGCCGTAGGGGGCGCGGTCGTCTGAGCGTGCGATGGTCGTCCACTGGCCTGGTTCAAGGGCGACTTCGATCTGATATTGATTGGCGAGGCGGTCTTTGAACTGGCCTTCGCGGTCACGTGACCAGAGGATGCGGTCGATGGTTGTGGTTTCCGGCAATTCGATCTGCACCCAGCCACCGCCTGCCTGATTGGAAATCCAACTGTGGTCGTTTCCATAGAGGCCGTCGTTGATGTGGGCCAGTTGATGCACGGCGATGTCCGGGTAGTCGCCGGAGGAGGTGGATTTGGCGCCGTTCGCGGTGAGGGCGAGATTCCTTGTGGAATCAGCGGCGAAGATTTCCAGTTCATCGATGCAAGGCTGGTGGCGGTTGTTCTCGATGGTGGCGAGCGTGGTGAAGCGGACATAGTTCGCTTCCACGGCGGCGAAGTGTTCGGTGTTGAGGGCCGGATTTACCGGGGCACGGAGATTGGGAAATGGCGAAGGCGCGCCCTCTTCCTCCAGCACAAGGACATCCGCGGTGATGCCCGTGCCGGTTTGTCCGCCGCGCAGAATGATGCGGCTGGATTTTTGCAACGCCTGCACTCCGGCATCGCGCAATCCGCTCCAGAGGGGGATCTGCGCGGACTCGCCGCTGGTGACGTTGGCGAAGTAATACTGGTCGGCTTTGCCGATTTCCGTCTGGTCCTCGCGAGTATCAAGATTGCCATCGCGATCGAGGAGGTAAACGGCATCACGCGTGTGCACGCCGCTGCCATGCACGCCCCACGAGAGCCAGACACGGAAGCGACCCTCGACTCCTGGATTCCAAGTAAAGGTGTCCTCACCCGGCACGTTGTTCCACCAGGTGTAGCGGCCACGGCTGAGATTGGGAACGCGATCGGGGCCGCCGGGATCGTCGCGATAGCCGCGTGCGGTGCCTGCGGGATTTTCGCCCGGGCCATTCTTTTTTTTCAGCGAGGTGGTGCGTGCAGCATCTTCCTCGTCGATGAAGATCACGCGTCCAGTGCTGGCGATGGGTTGCACGGCATCGAGACGTTTTCGAATTACTGCGATGGCGGCTTCGACCCCCGCGACCTCCTTCTTTCTTGACTCCTCCCTCTGCGGATCGCGAATCGGCCGGTCGCCGTATTGGACCCCGGCGAAGAACGCCTGCATGGCATAATAATCCCTGGCAGAAATGGGATCGAATTTGTGATCGTGGCACCGGGCGCAGCCGACGCTCAGGCCGAGAAAAGTCTGTCCGACATTGTTGACGATTTCATCCAGCGAATCCTGACGCGCGAGACGTTTCGAAGGTTCGTCCTGGCCGATTTGTCCGGGAAGCAACACGGATGCAGTGACGAGAAATCCCGTCGCCGGATCCTCGCCAAGCGCATCGCCGACCAATTGCTCGCGGATGAAGCGGTCATAAGGCGTGTCGTTGTTAAAGGCCCGGATCACATAATCGCGGTAAGGCCAGGCATTGGGGCGTTCTGTATTTACTTCAAAGCCATGCGTGTCGGCATAACGCACGACATCGAGCCAATGCTGTGACCAGCGTTCGCCGTAACGCGGAGATGCCAGCAGTTCATCCACGACGCGATCATGGGCATCGTCTCGTTGATCCTTGGCGAAAGCCTCCACCTGCTCCGGGGAGGGGGGGAGTCCGATGAGATCAAAGTAAACTCTGCGCAGCCATGCAGTGCGTTCCGCTTCGGGAGAGGGATGCAGCGATTCCTTTTCCAGTCGGTCGAGGATGAAACGATCGATGTCATTTCGCGGCCATGCCAGACCCTTGGGGGCAGGAGGCTGCCCTTGCGCAAGCGGTTGAAAACTCCAGTGATCCCGGGACCCCGCTCCCGTGGCGTTGGCGATGAGGAGGCAAGCTAACGAAATGGTCAGCCGTGCAGGCATGTTCAATGTCCCCAATTTTCGCGGAACTTGGGTTTGATCATGGCCGTGGCCTCCGGGTGATTGGCAAACTCCAGCGTCTCCGCGTTCCATTGCAGTTTCTGGCCCGGAAAACGAACTGCGATAAGTCCGAGCAGTCCAGTTTCGGCCAACGGAGCGGCGTAATTGAAATTTGAAGTTGTTTCGGCACCTTCCAAGCCCAGGCAGGTCTGGGCGAATTTTGTGTAATGTTGCTGGGGGTCGCCGGGGACAAGAGTCGGCTTGTAAGCGCGGTCCGCGGCATACGGAAGCAGTTGGGCCCGCGCCACGTGGGGCAGGAGCATGACTCCGGTTTCCCCAATAAAGAGTGAGCCACTGGGTGGGAGTTCTCGGCCTTCATCCAGCGGGACGCCTTCGGTTGAGGGGCGTTTGGCATTATCCGACCAAGTGAGTTTGATGGTCTTGTCGGCGGTGAAGGCAGTGCCGGGAAATTCATACGTGACAGATTCCCAGACGGGCCAGACCTCCCGATTGATCTTCGGATTTTCCGCCCATTCCTTGGGTGAGTCACCAACGATGCTGAGGGGTGCGGTCAGGTCCAGGGCCTTGAACGGCGTGTCCATGATGTGACAGCAGAAGTCGCCTAGCGTGCCACCGCCGAAGTCCTGCCACCCCCGCCACTGAACGGGATGGTAGACGCCATTTTTAAAGGGTCGCGCTGGTGCCACGCCGAGCCAGTTGTCCCATTTAAATCCTTCCGGAATGGGATCCTCCCCCTCCGGGCGACCGGGATGACTGAAGGAGGAATTACACCAGCAGCGGACTTCCTTGATCTTACCGATGACTCCATCACGAATCATTTTCACGGCGGTGCGGTAGGTGCTGTCGCTCTGGATCTGATTTCCCATCTGCGTCACCACGCCCGCAGCCTTGGCGGCGAGCTTCATCTGGCGGGCTTCCCATACGGTGTGAGCCAGCGGTTTCTGGCAATAGACATGCTTTTTCTTAGCGATGGCTGCCAGAGCGATGCTCGCGTGCATGTGGTCGGGCAGGGCAATGTTCACACTGTCAATTTTGTCGCCTACTTTTTCAAGCAACTCGCGCCAGTCTTGAAATTTCTGAGCATTGGGGTGGGCGGCGGCGGCGGCGTTGAGATGTCCGGAGTCCACGTCGCAAAGCGCGACCATTTCGACCAGTCCGGAAGCAAAAATCGCCCCCATGTCACTGCCGCCCTGCATGCCCCCGACGCCGATGGAGGCGTGAGCCAATTTCTTGCTTGGTGGATCCGCCCAGACCTTGGAGGGAAGGAGAAATGGGAAAGTGAGGGCGGGTGTGGCTTTGATCAGGGAGCGGCGCTTCATATCGCCTACCATGCCGGAGGAACGCCCTGTGCCGCAATAACGCGTCTGCGGCAGGGGGCGTGGTGATTTGGGTCATCGCAGCGCGGCGGGTGCCTTTCTGTTGCCGCAATCGGTTTGCCGTTTACAAAACTGGCATCCAAGGAACACTCCCTCATGAAAGCACTCGTCAAAGCAAAAGCACAGCGCGGCCTCTGGCTGCAGGATGTTCCGGAGCCGGAAGTGGGAATCAATGATGTGCTGATCCAAGTTCACAAGACCGGGATCTGCGGGACGGATTTGCATATTTACAAATGGGATGCCTGGGCGCAGAAAACGATTCCGGTGCCCATGGTTGTGGGGCATGAGTTTGTGGGGGAGGTGGTGCGGGTGGGGTCGAATGTGAATGATTTCCATGCCGGTGAAATCGTGAGTGCGGAAGGACACGTCGTCTGCGGACGGTGTCGCAATTGCCTGGCCGGGCGGAGGCAGCTATGCAAGGACACGGTGGGGATTGGAGTGAATCGGACAGGGGCCTTTGCGGAATTCATCAGCGTGCCGATGACGAATGTCTGGCATCAGCGCGAGGGTGTTGATGAAGAGGTGGCGAGCATATTTGATCCTTTTGGAAATGCGGTGCACACGGCCCTGGCATTTGAAGTTCTGGGTGAGGATGTGCTGATCACGGGGGCGGGCCCCATTGGCATCATGGCGATTCCGGTGGTGAGGCATGCAGGTGCCCGGCATATTGTGATTACGGATGTGAATGAATACCGGCTGGATCTCGCCATGAAGATGGGGGCGACGCGGGCGGTCGATGTGAAGAACGAGAACCTGCCCGATGTGCAGAAAAGTTTAGGCATGAAGGAGGGATTCGATGTCGGTCTGGAAATGAGCGGCAATCCGGCGGCGTTTCGCAGCATGATTGAGAACATGAGTCACGGTGGAAAGATTGCGATGCTGGGGATACCCTCCGAGCCGATGGCGATTGACTGGAATAAAGTGATTTTCAACATGCTCACGATCAAAGGCATCTATGGTCGCGAGATGTACGAGACGTGGTATCAGATGAGTGTGATGCTGGAGAGCGGGGTGGACATCAGACCGGTGATCACGCACCGGTTTCATTTCACGGAATTTGAGAAAGGCTTTGCCGCGATGGAATCCGGAAATTGCGGAAAAGTGGTGCTCGACTGGTCTCCCAAAGCTTAACAACCATGAATCGCAATTTCACCCAACATCTCACCTCCCAGCTCGATGCAATCCGTGCCGCCGGCACGTTCAAGCAGGAGCGGGTGCTGACCACGCCTCAGAGTTCGCTGATCCGCGCCAATGGTGACCGCGAGGTGATCAACATGTGTGCAAACAACTATCTCGCGCTCGCGCAGCATCCGAAGATTCGCGAGGCGGCGCATGCGGCGTTGGACCGGTGGGGATATGGACTGGCGAGCGTGCGGTTTATCTGCGGCACCCAGGCGATTCACAAGGAATTGGAAACGAGCCTGAGCGATTTTCTGGAGACCGAGGATACGATTCTCTATTCGTCCTGTTTTGATGCGAATGGCGGTTTGTTTGAAACGATCCTTGGCGCCGAGGATGCGATCATCAGCGATGAATTGAACCACGCTTCGATCATAGATGGCGTGCGACTCTGCAAGGCGCAGCGTTTCCGCTACAAGAATTGTGATTTGGGTGATTTGGAAACGCAACTGCAAGCGGCTGATGCGAAAGGATGCCGGTTCAAGCTCATTGCGACAGATGGCGTGTTTTCCATGGATGGCTTCATCGCGCCGCTCAAAGGCCTCTGTGACCTCGCCGACAAATACCATGCGCTGGTCATGATCGATGATTCGCATGCGGTGGGATTTATCGGCGAAAAAGGCCGGGGGACGCATGAACATTGTGACGTCATGGGGCGTGTGGATATCATCACCGGCACCCTGGGCAAGGCTCTGGGTGGGGCGAGCGGTGGTTATACGAGCGGCCGCAGGGAAATTGTCGAGCTGTTGCGGCAGCGGTCGCGGCCGTATTTGTTTTCCAACACGCTGGCCCCGGTGATCACCTGCGCGACGATTGCGGCCCTAGATTTGTTGAAGCAGGATTCCTCATTGAGGGATACGCTGCGGACCAACACGGCTTTTTTCCGGAAGGCCATCACAGAGGCAGGATTCGACATTGCTCCGGGGTCGCATCCGATCGTGCCGATCATGCTCGGCGAGGCAGCGGTGGCGGCACGGTTTGCCGAACTCATGCTGGAGCGCGGCGTTTACGTCATTGGCTTCAGTTATCCGGTGGTGCCGCATGGGAAGGCGAGGATCCGAACCCAGATCAGTGCGGGCCACAGCCGGAGCGATTTGGAACGCGCCGTGGAAGCCTTCATCGGCACGAAGCTTGAGATGGGGCTGTGATTTTGGTTCACGCAGATTTACTGCGTGATCGTGACCCGGAGTCGCGCAAATCTGCGCACTTCCTGACCGAGTGGAACTGTGAGGGTGACGATTTCTACGGCGGGTGAAGGGCCCGGAGTGATGGTGACGCTGGGCGTGGAGGTGGCGGTGTCATTTCCGACCTGGTAAATGGAGGGCCAGATGTTCAGCCCTGTTCCCAATTCGATGGAGGTGGTGACGTCTGCGGTCTTGTGGCCAACGGCCCTTTGAAAGCTGAAAGAGAAATTTCCCCCGACGGAGGCAGCGGCAGGTCGTCCGGGACTGAAGGTAAGCGGGCTGGAGGCCAGGACATATTCGACGGCATTGGGCAGGCCATCGCGATCGAAATCATTGGCGGGGGCGGCATCTGCTCCGGTGAGATTGAAGCTGGCAATCCAGGAAGCGAATCCTGGCGAGGCTGCCGAGGGAGGGCTTTGCGTGACGTTTAAAAGCCCTTTTCCTGCAATCAGTAGGCTGGTGTTGGTCGCACCGGAATCAGGTGCCCCCCAGGTTCCGGCTGCCTGCTGAATGCCATCGATGTAGAGTCGGCGGACGGTGTCTGTGCCGACGTAGTCGAGTTGGAGCGTGCTCGCGGCATAAAGTCGCACGTCCGCTCCGTTGGCCAGATGGGGGGTGGTGAGCACCAGCGTGCCGGCGTTTACTATGGTATCGCCCGTGTAGGTGTTGGCACCGCTGAGGATTAGGGTGCCGGCGGCGGAAGCGTTGTTGCTTTTGATGAGCGTCAGGGCACCGCCGCCCGGGTTGTCCGTGATGGCGGCGGAGATGGTGGTGGTGCTTCCGGAGGTCGATTGCACGTGAATGTAGAGCGGAACGCTCTGCGCATTGCCACTCGTGATGGTGCCATTGGTGATGGCCAGGGTTGCATTGGAAACGGCCAGGCCACCCCCCACGAGCTTGACCGTATTTCCGTTGAGATCGATACCCTGGGTGCTGGACAATCCCTGATAGGTGAAGCCCTTCCAGGTGCGGGTGGTGGGTCCGGCAGACAAAGTAAGCGAGGTATTCCCGGTGAGCCGGTAAATCTTGGCGGCATCCGTTGAGGTCGCCGTCAGGGTTTGGAGAAGGCTGCTGGCCGTGGGAGTGCCGGTGAGAGCGATGACGCCGGTGGCCCCGTAGCCCGCGAAGGAACTGGTGCTGCGGGTGGCGACAAATTGCGGACCGAGCCAGTCTCCGGTGGCTCCGCCCAAATCTGGCTGACCGGCGATGAGCACGGTGGGATTGCCGGTGGTGGCCGCACCCAGAGCGGAGGAGGCATTGAAGGCTACGGTCCCTGTTCCGGGAGTGGATACGCCGCCGAAAGTCATCTGGTTGAGCTTACCGGCGGCGAAGGTGTTTGTGGCATTGTACTGGAACATTCCGGAGCGTGCGGTCAGCGGACCGACCATTTCGAAATAGTCCGCAGTGTCCGAGGCTGACGTGAAAGTGACGGAGCCGCCATTGGTGATCGTGAGGCCGGCGGTGTTGCCCAGGCGGTTGGTGTTGTTGCTGGAAACGCCGGAATTATTCAGGAGCAACTGGCCGCCATTGATCAGTTCGATGCCGCGGGAATTGGTGATGGATCCGGTGCTTGAATCAAGGCGCAGTGCCTGGCGGTCCACGGTGGTCGTTTCTGTGTAAGTGTTGGTTCCGGAGAGCACCACCCGGTGCGCATTGGTGGAAGAGGTATTAAATTTTGAGCTGATGACCACCGCATTACTCCCTACCAGGGCGGCTCCCGGCAGGGTCATTTCATCACCCGCGCTGGCAGCATAAACGCCACCTCCAAGTCGGTAGACGGAATTGTTTGGGGTGATGACCCCTGAGTAGATGCCCAGGCCACCAAGGATGGCATTGGGAAGAGTGGCTCCGCTGCTGGTGTTGAAATCAAGCGCGTTCGCGGAATTTTGCAGCATATAAATGCTGAGGGTATTGGGGGTCTCGACCAGACGTCCCAGGAAGGAATTGTCGATGCCGGTGCTGGTTGAGCAAAGCACGGACCCTCCCTCGGATACCACCACGGATCGACCGGATCCGCCAAGGTCCTGGTTGCTGCCGGTGCGGGCGAATTGCAGAGCGGCTCCCGGGTTGACATAGGTTCCGTCGTCATAGGTATTGGAGCCGGAGGGGCTGAGGGAGACGGTGCCCGGGCCGTTGATGACGAGGAAATTTCCCAGTCCAGACATGGTGCCCTGCATGACTAGGACACCACCGCCTCCCCCCAGGCGATAAATATTGCCAAAGGGCGTCAGCGTTCCGGAATAGGTGGGACTGACGGTGGCGGGCAGGGCACCGAGGCTGGCGTTGGGGAGTGTGGCTCCGGTGCTGGAACTAAAATCCAAGGCGCTGGTATTGGAAATGGCGGCAAGGGCGATCACAATGGAATTGCTGGACTCTTCGATTCGATTGAGAAAGGCGTTATTGATGGCGGTTCCAGAGGCTAAGGTGGTTCCACTGGCCATTTTGATGCTGCGGGCCGGAGCGGCAAAGGTGGCGTTGCTGAAGCGCAGGGTGCCTCCATTGATGGTGGTATTTCCAGTATAGGCATTGGCTCCGCTCAGAATCAGGAGGCCGTTGCCGTTTTTGACGATGCCCTGTGCGGCCGCACCTACAGCTCCGATGGTCAGTTGGGTGCCGCCGCCCAGAAGCGGATTTACGACGTTGAAGGTAGGCGTTCCGGTGAGGGTGGTGGCCCCGGTGAAAGTCAGCGAGGCGGTGCCGGAGCTGATGTTACCGCCGCCCGGCACCTCCAGTGTTTGATTGCCGAGGGTCAGGGTTCCAAAGGAATAGGTCAGCCCGGAACCAACGATACTGCGGTTGGGGATGAGGGTTGTGTTCACCGTCACCGTCATATTCCGGCCGAACACCGTGCTGCTGGGACTTTGGATATCCAGCGTGCCGCCATTCATAAAAAGCGCCGAGGCACCGGACCCCAGCGTCCCAACGTTGGCGGCATTGGTCCGCAGGATGCCGGCGTTCAGATTTACATTTCCGGTAAAAATATTGGCCCCGCTCATCACGATGACGCCCGGGCCCTCCTTGGTGATGCCGAATCCGCCGCTGACAATGCCTGCGGATGTCAGGGGGTTGACGGAGTTGTTCGTCCAGGTCTGGTTGGCACCAACGGCGATGGGGCTGTTGATGAGGACCTGGCCGGACGTCGCATTTAGCTTCAATCCCGCCGCCAATCCCAGGCTGCCACCCGTGAGCGTGTAGGTGCCGGTAAATGGTCCGAACTCAAGCGCCCCCGCGGTCACCACCCCCAGCGTAATAACATCGCCGACGCCACTGTTTCCGATCAGCGCATCACTTGGATTCGTCCAAGTGACATTGGCCGCACCATTGTGCCATTGATTGGCATTGAGCCATGTCCCGAGACCGTCGGTCTGTCCGGATGCGGTGCCGTTGGCATCCCAGGTCAAGGGAGCGCCCCGGCTGAGACCGCCCACAATCCAGAACGACCAGCAGAGGAGGAAGAAGAAGCGAAAATCGACCGGGTTCATGGATCCAAGAAAGCTAAAAGAGGGGGGGAGGTTGGGGGGATGAGGAATTTTCACATCCTAATCGGGATGCCTCCATTCAGACAAGGTAATTTCACGGAACCGCTGTGGAAAGCACGGCGCCCCTCTTTTAAAAAAAACGCGAAAGCCACTCCCTCAGTCAGTTTGCCGTTCACCGCAGGACGGGCCTGACGATGCTACAAAGATCGCAGAAAGCTGATCAACTCCAGACGCTGCGCGGCGGGAAGTTGGCGAAATGCCTCGGCGGCCCCCGCGGCCTCGCCGCCATGCCAGCGGATGGCCTCGCTGGGGTTTCTGGCGCGTCCGTCGTGGAGCAGGGCCGTGTGTCTGTTGACAGTGTCGTTGAGGCCCAGTCCCCAGAGCGGTGCGGTGCGCCATTCCCGGCCGGTGGCCAGATATTCCGGACGGTAATCCGACAGACCTTCACCCATGTCATGGAGCATGAGGTCGGTGTAGGGATGGATCGTTTGGTGCCGGAGTTCCACGAGGCCGGACTGGGCACCGGTGGTGAAAGTTTCGCGATGGCAGGAGGCGCATTGAAGTTGGCGAAAGAGCGTTTCACCCTTCATTACGGAGGGGTCATCGAGCGACCGCCTCGCTGGGGGGGCGAGGGCTTGCAGGTAGGTGACGACGCGTTGGAGCTGGATATTGCTGATTTCAGGAGGGGAACCCGTGTGCGCGACCCCCATGTCCTCGGCGAAAGCGGTGATGGTCTGCTGGCGAAGGTCGGCCATGTTCGCCTTCCATCCGAATCGTCCCAGACGGCGTTGGTTCACCTCTGCGTCCCAAACATAATTCGGTTTGCCGGACTGGGCGAGGAGGTCCTTTTCATCAATGGCCTCCAGCAGGCCCAGGCCAAAGACCGGGGGGGCAAACCGGAGGCTGACCAGAGCGGTGGGGGAGGGCTGACCCCGATGCCAGGTGGTGATTTTCGGCAGAGGCTTTCGCAGGGAATAAGGCTGGCCGTCCGCATAGTTCCCGGGCGTTTCCTGCCATGACAGCTCCGCCTCGATTTCCGGCATCTGCGGGGAAAACGCGAGCGGTGCCAGTTGCACTCCGTAAACGGGATCCGGCAGGGCTCCCCTGTGGGCACCCTCCCCCGGCTGGCTGATTCGGAGCAGCAGTCCGGGCTCCGCCGTCCAGGGTGGCTGCTCCGGAAGACCTCCGCGCCCCGCGCGGATGTGACAGGCCGCGCAGGACTGGGCATGGAACAGGGGACCGAGGCCTCCGCGGACGCCAGCATGAGGACCTGGTGGAAAGCGGGCCTCGGTGAAAAACGAATTTCCAACCAGAAACAGACGCCGCGTCTCCACCGTGGCATTGGCCAGCACCCTGCCGAAGGATTCGCTGCCACCGTTGAAAATGGTGCAATCTCCGCCGCTGCGGGCGGCAGGGTCCGTGGGAATGGCGATGGCGAGGTTTTCGGCGGCTTCATCGCCGGTGAGGATTTCCGTTGGGAGAATGAAACCCAGCCTCTGCCCCACGATGCGCAGGGTCGCGGACTGGGATTCGAGGGCGTGGATGAGTTCTGTGACCAGCCCGCGTCCGCTGGCGTCCAGTGAAAGGAGGTCGACCGGCAATTGCGAGGCGAGGGTGGTGGTGGCGGAAAATTGCGAGTCCAGAGTGTCCGCCAGCTTCTGATCCAATTCCGCCACCAATGGTTGCAGAATCCGGCCAAACGATTCGAGCCCGGAGATGCTGGCGAGCAGATCCTGCCGGGTGGTGCGGCTGCGAGTAGAAGGCAACTCGCGGGGGTCCGGAGCATCGAGCGCCATTTGCAGCCGGGCACCAGCCAGTTGGGATTCTCCGAGCAGGCAGAGCGTCGAGAGCAGGCCCTGCAGGGAGGGACTCACTCCTTCGGTGAACATGGCGCGGTAATTGCCCAATTTACCCTGAGTCCATTCCGCGCTCAAGAGATCGAGATCCGCCAGCAGCAGATTCGAGCATGCCTGCAGATACGCGCCACGGCGTTTGTCCAGGGCAGGGCGGTCCTGCGGCCAGAGGAAATATTCCACGACGGGAAATCCACTGATGACGGGTTCCGGCTCCGCCAGCACGCGCTTTGCGAGAGAGTCCGCGGTGAGAGAATCGGGATTCTTCAGGCGGTCAAGTTGCGCTTCCACCGCCGCGCCATTGTCCTTCATCAGGCTGTCCATGCGCGGCAGGGGCCCGTCATCATCGTCAACTGGGGTGGAGAAAAACCGCAAGGGTTCCAATTTGAGAAATTCGGACCGCGCGAGGCGCCAGCCGGCTTGTGCTGCGGCCAGTTTCTGAGGATCGGGAGCGGAGACTAAGGCATTCACCTCCGCCTGCATTTTACGTGCGGCGGCCAGAGCTCTGGAGTGCTGAAGGTCAGCTGCTTCCGCGTACGCTCGCACAACCCGCACCTCCGTCGTTTTCGCAGGCTTTGCCCATGCCGGGAAAATGGCGCCTGAGAGCAGGAAGGCCAGGGTGGATAGATGTTTAAGCCAGAGGCGCATGGGGGCGGGAACCGGGTCAATTTGCAGGGAAAGACGAATAAGGAAAGGTGCTTGCCGGAAACTGGAACAGGTGCATTGTTCGCACCTCCCCGCAAGTTTCCGGGGTATTCTACCCCTTTTTCCTACGAAATGAAGTTTGCTATTTTTGGAGATATCCACGCGAATCTGGAAGCGTTTGACACCGTTTTGGCGGACGCGAGTCAACACAGCGTTACTCATTTCGCGTGTATCGGGGATATTGTCGGATATAATGCCAACCCGCACGAATGTCTGGCCAAAGTTCAGGAACTTGCCTGCCCGGTGGTGAAGGGAAATCACGACGAGGAAGCGAGTGCCGATACTGAAATTATCGGGCTTAACCCCCTGGCCCAGGCCGCACTGGAATGGACACGGAGGAATCTTCAGGAGGATGACAAAAAATGGCTGCGGGAGCTGCGGATGGTGCGGCAGGTCAGGGATTTCACCATTGTCCATGCGACTCTGGACACCCCGAGCAGCTGGGCCTATGTCATGAACAAGTTCGATGCCATGGCCAGCTTCAGCTACCAGTTTACCCAGGTCTGTTTCTGCGGTCACACGCACACTCCGCGGTTTTATGTCAAGGGAACGAGCGTGACCATCGAGCCGGGCGAGACGCTCAAAATCGAACCGGGTCAGAAATACCTCATCAATGTGGGAAGTGTGGGGCAACCGCGCGATGGCGACTGGCGGGCGTCCTACGTCATCTACGATCACGACAAGCAGGAAATCCTCCTGCGCCGACTCCCTTACGACATCGAGACCACCCAGAAGAAAATCCTCGCCGCCGGGCTGCCCCATCAACTGGCCGATCGTCTGGCGGTCGGTAAATAATGGCAACGGGCAGCGTGCCTGCCACCTCCGGAAATTCCCGCAGTTTGGTATTCACATACAAAATTTCGCGCCAGCCAATGCCCCCGGGAATGATTCGCCGATTTGAAAGAAATCCCGCCGCAACGGTGTGCCAACCATGAAAATTCCGGATTTTAATGCCGTTCATTCGGTGCTGGTGGTGAAGCCCAGCAGCCTCGGGGATGTGGTCCATACCCTGCCGGCTGTGCACCGGCTGAAGCAGTCCTTCCCCCACCTGCGCATCGACTGGCTGGTGAACCCGGAATGGGAACCCCTGCTGGCGGGGAATTCTGATCTCATCGAGATCGTGCCGTTTCCGCGCCAATCATTCCGGGGCCCCGGGGGATGGCGGCGGTATCGGGAATGGATGAAGAATTTTCGCTGGAGGCCACCTCCGGATGTGGTGCTCGATTTCCAAGGTCTGCTGCGCAGTGCCTGGGTGGGCCGGCGGAGCGGGGCACGCGTGATCATGGGCCTGAGCGACGCGCGGGAGGGAGCCAGGTTTTTGCACCATATTTCCATCCCCGTGGCCGCAAGCATTCATGCCGTTGATCGTTACCAGCAACTGGTCACCGCCTGCGGAGCCGGGCCGGCCCGCGTCCAGTTTCCCCTGCCTGCGGGGCAGCTTCCTGTCGGGGTGTTTCCCACAGCCGTGCCGAGGGATTTCGTGCTCCTGCACCCGTTTGCACGCGGGGCGGAAAAATCCCTGAGCGTCGAGCAGGTGAAAATCTTCTGTGAACAAATTGCTCCCGTGGGAGTGTTCGTGGTGGGGCGGGCGGACATTCCGGAACACCTCCTCCAACTTCCCGCCAATGCCTTCAACCTGCTCAACCGCACCACCCTGCCGGAATTGATCTGGCTGATGCGGCGCGGCAGTTTCCTGGTCAGCGTGGACAGTGGTCCCATGCACATCGCGGCCGCCATTTCCTCCAGAGTGCTGTCCATTCATACCTGGAGCGATCCCCGGTTGGTGGGACCCTATCCAGCGGATGCATGGATCTGGAAAGGGGGGCACATCATGCATCGGAGCGAAGCGGATGCGGCCCTGGCCAGCCAAATGAGGCAGGTGGAGAACGCCGATATCAAACCAATCGTCCATTTTGTGATGGCTCGATTGGCAGAATCCCGACGGTAGGGTTATTTCAAGCTGAGTGCAGCATTACCGAAAATCTGCCTAAAGTGGGCGGAAGGGCAAAGGAAATGGCAGGATTTAGGTCAAACCTAAATGCCGGGATGTTCAATGAAATTGCTAACGCAATCTCAGGAAGGCTTGTCTGATTAACGGATTCACTGGAGAATGAATTCCGGCAGCCAGCCTTCCTCCCCGGCTGCATTGCGACACCAAAGCCATCCCTTGACCTCTCGCAGTGCGATTATTTCCTCGTGTCGTTTCACGGAAAGATCCCTGGCGCTGAATGGCCGGATCACCTCGGCCGAGTCGGTAGCGAGGATTCGCAGATGGTCTTCGGGCACATGGCTGCCCCGCCCGTCGGTGGCAATCGCCCACACCCAGCCTGGCCAGGCCTTGTCCGCAGGCCCGAGGCGAACCATTTGCCCGAGGGTGAGGTGCAGGGGATTGCGATCCAGAACGGTGTAATCGGCATTCGCGCGATGGGTGAAACTTTGGCTCATGGAGGGAGTTAACGCATAAAACGCCGCCCCTCAGCATAATTTTGCTATCAGCTCCAACTTTTTGCTGGTCCAGAATACAAAACCCCCCCTCGCGTGAGCGAGAGGGGCTTCGAAGAATCGATTAGATCGATCAGGGGAACTTAGTTGCCACCGGCGGCGACAGCACCCGTTTGGGAAGCGTCATAGCCGAGGGTCTTGTTCGTGTCGTTCCAGGTCAGGAAGTCATCAGCGGCCGCCACGTCAAGCGGATCCATTTTGGACAGCGAGAAGATCGTGGTCGCGAAGGAGCCCGAGCCAGTCACGGGAGTGGTGCCGGAGAGCGCATCGGTAACAGCAGTCGCTGCAGCGGCAGGGGTGCCAACCGTTCCGGCGACTCCGAGAGACGCGGTCGTTGCACCAGCAGCGCGAGCGGCGGTGTAAACCGAAGCGATGTTCTGGGCATTGCGTTGAGCCTTTGCCTTCGAGGAGCTTTCGAACACGTTCGAGAGCGCAGGAATGGCGATGGCGGCGAGAATACCGATAACGGCGATCACGACGAGGAGTTCGACCAAGCTGAATCCAGCTTTTGCTTTGTTATTGATTTTGTTCAGGACTTTCATGGTATTTTGTTTTTGTTTTTGTTTTTGTTTTTGTTGTTATAATCGTTGAATCCAACGATGTGAGGAACTATAATTTCCATAAAACAAAAGTCAACGAAAAATTGTAAATTTCATAATTTCCATGATTCATCCTCGGTTGTATTTTGATTTTAAATCGCTCAAATTCAAGCATGCCGTGGCGTGAATTTTCCATAAAGTATTGAATTTCACTGGTTTAATGGGTTCTACGGCTTCCCAAATGGGGTCCATGGAAAATTCCACGCAGGATTTAATAGGGTGGAGTTTTTTCGCAGAAGCGAAGAATTCGGTTTCCTGGGGTTCACGACAGCCAGGCATGATTTTAGTTTGGGCGAACCTGAAAATGCCTGTTGCAGCAGGTGCAGCAGCCGGAAGCCAGGAGTAGGGGCTCAGGTTGCCCTTTCAAATGATCAGGGGGAACCGAGATCCAATCGTGGATACAAGAACGTTCGGGCGTTTCACCAAAATTCCCTCTGCTCGCTGGTCATGGGCAGCGTCCATCGGAAAAGGCAGCACAAACCGATCAAAAGCCTAATTGGCATTCCCAGACGGGGCCCCGGCACCCTGGGAAGCGTCGTAGCTGAGCATTTTATGGGTGTCATTCCAAACGAGGTAGGATGCCGCCGCGGAAACATCAGAAGGGGATATCTGAGATACCGAGAAGGTGAAGTTGGAGCAGGGACCCTCCCCATGAACTGGGGCATTCACCTGAGAAAGCGCGTTCACCACGGCAGTGGCTGCGGCAGCGGCATCTGCTGTCGGGGAATTTACTCCAAAGGTCGCCGTCGTAACTCCGGCCGCACGACCGGAAGTGTATATGTTGGCGATGAGCTGGGCATTACGCTGGGATTTGGCCCTGTCGGCAGAGTCCGGCACATTGAAAAGCGCCGGAAGGGCGATCGCGGCAAGAATCCCGATGACGGCGATCACGGTGAGTAGCTCAATCAAGCTGAATCCAGCATTGGAACGGTTTTTGATATTAGCGCTGAGTTTCATCTCCTCGGTGAGTTTGGTTTTTAGTTGGTTGGGGAATGTGTCGCAATTACAATAATCCATAATTTCTGATTTAACAAGGAAAAATTATAATTTCCACAATTTCAATTTGAGGAACAATACCTCTTCTCTCCAGTATGGCGCAAATGGGGTAGGTGTAAGGAAATTTATTTACCCAAGAGGAAGGCAAGCAGATCAGTCATTTGTTCGGGAGAGATCGCGGCTTCCAAGCCGATGGGCATGAGGGTGCTGTCGAGGGATTTGATTTCCTTGATATCGCTCCGAGAGACAGTTTCCTTGGTCCCGCCCGGCATGGTCAGGGTTACAGCTTCGGCGGTTTCGCTGCTGATGAGACCGGCCAGCGTCCGGTTTTCCAAGGTGGTGACCTGATAGGCGCACCACCGGGCTTCGAACATGCGGTTGGGATCGAGGATGTCGGAGAGCAGGGCCTCGGGGGCCTTCACTTTCAAGTCGGCCAGTGAGGGACCGACATCCGCCCCGAGGTCTCCGATCTTGTGACAGGCGGTGCAGAGGGTGCTGAAGATTTGCCTGCCCCGGGTGGCGTCCCCGGTTTGCTTCGTGGTATTTAGATAGGAGGAAATGACAGCCGCCCGGTCCGCGCTGGGCTGGCCGAAGAGTTTCACGGCCAGATCATGCAACTCCCCGGACCCGCGTTGGTAGCCCCAGCGGGTTTCGATATCCACCAGGGCGACCGGGAATTCCCCCTGCTCCATGCGTTTGAAAAGGGCCAGGGCCGTCGTGGGATTGGATGTGAGCATTGCGACCAAACTTCCCTTCAGGCTGGGACCCGCCTGGGGCAACAGGTCGTAGATCAGCGGGGAGGTGGTGGTGACGGGGAAATTTTTCAAGAGGGCGAGGGCGGAGGAGGTGAGTTCGGGGTCCTGATTGCTGTGGAGCAGGGATTGAATCACCGGCTGGGACTTGTCCCAACCCATCTGTCCCAAGAGGGGCAGCACGGCCAATCGGGTGGCCATGGGAGACTGGCGATCAGTCGCCATGGATTCGACCTGCGCCATGAGGGCGGAAATCTCCCTGGCGGAGGCGGCAAAAGTGGGAGGTGGTTTGGCAATGAAATCGGCGAGGGCGGTGGCGCCAAATTTTCCTGCAGATTTGGGCAGGCCTTCGGCGAGGCCCTGCAGGAAGGCAGGTTTCCACCAAGTGAGCCGGGATTTTTCGTTTTCGAGGACCCGCAGTGCCATTTCGAAATCGGAGGCAAGTCCGGAGGCACAACTGGCGGAAGCGAAGGTTCGGACAGTGATGGCGCGCAGAGGGGAGAATGCATTACTGAAAACTCCGCCGTCTTTGAGAATGGCCTGCAGGACATGGCCGGAGCTCTGCGTGCTGGAGGAGAGGGCGACTTTTGCAATCCAGGGGTCTTCGGGGAAGGCATGGATGGCTTGGGATCGGGAGGAGATTTGCTTTTCGTCAGTGGAGCCGGTGACATCCGGGTCCGAGGCCAGGGCGAGGAGGAGGTTCCGTGCGGCGGACTCCGGTAGGGCAGTAATGTCGCGAGGATTTCCCTGCTCGAGGAGGAGACGACGGGCGGTTTCCCGTTGCCAGGCATTGTCGTGGTTCAGGAGTGAAGTCAGTTGGGGAATATCCGTTGGGATGGGCGGAACCTTGGTAAGCCGCGTTCCTCTTGGAATAATGCGCCAGATTCTCCCCTGCGACTCGCCTTCCCGCATGTTGTGGGATTTTACAAATTCCTCCGGAAAGAACCGGGCGTGGTCGATATAACGACGATACATGTCGCAAACATAAATGGCGCCGTCGGGGCCGGTCGTGAAGTTCACGGGGCGCGTCCATTCGTCGGCGCTGCGGAACCATTCGGTGCGCTCGCCCACGCGGGTGGCTTTGAGGGAGGCTCCGTTGGGCTCGATTTTGTAGCGCGTGATGAGTTGTCCGGTGGGATCGCAGACGAAGACGTTGTTTTTCAGTTCGGGCATGAGGTGGCCCCGGTAGACGCCGAGTCCGCAGCAGGCGGTGTTCGTGCCGGCGTGGGCATCGGCCGTGGTGTGGGTGATGCTTAGAGGATAGACGCAGGTGGCGGCTCCGGAAATGGCGATGTCCTCGTAACCTCTATCAATGCCCGCATGGGGATTGCGGATCATGGCCTCCCAGGGCATGACGGCGAACATGACCGGATTGCGATTGGAGCAAAAAAATTGATGTCCCCAGTCGTCGAAGGCCCCCCCATACTGCCCCAGCCCGGGGGTGGGCTCGATTTTTCCCGTGCGAGGATTCCATCGGAAATTATTGCGAGCCACCTGCACCACGGATTCCGGGGCATCTGCCGGATAAATTTCCGCTGCCTCCAGACCATTGTTAAAGTACACCCAGTTGTCCGGACCCCAGCGCGGCGCACTAACTTGCAGCTGGCTGTGGTGGGGGTTGAAGCCTTTGATGAGCGGCTCATTTACATCCGCCCGGCCGTCGCCATCGGTGTCTTTCAGAAACAGGATCTGCGTCCGAGTGGTGGCGATCAGGCCATCCTTGTATGGCAGCAGTCCCTGCACATTATCGAGATGGTCCGCAAAGGTCACCGCCCGGTCCATGCGGCCATCTCCATCCTCATCAATGAGTTGCTGGATGCGGGAGAGCCACGGGTCGCCTGGGTTCGGCGGGCCGAGTGGGTAGTCGCGCATGTCAGCCACATACAACCGGCCTTGCGCATCCCAGGTGCATTCCACCGGATCGACCACGAGCGGTTCGCAGGCCACCAGCTGCGCCTCGTAGGGGCCATCGAACTGAATTTTCTGCTGCGAGGCTTCGGGTGACAAGGGATGATCCTGCCCCGCGCGAACGTCGATGTCCGTGCCGCCGCTGGCCTGAATGGGATTCCATTGTTCTTTAAAATTGCCCGGCGGCCAGAGTTCGCAGCGGCGCACAAACATTTCCGCGCCTTCGCATTGCAGGGCAATGCGCCCCTCGCTCGGATGGCAGGCCGAGGCCTCATTGACCAGCGCGCCATTGAGGAAGTATTGCAGGGTGTCACCTCTGGCGATGCACTCCAGACGGTTCCATTCGCCCGGCGGGCTTTCCTTGTCTTCACGGCCGCGGTAGCCTTTTGTGTCCGTCCAATCCACATCCCGGTGTTTCCAATTGATCCGCCCGCTGGTGACCGTCTGTTTCGCGGCTCCCGGGCTCCAGATCATTTCCTTGTCGCGATCGAGAGTGAATTCACTGCTCAGGGAAGTGGACAGGTCCGTGCCGTCGGGCAGCTTTGAGGAAAGCACCAAAATATCGCCCACTCCTCCCTCGATGATCTGCGCTTCAATGCCCGTCATCCAGGTTCCGCCGAAAGCCCCATGCGGTCCGTAGCAATGCAGGAGGATCCCGTTGTCCCTTGCAGCTTTCTCGCGGGCCCCCCAGGTTTGCGAACCCCATTTAAATTCAATGACGAGGTGGTAGTCGCGGAAGTTTTGCTTCGTCGCGACATAGCCGTAGCCCCGGCCGCTGATATGCAGGAGGTTTCCTTCAAATTTCCAAATTTCCTTCGGGCCATCATGGATCTCCATGGCCTGATTGATAAAGTATTCCGCTTCTCCAGACTTGATGACGTCGAGGAGATCGATCCTCGTGGGGACTGGATCAGCCTGTAAAACTGCGGAGGTCAGCAGGATCATGGGAAGCAGGCGTGGAAGCGCGGTCAGGATCATGTCGGGATTGGAATCCATTCAGGAAACAGTGTCAACGCCGCCGATAGGTAGCGGCCGGAAGTAGGACCGCCAGGGCAGTGGGTTTTCCCGATCACCTATTGGGTTGCCCTTCGCGCCGGATGGTGCTTATACGGGCACCACTGCATGTCTCCCGCTCAAGAAATTTCCCGCCGCCGCACCTTTGCCATCATCTCTCACCCGGATGCAGGGAAGACTACGCTTACTGAAAAACTGCTGCTCTATGGAGGTGCGGTGCAGTTGGCGGGCTCTGTGACCGCTCGGAAAAACCAGCGGGCCACGACTTCGGACTGGATGGAACTGGAACGGCAGCGGGGAATCTCGGTGAGTTCCACGGTGCTGCAATTTGAATACGGTGGCTGTGTGGTGAACCTGCTGGACACTCCCGGACACAAGGACTTTTCCGAGGATACCTATCGAGTTCTCACCGCGGTGGATGCGGCGATCATGGTGGTGGATGCGGGCAAGGGGATCGAGTCCCAGACCCGCAAGCTATTTGAAGTCTGCCGCCGGCGTGGGGTGCCGATTTTTACCTTCATGAACAAGCTCGACCGGCCCGCCCGCGAGCCGCTTACGCTCCTGGACGAGTTGGAAAGTGTGCTGGGGATTGGTGCCTGCGCCATGAACTGGCCGCTGGGGCAGGGATCCTTTTTTCGCGGCGTTTTTGACCGCCGGAAAAAGGTGCTGCACTTGTTCGAGCGGACCGCGCGTGGAGCGTATCGTGCGCCGGAGGAGGTCAGCGGCATCAATGACCCATCAGTGGCGGAACGGGTCGAGACACATGCGTTGGAACAGGCGAAGATGGAATTGGAAATGCTCGAAGGAGCGGGACATGAATTTGATGCGGAGGCCGTGCTCGCCGGCACGCTGACGCCGGTGTTCTTTGGCAGCGCGGCGAACAATTTCGGCGTGCAACTCATGCTTGAGGCCTTTCTCGAACTGGCCCCACCGCCCCGGCACCGCCTCGCAGTGGGGGGAGTGGAGGTGTCCCCGGAGGATAAAAATTTCTCTGCCTTCGTTTTTAAAATCCAGGCCAACATGGATCCGCGGCATCGCGACCGGATTTATTTTATCCGCATCGTTTCCGGATTGTTCGAGCGCGACATGCAGGTGACGAATCCCCGCACGGGGAAATCGCTGCGGCTGGCCAATTCCCAGCGTGTCTTCGCCCGCGAGCGCGAGACGCTGGATGAAGCCTGGGCGGGCGATGTTGTTGGTCTGGTGGGAAATTACGATTTGGGAATTGGCGACACGCTTACCAGCCGCGCCGGTATCCGGTTCGATGAAATTCCGCGTTTTCCACCGGAAGTTTTTGCCTACCTCCAATGCCCAAATACTTCCCAGTTTAAACGTTTCCGCGAAGGGCTTACCCAGCTGCTGCAGGAGGGTGTGGTCCAGCAGTTCACACAGCCGCATTCCACACAACGTGTTCCGCTGCTGGGGGCGGTGGGGCCGCTGCAGTTTGAAGTCGTGCAGTATCGCCTGCAGTCGGAATACAACTCGGAAGCCCGCCTGGAGCCCTCGCCCTACAGCCATGTGCGCTGGGCCCGGCGCAAGGACGGCGGCACCTGGTCCGATGAGGTGTATCTCCCGACTGGAACAGTCGTCGCCCGCGACGGCGATGAGCGCCCCGTGATCCTCTTTTCCGAAAAGTATTCGATGAAAATTTTTTCCGATCGAAATGCGGATATTGAATTAAGTGAACTCCCGGCCCCGGCAGTTCCCACCGAAGTTTGATGCGGGGCGAAGCAACTGAGCGCCGGTTGGAATGGCCGGAGGCGGGGGCAGCGATTACTTGGATTTCAGGCGTGCGATTTCCTTTTCGAGATTGCGTACATCCGCGAGGAGACTGCCTTTGTCGGCAATGAGCTGCGTCAGCGAAGCCTCCTTTTTGGATGCAAACTTCTGGGCATCCTCGGTAATCATTTCCAATTCGGCAATTTTGCGCTTGTCCTTCTGCGCCTGTTCCTGAAGGCTGAGCACGACACGGTTTTGATTGGCCAGTTCAGCCCGGTTTTGATAGCGCTGCCGTGCTTGCAGGCCCCAGAGCAGCCAGCCGCAGAGGAGGCCCAGGCCCAGACAAATGGCGCACAGTAGCAGTTGCTGCATGAGGAGGTAGATCATGGTGGAAGGGGCGGGGAGGTGGTTGAGGGGACTGGGAGAACGTGAAATTCGATGCGGCGGTTGACGTTACGTCCGGCCTCCGTTTTCATATCGGCCACCGGCCTGCGTGAACCGAAGCCGCGGGCCTTGATCCGCTCGGCGGCGATCCCCCGCCGCCCCAGCCATTGAGCGATGGTGTTGGCCCGGGTTTGACTGGTGTTGAGATTGGCGTTGAACGTTCCCTTCGCATCGGTGTGTGAGTCGATGGATATTTTCAGATCGGGATGAATCTGCATGAGGTCCAGGACGCGCTGAAGGATCGGAAGGTTGGCGCTCATGAAATCCACCTGGCCGGCACGAATCCGGAGGGTGCAGTCAATCAGAGTCACCGCGGGATTGTCTGCGAGGGCGGAATCTGCAACCACTTCAATTTGGGCATCGATCTGCTTTCCGTAAATGCTGCCAAGGCGCGCTTCCATCGACGCCTTGGTTTCCTCGCTCGGAGTGCGCGCACTCAGGGTGAGCTTGTCATGATGCCAAGCGATCTGGATGGTTTGTTCCGGAGCGGCCACCAGGGAGAGTCCGGCCAGCAGTTCCTTCCAGCTTCCTGCACGCAGGCCTCCGGGGGTGATTTCAAGGGCGTTTTCCACTGGCATTCCCGGGTAGGCCTCCGTGAGATCTGCGACGACGGCACTGCTCAGGTGCTTGCTTGCCACCTGACCTTTGAGCGTCATTCCTGCGGGACCAAAGGTTACCGCCCAGTGAGCATCCGGCGAGAGTGAAAAAGCTGGATCGACGTCGAGTTGCACACTGACGCGTCCGGAGTGCTGCCTGAGGATCAGACCACTGAAGCGTTCCCGGGTGGCTTCGTCGGGAACAATGCCCTTGAACTTCAGGCGTCCATCCACCAGGCCAAATTCCCTGAGGAAGAAATTGGAGTCGATATTCGAGAGATCCGCCAGGGGATCGAGCAGCGGAAGGTAAAGGCGGGCGGCAGCGAGCTTGGGCTTGAGGGTGACGGTGGGTTGGAAAGTCATTTTGGGAAAGAGCGTCGCCAGCTTGTCCATGAACATGGTTGCCTCGGAATCACTGGCGACGGTGAGTGACACGGGCGTGATGTCCTCACCCACCTGCGCCCAGAGTGCCGAGCCCACGGTGGTTGTTACGAGAGGTTGGGCGATTCCCACACTGGCCTTGACCTTTCTGCCATAGGCCTCCTCGATGGCCGCGAGCATGGAGATGCGCGACGACGCATTGGGCGTTTCCGCCTTCACAACCGGCAGGTTATCCGCAACCTTGCAACCCATGAGTCGGCCGAGCTTTTGGAGACCGGGAAGGGGTTCCAATTTTCCAAAAATCCATTCGACCGGGCCCAGCGTCTCCTCAATTTCGAAGCTGCCCTCCACCTTCATTTTTGGAAAGAGGCTCTTCACAAAATCCAGGGCAATTTTTTGATCTTCCTCCGAAGCCAGCCGGCCGCTTAAAGTGATCAGGGAGTTCTGGGAGAACTTCAGTTCCATCTGTGGAGGGGTGATGACGCGGAGGTCATCGGCATGCGCGTGGGTGCCCATGGCGGTGAGTCGGTCGACGATTGCCTGGCGTGCCTCCTCACTGGGAAGGTTGGCGGAGACGGTCAGCTGGCCGTCGTCCACCGTGACCCAGCGCAATTGGTGGTTTTTCTGAAGGTCGGGCAGGTGCTCCAGAAGGTTCAGCGACATGGTTGCCACATCCGTGTTGGAAACAATGGTGGACATGTCGGTGATGGTCGATTTCGGAAAGAGGAGGCGGACCTTGCGGTTGAGGGATTTTTTTTCCAGTTCCCCGGGAACGTTGCCGGTCAGTTTGATTTCACGGTTTGCGAAGTCCAGTCGGTAGAAGACGGGAATTGAGGGCGGGATGATTTGGATGGATTGGGGATTGCCGACGCGCAGGCCCCAAAGGCTTTCCATGGATTCAAGGCGCTGGATCAATTCCGTGCGCAGGCTGGCATCAGGCAGGCTTCCGGTGAGCGTGGCCACGGGTCCATCGAAGCGAATGACCCGCACCTGCTTCTCAAGTTTCATCTCCCTGAGGAGACTGGTGGCACGGTTGGTCAAATCCTTTTCGATCTTGGGCATGCCCCACCACACGCCCAGCGCGAAGACCGCCAGAAACAATTGCAGCGGGAGCATGAGTCTCCTGCGGATGGTTTGCAGCAGTTTCAGTATCACGGTGATTATAAAGTGGGTTGAGCGACAAAATTTACAGGGTCTGCCGGGTGACTGAGATGGCACTTATAGGGGAGGTGCGCCTGCATTTTCCTGCTGACGTTTCCATTCGTAGAGCCTGCTGTGGCGGATGAAAGTTTGATAGGCCGTGCCCACTGCAATCCACAAACCTGGAAATCCATCAAGAAACCCCCGCCGCAAAATATAGCCCCGGAAAAACCGCCACCATGGCCGCGTCACAGTGGCCAGAAGACTCCACGGCCGACCCGCCTCCAACTGATCCCGCAGGTGACCATCACTAAAGGCGTTGATCTTGGCGATATAGTGATTGGAGTTCTTGAACGAATAGTGATGCAGGTCTGCCTTCATCTTCAACTCCATGCTGCCGGGTTCCATTTCCAGTTTATCATGAGACGAACTGCCCACGAAGCGCACCCTGTCCCTCCGCACAAGTCGCAGCTTGCGGTCAGGATACCAGTCGCCATGCCGTATCCACCGGCCCATGAATCGCACCTTGCGTGGAAACGACGCGCCGTGATATCGCTGCGACGAGCCATTGGCAAAAAAATCCTGAATTTCCTTCCTAAGCTCCGCGGAGAGTTCCTCATCCGCGTCCATGACCAAAATCCAGGGCAGCGAACAGTGACTGGCTGCCAATTGCTTTTGGGCGCTGTACCCCAGCCAATCCTGATGGAAAAGTCCCGTGCCGTAGGACTTTGCGATTTCCAACGTCCGGTCTGTTGAACCAGCATCCACCACCACGATCTCCCCCGCCAAGTCCTGAGCACTAGCAAGACAGCGAGGCAGATTCACTTCCTCATTAAGCGTCACAATGGCGACGGAGATTGGCAGGGACTCGTTCACAGATGAGTGCATGTCCCAAAACAAGCTGATCTCCAAATGCTTTTTCTCTGTTTTGAAGCTGTCATTATTGCGAAAAAATTTAATGAAAACACTGTCCACAGCAATTGACAAATCCTCCGCAGCAAAGACACTTGCATTAATCCCAACGCCCACCCCCCCCCGCACCCAAACCATGGCGATCCGCCTCGATAAAGTTGTAGTCCGTGGAGAAATATCCAACGAAGTGCGTGGTGTCGTCTCCGGGCGTGTCTGGTTGATGGATCGTCCGGAACCCCTGGAGATTGCCCTCGAGGGGAACTGTCTGCGGGATCTGGCCGGCTGTATTTTGCGTTTCAAAAATCCCCGTCCGCAAAGTGACCCCACTGCCCGGCAGCTGCTGCAAGTGCAGGAGGGACGCACCGGCGACATGACCGCCTCCCGTAAATCCAAGATTCCCACGGTCAGTGACGATGAACTGATGCGCCTGCTCCACTCGCAGGAGGAAATCCCCTACATGCTCGCCAACGTTCTGTATCTCGAATGGTTCAGCAAGGACAATGGCCGCGTGGTTCTGGAAAGCGCGGATTTCGAACTGGAGATTTCCGAGCCCGCCTGGATGATGAGCCGCGAGGAGGAAGTGGTGCAAATTTCCGAGAGTCAGGAAAATTTTTACCAATTTCTTGATCAACTCACCGGCGTCGCGGCCCAGACGGACGATGACGAGGACCTGCTTGAAGATGAGGTGGAGACCGAGGAGTCCGAGGATGACGAGGTGGAAAACGAATGGGGGGCGGTTGAGGAGGATGAGGAGCCGCTCAATGAATTTGAATGGGAACAGGAATTGCGCGAGGCGGACAAACGCGCCGAAGCTTACCAGGAGGCCTTCGATCGCTACAAGGAGCATCCGGATCGCGAGCGACTCATCGCCGAAGCCATGGGCTGGGATGCGGAGGAGATCGAGGAGTTCCGCGATGAATGGGAGGACGTGGCCGAAGGATTTCAGGAAACGGACCCGCAGGTCCTCATCGAACAGGCCGACCACCTGGTCGAGGATGACAACGAGGAAATGCATCATCCGTTGAGTCGCCGCGCCATGCGCTTCGCTTTAAGACTCCAGGAGGATGCGGAAAAACTTGGCCTGCTGAAGATGGAGAAAGTCACCAAGGACAGCCCGCTGCTCTCAGTCATCGTCAGCATCATTGCTCTCGGCGGAAAACTGGCCGCCGCCCTCGATGGCATCGTCATGGGTTATGATCCGGAGCCGGGCTTCATCATCGCCATGCTCAAGCGCTCCCAGATTCCGCTCAACGAAGCCCTCCACTCCCTTGCCTCCGTAGACCCCCGCAGCCTCCCCTCCGACGCCCGCATGTGGCTGGCCACCGCGAGATCGGAACTTTTCGACCTGCGTAAGGATATTCTGGATGTGATGAAGGAAATGCGGCAGCAATAAACCGCTCCACGTTCATTGAACTGAATCACCAACGCCATGAATACCTTCTCGGCATTGATTGATACACTCCTCGCAGCGTCTCCTGTCCGACGGTCAGCCATTGAGCAGGTGATCCGGGAAACCTTCGAACGCCCGAAGGCGGTGCTGGCCCTGGATATGAGCGGATTCTCACTCAGCGTGCGCAGGGAAGGCATCCTTCCCTACCTCTGTCAGATCCGTCGCATGCAGAAGCTCACCCTTCCCATCGTTTTATCGTTCGGAGGTGAACTCGTCAAATTTGAGGCGGATAATCTGCTGGCGGTTTTTGAAGATGCCGCGCAGGCCACGGAAGCCGCCCTGGCCATGATGGATGCAGCGGCAGTGGAATCCATCGCAAAAGAGCCGCCATTGGCCTTCAGCATTGGCATCGATTATGGAGACATTCTGCTGCTGGACCGGGTCGATTGCTTTGGAGACGCTGTTAATCTTGCGCACAAATTGGGCGAGGACACCGCGCTGCCGGGCGAGGTGCTCATCACCGCAGAGGTTATTAAATTCCTTGAGGGTAAATCCCAATTCCGCCTGCATCAGATGGATTTGGCCATTTCAGGGCTCGAATTGGTGGTCTATCGGATCACCCATGCCGACCCCTGATTATTTCTTCTTTTCCAGCATCTGCGCGATGCCCCCCAGACTTCCCAGGATTCCGCTGGCCTCATAGGGCATGTAAATGACCTTGTTGTCCTTGCCGCTGGTCATGGATTTGAGGCTTTCGAGATAACGAAGAGCCACGATGTAGTTGGTGCTGTCCTGGGGATTGCCGGGCAGCGCGGTTTTGATTTTTTCGATGACGGCAGCTTCGGCTGTGGCGATGCGTTCCAGCGCCTGGGCCTCGCCTTCCGCGCGGAGGATCGACGACTGTTTGTTGCCCTCGGCAGTGTTGATTTCGGCTTCCTTGATGCCTTCGGCTTCCAAAATTTTGGCCCCCTTGGCCCCTTCAGCGACAAGCATCATGGCCCGGCGGTCACGTTCGGCGCGCATTTGTTTTTCCATGGCCGCGGTGATGTCGGCCGGGGGGGTGATGTCCTGGATTTCGACCCGATTCACCTTCACGCCCCACTTGTGCGTGGCCTCGTCCAGAATGATGCCGAGTTTTTTGTTGATAACATCCCGGCTGGCAAGGCAGTCATCGAAATCGAGTTCACCAATGATATTGCGCAGGGTGGTCTGGGTGAGTTTTTCGATGGCGTCCGGAAGATTGTTGATTTCATACACGGCGCGCATGGAATCGTTGATCTGGAAATAGACCAGGGCGTTGATTTCCAGTCCGACGTTGTCCTTGGTGATCACATTCTGGCGCGGGAAATCATAAACGGCTTCGCGCAGATCAATGCGGGCGGTGAGTCGGTTGATGAGCGTGACCCGGCCATTCATGCCATTTTCCAGATACCTCCAGAGCATGGGGCGTGGGCGGTCGATGATCGGCCAGATGATATTCAGACCGCTCTGCATGGTGCGGTGGTAACGGCCCAGACGCTCGATGATCATGGTTTCAGAATGCCGGATCACCTTGATGCCAAGCACGGCGAAGACCAGGATTGCGCCGATAATGACGAGGAGTGTGTAGACGAGATATCCCATGATGGATGAATGAGTTGTGGGTTTGAAAATACGTTTTATTTCAGAAGCGGTCTCACTGTCAGCGTGGAGCCATCGATGGAGACTACTTCAACGACGGTATCCTCGGGGATGGAGCTTCCATCGAAGCTCAGACCCCGCCATTCCTCGCCGCCAAGTTTGACGCGGCCCGGGCGGTTGTCATCGGTGATGGAATCCACGACGAGAGCCTTGGTTCCCACGAGGGCATGACAGTTGGTTGGGCGGGCATCACTCCGGCGATACAGGCCTTTCACCACGAACGGACGCAGGACGATCAGCAGAAAAACATTGGCGATGGCAAACACCCCAAGCTGCCATTCGAGCGAGGCATCATACGCCGCCGCAATGGCAGTGATGAGTGCCGCCACTCCAAAGCTGGCGAGGAAGAAGGAGAGCGTGAACATCTCCATGATGATGAGGATGACCCCCCCGATAACCCAGAGGTGCCAGGATGCTAGATTGAGCATGGTGGACGGTGGTGTTGAGGTATTGTGTAAGCCATTATAATGAGGTGGTGGTTTTGTAAAGTCGTGTCAGGGATCCGGAACCAGCGTGACCCATGTTGCACCCCAGCCCCCGGATGCAGCATCTGCCAG
>CALQSQ010000047.1 GCA_943333275.1 Akkermansia muciniphila
AACAGCGAAGACCCGGACATTGCGCACGGGCGGATGGTAAGTGTCATAGCGATGACCTATGACAATTACGATAGGTGTCCGCCAGGTCCGTCGTTAAAGAGACCAGCGGTGGGTGCTGCGTGTGACGCTTACCCTTTTCCCAAAGGGCATGTTCGCTCACGCGGAGGTAGTCGCGGTAGTCGGCGAGGAGTTCTTCGAGGCTGGCGCGGCCCACGCTGGTGAGCTTGATTTCGGTTTCCTTGGAAGTGAGCGCGGCTTTGCTGCCCTCAAGGGTATTTTGTTTACAGGACCGCACTGTGGATCATCTGATCCACAGTGCGGTCGCCCTTGGCGAGATACTTGTGCGCAAAGCGAAAGGTAAGATCGTAGATGACTTCGACTTTTTGGTAGGAGAGGAGTGTCTGGTAGTCACCACGCGGTGGGTTGATGGGATGGGAGTCAGATGAAGAATGGGAGGCATCATGCTCATGACTCCCATGCTTCCTATTCTTCTCATTGTTCTCACCCTGGTTCATAACCGGACTAATCTAAAATGAGCAGTGGCCTGATGAGGAGCCTTTCACACAAACACCACGGTCTTGTTGTCATACGGCAGCACCTTGTGGCGGACGTGGCCGAGGACGGCGCGGGCGAGGACGATTTTTTCGAGATCTTTGCCGAGGCGGACGAGGTCTTCGACGGATTGGCGGTGGGTGACCCGGATGATGTCCTGTTCGATGATCGGGCCCTCGTCGAGATCGGCTGTGACGTAGTGGCTAGTGGCTCCGATGATTTTCACGCCGCGGCGGTGGGCGGAATGATAGGGCCGGGCACCGGGGAAGGCGGGGAGGAAGCTGTGATGGATGTTGATGATCCGGTTCCGGTAGGCGGTGGCGAAGGTATCGCTGAGGATCTGCATGTAGCGGGCCAGGACGACGGTGTGGATCTGGTGCTGCGCGAGCAGGGACATTTGCTGCGTCTCCTGATCAGCCTTGTTGGCCGGGGTCACGGGCAGGTAATGAAACGGGATGTCCATGCGCTCGACGATGGGGCGGAGGATTTCGTGGTTGCTGACGACGAGGGAAATTTCCGCGCCGAGTTCCCCGGAGTCGGCCCGGGCGAGGAGATCGTAGAGGCAGTGCGGTTCCTTGGAAACGAAGAGGGCGAGGCGATGTTTCTCATCCGAGAAATGCAGCGACCACTTCATCTTCCGAGCCTCGGCGACGTATTGGAAGACGCGTCCCAAGTCTTCGCGGGGAATGCGGAAACCCTCCAACTGCCATTCAACGCGCATGAAGAAGACACCGGCTTCCGCATCGGTGTGCTGGTCAAGATGCACGATGTTGCCGCCATTTTCGTAAATGAAATCCGCCACACAACGCACCAGTCCTGGCTGATCAGGGCAATGAACGAGGAGGATCGCGGTGGGCGATGACATGCGGTGGGCGTGGAGATGTTAGATCTCGCTGACAGAACCGGACTGCGATGGCGTGGCGCTGGGGGCGGTGATATCCGGAGCGGGCTCGGGAGATGGCGCGATTTCAGGTGAAGGACTGGGAATGAATTCGGGCGAAGGTGCCGGAGGAGGCTCTGGCGCAGGACTTGGAGAAATCTGTGGTGAGGGAGTTGGTGACACTTCCGGATCGAGAGCGGAAACGACGTCGGGGCCTTCCTCCGCGACTGGTGTGGCTTCCGCGGATGGCGTCTCCACAGCTTCTGCGGTGGGCGTTTCCTCAGTGATCTCAGCCGCGGCTTCCTCTGCGGGTTTCTCCTGCGCGGGTGCCTTGTCCTTGGGCTTGCGGGGTTCGCGTGGCTCCTCCTGCGGACGTTCGCGTCCGAGGATGTGGAGTTCGCCGTTGGCGAATTCCGTGATGAAACCTTCCTGCACGAGCCATTTGATGTCCTGCATGATGGCCAGCTCGCCAGTGGAGAGCGTGGGGGCCGGGGGTGCGGGCGGCGCGGCGGGCTCGGCACCCTCGACTGCCTCGGCGACAGGAGCAGGCTCGGGTTCCGGAGCTGGTGGGGCGAGGAGGCTGACGACTTTTCCGTAGCCAATTCCGGGGTTCGCCCGGACCATTTCCAGAATCGATCGCACGCGCTCGGAGAGCGGGATGTTGTTGCCGATGAATTGCGGGCGGCTGCGGCAGACGAACGTACTTTTCTTGTCGCGCTTGAAAAATTTCAGCCCGTGATTTTCCAACTCGCGGCAGAGTTCCTGCACGAGATGGATGGGGAATCGCTGCTGCCGGTCGAGTTCCATGCGCAGGACGGAGAGCAGTCCCGGGGAAAGCATTTTACCGGGGATGTTTCCACCGACGGTGACTTCGCGCACGGCCTTGAGCACTTCATCAGCGTGGTTTTTGAAGAAATGGGCATCGCGTTCAGCGATGGTCTTGAAGCGCGGGGCTTCCTCACCTTCGGGCACTTTGAGGGCCACGTATTGTCGCTGTTTGGATTGTTGTTCGAGCCACTTCGCGACGATCTCCTCGCCCTTCTCGACCTTGATGCGATCCTTGTAGCGTTCGAGCGAGAGATTGTAAAATTCCTCGCGATGGAGTCGCGCCACGTTGATGGGAAAGGAATGGTGATTGGGCGGACCGAGCAGGGCACCGGAGAATCCACACACTGCGATCGATTGGAAAACGCCCTTGGGTGGTTCCACGTCCACGACTTCCTCCCCATAGAGTTCATTCATCGCGGAGCTTTCGCGGATATGGCGCGTTGCCTCTTCGCGACCCAGCCACAGCGAGCCATCCAGTGAGCACTGAAGCAATTCGCTGGGAGCCTCGACGGTCTGCGGGGCATCGTGCGGCTGTTCCTGATTTGGGTTGGGGGCCTTGTGATAGAAATGCAGGAGATAACGATCCCGGGCGGAGAGGAAAAGTTTTGCGACATCAAAAACGGAATACGCCCGACCCGAGGCCTTGATCTGTTTGGCCAGCTGCTCCACGGCACGAGGTTCGGGGAGCAGTCGCACAAACCATCCCTGGGGCAGGCGCGGACGATCATCGAAATTCCGGTCGCGCGGGCCGAAGTTGTCACGGCGCGGGCCGCGATTGTTGTCATCGCGTCGCGGGCCGCGCGGAGGTCCGTCCGGCCGAGGGCCACGCGGCGCACCTTCCGGCCGAGGGCCGCGATTCTGAGGAGGACGACCTGCACCTGGACCGCCGGGCGGGCGGTCACCATCACGACGCGGCGGGCCGCCGGGTCCACCGGGGCGACCACCATCGCGGCGTTCGGGTCTTGGACCAGGACCACCGGGGCGGCCACGATCATCGCCCCCCGGACGCGGGCCGCGATTCTGCGGACGATCCCCGCGGTCTCTTCTGTCGCCGCGGTCTCCGCCACGATCCTGACGCCCGCCTTTGCTTGGAGCAAAGTTCCAAATAATCTCGGAACCAGCAGCGGGAGTTTCGGGTTTCTGATCGGGCACCCAGTCCGGGCGGAAGCTGAGGGACTGGAGTTCGGAGAGGTCGATGGGTTGGGAATCGCTCATTGGGGAAGCGTGGGGGAAGGGGTCGGTGGGAGGCGGGGAGGATGATTGCACTCAGTGCATGATTTCAAACCGGAATGATTTAGCGCCGCTGATCCCTGGGAACAGTGGGGGCGGCGATGGTGATAAGGTACGGTGATCTCATGTGCAAGCGTCTTGCTAGCACCGATCCTGATATGCCTCCAGCGGAAAAGCCAACAGATTCTGAAATCGAATTTGCACATTTCCCGTCCGCAGATTCTCATGCAGGCATGTTCTCGATCTGGGTGCGAGCCCGCTTTGTTTTGGAATGGCTGCTGCTGCGAGGCGTGGTGCGGGTGGTCCCGTGCCTGCCTTATGGCTGCTTGAAATGGCTGGCGGCACGGCTGGGGACGCTGACCAGCTGGGTGGATTATCGTGGTCGCGGCGTGGCGCTCGAAAATCTCCGGCTGGCATTCCCAGAGCTTTCGCCCCGTGAACTCAGGCGCCTGCGACACCGCAATTACCAGACGTTCGCGCGGGTGTTTGCCGAATTATTCTGGAATCGAAATTTCACGAAAGACACCATGGGCCGTTTCGTGACCACGCACATCGAGAGTCCGGCGACCCGGCAGGCCATGGAGACCGGCTGCATTTTTGCCACGATCCATGCGGGCAACTTTGAATGGCTGTCGCGCACGGCGGCGCTGATGGGATATCCGTCGATGATTGTGGGGGCGGATTTTCTCAACGCCCGCCTCACGCCGATTTTCCGCGAACTGCGCCAGGTCGATGGCCACATTCTCATTCCCCAGGAAAATGCGGTGCTGCGGCTCTTCCGCCATCTCAAACGCCAGGGCCGCACCGCCATGCTGGTTGATTTAAATGTCCCGACCAATCAGAGCGCCACGATCATTCAATGCTTTGGCATGGAGACCTGTGTCACGCTGGCCCACGCGGCGCTGGCCCAGCGCACGGGCACTCCCATCGTCCCGGCTATTTCCCTGCTCCAGCCGGATGGCCGCTATGCCATGCATTTTCTGGAACCCATTTTGGTAGAGTCTGAATCTTCCTGGCAAAGTGTGACCCAATTGATCTGGGATCGTTTGGAAATGCATCTCCGAAAACAGCCGGAGATGTGGCTCTGGATGTACAAGCACTGGCGCTACCTGCCGGCCTCCGTTCCAGCCACAGCCTATCCGCGCTATGCCCACAGGTCGAAAAAATACGACAAACTGGCGGCTGAAGTGGCCGCAAAAAAAGACTGACTCCCCGGAGGGAAGTCAGTCCGATGATTTGGCAGGCAGGAGCCTGTTCAGCGCAATTACTTGGCTGGATGCACGTATCCGGGGGATTGTGCGGGGGGAGGAGTTGGGCTGCTGGATTTGCAGGAGACCAGTCCGAAGAGCACTGCGGAGAGTGCGAGGGCGATGTATTTCATAATGGGATATTAAGGGTTTCTTTGTTGGAACGACGATGGGAGGGTCCGCACGTCATGTTCCTACCTAGCTAATAATGTGCCTGGCGCAAACTAAACTTCATCCGTGCCGCGCCTGCGGACACTGATGCCTTCGCGATGGAAGTTACCCACAAGTGCACGCGAGGCTTGCGCTGCGCGGCGGACCGTGTTTCTTCGACCCATCCCCTGCGGACCCATCTTTCATGGCAGAGCCACCAACCCAACCTCCCTTTTTCGCCCGCCTGGGTTATGCATTCGCTTATGCGGCTTACCGATCGCTCGAGACCTTCTGCAGACTGCTGCCGCTGGCGTGGGTGTTTCTGTTTGGAAAGGTTCTGGGATCGATCGTTGGGGTGCTGGGGCTGGGTTACCGACGACTGGTGGAGCGGAATATGGAAATTGCCTTTGGCCGCGAAATGTCCCCCAGAGAGAGGCGGAAGCTCGTGCGCAAACATTTCGCCACCCTGGGCGGCAATCTGCTTTCGAGCCTGAAAATCCCGTGGATGTCGATCCAACAAGTCGATGCCCGCGTGGAGTGGGCGGGACTGGCCAATGCCGAGGCCGCGCATGCGCAGGGGAGGGGATTCATTTTCGCCCTGCTCCACATGGGGAACTGGGAGATCCTCTCGCAAATGGAACGCATCACGGCCGGCTCTGCGCCAGCCACCATGTTCCAGCGTCTGGCCAATCCCTATCTGAATGCCCACGTGGCCAGGCTGCGCGCGCGGACCGGTTGCACGTTGTTTGACCGGAGGGATGGATTTTTCGGCCCCACGAAATGGCTGCGCGAGAACGGGGCCATCGGCATTCTCGTGGACCAGCACGCCGGGGATGCCGGGGTCTGGGCGCCCCTGTTTGATCGCCTGGCCTCCACCACCAATCTTGTCCAACTCCTTTCGATGCGGGCCAGGGCCCCCATCCTGCCCGTTTCGGTGGCCACCATCGGCCTCGCCCGCTGGCGCGTCTCGGTGTTGCCGCCGGTGGAGCAGTCGGCCAGTGTGGATGTGGGGGCCGCGATGCTGAATCAACCGCTCGAGCGGATCATTCGTGACTCGCCAGCCGACTGGTTCTGGGTCCACAATCGCTGGAAAACTCCCCGGCCAAATTTTCTTTTGGAAAAATACAAGCGGGGCGTAGTCCTCCCTTCCCACTATCCGATGGATCAGCTGCAACCATTCGAAATCCTCATCCGCTCTGTCAACTGGCTGGGCGATGCCTGCATGGCCATCCCTGCCGTGCGCGCCATCCGTCGCGGCCGGCCGGACGCGCGCATCACGATGCTCACGCCCGGCAAACTCGTCGATCTGTGGTCTCAGGTTCCGGAAGTGGATGCGGTGCTGGCGATCCCCGGAGGAGCCAGCATTTTTGAAGTCCGCAGGATCGTGCGCACCGCGGGCCGGCATTTTGATGCCGCCGTGCTGCTCCCCAACTCCCTGCGCACGGCCCTGGAGGTGAAGGTGAAAAATGTCGGCAGCATCGTCGGCTATGCCGGCCATTGGCGCAGGAAATTGCTCGATCAAATCATTCCCCCTGACAAATACTGCGGACCGGTCCGGCACCACTCGGAGCATTATCTGCGCATGGCCCTGAGGCTTGGAGCCAACATCAAGGATGCCACACTCTATGCTCCGCTGATCCCGCGCTCGGATGCGCCAGCCGAAGGTCCCCTGCGCCTCGGCCTCTGCCCCGGTGCCGAATACGGTTCCGCCAAACGCTGGCCGCTCGAACGCTACGCCGCCGCCGCGCGCGACATCGCCCGCCAGACCGAGTGCCAATGGGTCATCTTCGGTGCGAAAGGCGACGTCCCGCTCGCCGCCGAACTCGAAACGATGCTGGAGGGAGAATGCCTCAATCTCGCCGGCCAGACGACGCTCGCCGAACTCTGCACGGAACTGCAGCGCTGCCGGCTCCTGCTGACCAACGACACCGGCACCATGCACCTTGCCGCCGCCCTCGGTGTGCCCACCGTCTCCATTTTCGGCTCCACCGAACCCGACTGGACCGGCCCGCTTGGCCACGACCACACCGTCCTGCGGCGGCATGTCGAGTGCAGCCCGTGCTTCAAACGCGAGTGCCCTATTGATTTCAGGTGCATGAAGGAAATTGAGCCGAGCCACGTTGTCGCCGCCGTCCTTGGTTCGCTGGCTGAACCCCCGCAGGCCTGAGCCACTCCAACTCGCGAGCAGGCCGTTTCAAATCATCCCGCATCCGCGATGAAATCAGGCCCCCTGCGCAATCTGCTTGCCACCCAGCGCGAAATCCCTACCCTCGCGGCAACTTATGAATAATTCCGTCCGCAATAAACTGTTCATCATGATGATCCTGGAAATCGCCATCTGGGGTGCGTGGCTTCCGCTGATTTTCGGATATCTTCCCAGTCTTGGATTCAACCCCTCGGAGCAGGCATGGATATTGAATGCCTTCGCCGCCGGGGCGATTGTCGCGATGTTCTTCAGCAATCAGTTTGCGGACCGGAAATTCGCCGCGGAAAAATTCATGGCCTTCTCCCATTTGATCGGCGGCTTGGCCATGCTCGCCCTTGGATTTATCAAAGCACCAGACACAGCGACGGCAGTTTTGGCGGAGGCAGCTGCGGACAAGGTCTCGGGCATCGGGGCGTCACCCATTTTCTGGCCGTTCTTTGGACTCATGCTGTTGCACTGCCTGCTCTATGTGCCCACGCTCTCGATTGCCAACTCCATTGCTTTCACACACCTGAAGGATGCGAAAAAGGATTTCGGATTCGTCCGCATGGGGGGCACGGTGGGATGGATTCTGGTCGCCTGGCCGTTCATTTTCATTCTCGTCGATTGGGCAAAAATCCCGGTTTATTCGAGCACTCCGCTCGTGGAATGGCTGGGCAAGGTTTTTGGCACCAGCAAAACCGGGGCCGATTTCCAAGCCAGCGTGCAATCGACCTTCCTGGTCAGTGGCATCATTTCGCTCCTGCTCGCGGCCTTCAGTCTTACCCTTCCCCATACTCCGCCAAAGCCCGCCACCGGGAAATCTTTTGCCTGGCTGGAAGCCTTCAGCCTCCTGAAAAAGCCCGCCATCTTTGTGCTCTTCGCGGTCACATTCATCGATGCCTTTGTGCACAACCTTTATTTCGCATGGACGGGATCGTTCCTGGGTGCGGCAAAGGAGGTTGGCGGTGTGGGGATTGCCGGAAACTGGATCATGCCGGTGATGACCATTGGGCAGGTGGCCGAGCTGGCCACGATGGCGGTGCTGGGGGCGGTGCTTGCCAAACTCGGATGGAGATTGACGATGATCATCGGCATTCTGGGCCATGCCGCGCGGTTTGCAGTGTACGCCTTTTTCCCCGACAACGCATCGATGATTGTGACCATCCAGATCCTGCACGGCATCTGTTACGCCTTCTTCTTTGCGACGCTCTATATTTTCATTGATGAGCACCTGCCCAAGGATATCCGCACCAGCGCGCAGGGTCTGTTCAATATGCTGGTCTTTGGTTTCGGTCCGCTGGCCTCGTTCTACTATGGGCCCAAGCTGCTGGCCGAATACACCAGTCCCGACAAAATCGTGGCCTGGAACAAACTTTTCCTCATTCCCTGCGGTGCGGCTCTTGTCGCCACCGTCCTGCTGGCCCTTTTCTTCCACCCGCCAAAGATATCCAACGCGCCTGCAGCGGCGTGATCCTTTGCTTGTCATTGTCGGCTGACGACGCCAGAATGCCAGCCTATGCCTGAACCCGCTCCCCGTCCGCCGCGCCAGCCCTCCCGTCCGCGTGATGCCCGCCCACAGCCCAAGCGGCCCGGGGGCAGGCCTCACGGTCATGTGCCGGAAAATCCGGTGGTGCAGAAACTTCTGGCCCTGGCCTCGGATACATTCCTGGCTTTGGGCGCCGGGCTTCCGCAGGAATATTACCACAAGGTCTTCATCGCGAGATTGAACGCCTCCGGCATCTCCGTGCAGACCAAACCGCGCGGGGTGCTCAAGCATCGCGACAAGGTGGCGGATGTCTTCACGCCGGATTTTCTGTGCGAGCATTCGGTGGTGCTCGACCTGCATACCGCTGTCACGGAATTTTCAGCGGCGCAAATTTCCACAACCGCGAGTGCCCAGAAATTTTTCAGTGCGGCACACGGGCTGATGCTCGATTTCTCCGGGATCGAGGTGAGGCATCGGCTGCTCGCACCGGGCGGCGCGTCCTTCCCAACGATTCCGCAGGAGGAAATCCTGCGGGGCAACACCGTCGAGAAGCACGATGAACTCCGTGCCCTGATGCTCTGCCGCAGTCTGCTGCGCGTGGGGCGGGCCCATGGGCTGGGGTTCTGTGAGCGGACGTATCGCGGATTGCTGAGGGTCGAATTTGAGGCGGAAATGCTCGATTACGAGGATGAGCCCACCGTATCGGTTGCGTGCGATGGACTGGCGCTCGGAGAGACCAAACTCCCCAACCTCATGACCATCCAGCGCAGTGGCGCACTCTTGATCCTGGCAGAGCAGGACGGGATCCGCGCGTCCGAAAAGCTCCGTCTCCGTGCCGCCCTGCGCTATCTAAAATTGCCCTGGGGACTCATCGCCCATTTCGGCCGTCGCCGGTTTGAGTGGCAGTGGGTCTAAGAAATTCTGCTTGAAAGTGTAACCGCAGGGCCTCCGATTACTGTCATCCATCGTAGCTCTGCTACTGAACCCGATCCAATCCTTCGCCATGCAAACGCTCACCCCACAAATCATTCTCGATCCCTCCAAGCGCGAATTCCCAAAATTCGATCTCGGGAAACTATTGCACACCGTTTTTGAGCCCGTCAAAGGCCGCAAGGTCTGCGTGCTCATTGATCTGCCCGATCCCCAGGGCATGAAGGATTATGCATTCCTCAAAGATTCCCAATGGGCCATCCAGCGCAAGGCATACGAGGTCTTTTACCAGGGACTCCAAAATGGCGTGCTCGATCAACTGGGCATGATTGGTGGTGAAATGTTTGCCATCCCCATGACCTACGGCAGCAACCTCGACCTCGAAGACCGCGCGGTGGATGCCTCGGGCCGGGAGTTAAGTTTGGAAAATGACATTTATCCCGACTACGACCTCATCCTCTGCATCACGACCTATTCCGCCACCGCTCCGCTTACGGCCATGGCCAAGAAATACAATTTCCGTGGTGCCACCATGCATGGCGTGAACGACGTCATCCTCAGCACCGGCCTCGCCGTCGATTACAACGAGGTCAGCCGCGATGCCGAAAAACTCCGTCTGGCCCTGACAAGGGCGGATGAAATCGAAATCGATTTCACGCTCGAAACCGGCGAAATCCTCACCGCCAAACTCCAACTCGGCGGCCAGGAGGCCCAGAAAAGTCATGGCCTCTGCCGTGGCACCAAGCCGGACATCGCGAATCTTCCCGCCGGCGAAGTTTATTTTGTTCCGACCGGCGCGGAGGGAATGTTTCCCATGAAATACGAGGATGGCACGCTGGGGAAACTCACCGTGAAGGACGGGCGCATTATTCGCTCCGAGTTCATTGCCGGCAAACAGGAGACAATCGATGCCCACAATGCCAAGCTGGCCGACGATCCCATGACAGGAGTGCTCGGTGAACTGGGCTTCGGCACGCAGGTTCTGCCCGTCTCGGGCGCGGACATCCAGGACGAAAAGGTGCTTGGCACCTGCCATCTCGCCACGGGACGCGACGATCATCTCGGCGGTCACATCACGCCGGACCTGTTCAAGAAACACCGCAACGCCACGCACGATGACATCTTGTTCGCTCCCCATAAGACGCCGAACTTCGACATCAGCCAGGTGCGCATGAAACGCGGCACCCAGCAGGAAATTATCATTGAGCATTTTCGTCCCAGCAAATACCTGCTCGATGCCCTCACGGCAGGCTGATCACCGCGCATGACGCCACTCTACGAGACCACGCGCCTGCTGGACGAATATCTGCTCTTTCACTACGGCAGTGCTGAGGAATTGCTCGGCCACGCCTGCCTGCCCACGGAGGCGCTGTCGTTTCCAGTCCGGACGGTTTCTGAAATGCTTCCGGCAAGCCATGGTTCGCAGCGGGCCCTTGACCTTGGATGCGCGGTGGGACGGTCATCATTTGTGCTGAGCGAGTGCTTTGACGAGGTGGTGGGTATTGATTACTCGCACTCCTTTATTGCTGCGGCCAACCGGTTGCGCGATGGCGCGACAGTCAGTTATCACCGCCACGAGGAGGGGCATCACTATTCCATGCTGGAGGCATCGGTTCCGCCCTCATCGCGTCCGGAGTTTGTGACTTTTCAGCAGGGCGATGCCATGGACCTGCCGGTGGGTTTGGGGGAATTTGACCTGCTGCACGTCGCCAATCTGCTCTGTCGGCTAACTGACCCGCAGCGATTGCTCCAGCGCCTGCCGGAACTCGTGAAGCCAGGTGGCACGCTCATCCTGACCACTCCCTGCACTTGGCTTGAAGATTTCACGCCAAGTGAATTTTGGCCCGTGGGCTCCACTCTGGACTGGCTGAAGGAAAGTCTGCATCCCCATTTCGAATTGGCAATGACGCGCGACCTTCCCTTCATCATTCGCGAACATGCTCGCAAATACCAGCTCACCGTGGCACAGGGCAGTCGCTGGACCCGGTCTTCCGCCACGTCGTAGAGGGCGACGGCAGGAGACCCCGCCACGCAGGCAAAACGAATTTGAAGGACAGGGGTCTCCTGACGTCGCCCTCTACCCGCGGAGGACTATTCCGCGAGATAAGGCAGCAGACCATGCAGACCACCCTCGCGTCCGAAGCCGCTCTCCTTGTAGCCGCCGAACGGACTGGTGGGGTCGAACTTGTTGTAAGTGTTGGCCCAGACGACGCCGGCTTTGAGCTTTGAGGCAATTTTAAAAATCTTGCTGCCCTTGTCCGTCCAGATGCCCGCGCTGAGTCCGTAGCACGTATTGTTGGCCCGTTCGATGGCCTCATCCGGCGTGCGGAATGTCATGATACTGAGCACGGGGCCAAAAATTTCCTCGCGGGCGATGCGATGACTGGCGGTGACTTTGGTGAAGAAACTTGGCTTGAACCAGAATCCCTTCTTCGGCAGTTCGCACGGGCTCTGCGTCAACTCCGCACCCTCCGCCACGCCGCTTGCCACCAGGTCCTGAATGCGCGCCAGTTGCGCGGCCGAATTGATCGCTCCGAGATCGGTGTTTTTATCCAGCGGATCACCCACGCGCAGGCTGTTCAGCCGGTCCTTCAATTTGCGCACAACTTGATCCACCACCGATTCTTCCACCAGCAAGCGGGATCCCGCGCAGCAGACATGGCCTTGATTGAAATAGATGCCGCTGACGATTCCCTCCACGGCCTGGTCCAGAGGGGCATCGGCGAAAATGATATTGGCCGCCTTGCCGCCAAGTTCCAGCGAAAGCCGTTTGTTCGTGCCTGCGGTCGCCTGCGCGATCCATTTGCCGACGGGCGTGGATCCCGTGAAGGCAATTTTATCGACGCCCGGATGGTCGACCAATGCCGCACCTGTCTCACCGGCCCCAGTGACGATATTGACCACGCCATCCGGCAAGCCCGCTTCCTGGAAAATTTTCGCCAGGTGGAGCGCGGTTAGCGGAGTAGTCTCGGCGGGCTTGAGCACCACGGTATTCCCGCAGGCGAGCGCTGGGGCGATTTTCCATGCGGCCATCAGCAGTGGGAAATTCCACGGAATGATCTGACCGGCCACGCCCAGCGACCGGGGGGTGCGGCCTGGCAGGGCATACTGCAGCTTGTCGGCCCAGCCGGCATAATAGAAGAAGTGCGCGGCGACGAGTGGCAGATCGACATCTCGGCTTTCCTTGATCGGCTTGCCGCCGTTCATCGTTTCAAGCACCGCCAGCTCCCGGGCCTTTTCCTGGATCATGCGGGCGATGCGGTAAAGGTATTTGCCGCGTTCGCTTCCGGGCGTTTTCGACCAGACAGTGTCATAGGCCTTGCGGGCGGCGGCCACCGCGAGATTGACATCGGCGGCATTGGCCCGAGCGACCTGGGTCAGCACTTTTTCATTTGCCGGATTGATGGTGGGGAAATAACTCCGGGATTTGGGCTTCACAAATTTCCCACCGATGAACAATTCATATTGTTCCTGCACTGGCACCTTAATTGATTCGGGGGCTGGGGCGTAATCCCAAGCGTGGCCGAATTGCAGGGCGAGGTTACCCTTGATCTTGGCGGAAGAGGGTTTTGAGGAGGTGGACGATTTCATCGGTGGGGACTGTAACAGCATGATTCCAGAATTGCCAGCAACGGAAATCTGTTGCATGGGGGCAATATTCACGTTTCCCCGATCATGCATATTTCCGATATTTTCGCCCAGCACCCCACCACCTTCTCTTTCGAATTCTTCCCCCCGAAATCGGCCGAGACAGCGGAGAAACTCTACGCCACCATCTCCGATTTGGAGGACTATGCCCCTGATTTTGTCAGTGTGACTTACGGCGCAGGCGGAACAACCCGTGAAATGACCCACGACCTCGTGATCCGCATCAAGGAAAAAGGAGTCCTCGATCCCATTCCCCACCTCACATGCGTCTGTCACAGCGAGCAGGAAATCGATGAAATCCTCACCCGCTACGCCGCCGCAGGAGTCAGCAATATCCTCGCGCTGCGCGGTGACCCCCCGCGCGATCACCCCAACTACGATCGTGCCGACGATGCCTTCACCTACGCCGCCGATCTTGTGAAATTCATCAAACGTTTTAATGACGCCGGCCGCCATCCCGATCCCCGCGGCTTCGGCATCGGCGTGGCCGGATTTCCGGAAGGACACCCCGCCACGCCAAATCGCCTCTTGGAAATGGACCACCTCAAGGCAAAAATCGACGCCGGGGCCGACTACATCTGCACCCAGCTCTTCTTCGACAACCACGATTTCTACGACTTCCGGGAGCGTTGCGATCTGGCCGGCATTCAGGTCCCGATCATCGCCGGAATCATGCCGATCACCACCACCACCGGCATGCGCCGTATGGCCGATCTGGCGGCCGGCAGCCGATTCCCCGCCCGCCTCCTCAAAGCCCTCGATCGTGCCGGCAACAATCCCGAATCCATCCGTCGCGTCGGCCTCCACTACGCCACCGAACAGTGCGCCGATCTCCTGAATCACAAAATCGCCGGCATTCATTTCTACACACTCAATCAATCCAGCGCCACCCGTGAGATCTATGCCAACCTCGGCCTCAAGGCCCTGGGGTGAATCAATGCCAATTATTTCCGGATGGAGTGAACCAGCCATCAGCAGTGCCGACCAGTTTATCATTTTCGGCAGGCTCGGTTTCGCCAGCTTCAAAGCAAAGCCCTAACATGGGAATGAATACCCGAATTATCACTGTGATTGTCACCGTCCTATTCGAAGCGGCCACCCAGGCCGTTCCGATTCAAACGGTGGAGGAGCTTCTGAGTGCCGTCACAGGAGCCGGAGAGGGCGCCAGCATTGAACTGGCGGCTGGAACCTTTCGGCTGTCACAACCGTTGGATCTCCCATCCGGCCTGGCACTCAAAGGTGCAGGGATTGGCAGGACGATCATCACCAACGCTGACACCTGGCAGGCGAATCCGGCTACCCTCCCTGACCCCGAAACCCAGCACGAGAAATTCGATCGCACTGGCTATCTGATCCGGTGCCGGAATGATGCCAAAAACATCACGGTCTCCGGATTAACGCTGACAGGGCCGAAAATGCATGGTGCTATTTTCGGGATGGTGAATGAAGGACTGCATTTTCACGATCTCGAGATTGAGGACTTCATGTATAGCGGCATTCGGACTTATGGAATGTCGCATGGTAAGATCCACGACTGCACCTTCGTGGATGCGGGCCAGCGCTGGGACGGGGGCAAACCCGGCGTGAATGGTGGCATCACGGGTGGCGGGATTTTCAGTGTTTGGATGGGAGACACCGAGATTTGGAACAACCGGTTCCTCGTCATGAAATCTGCGCCCAACGAGCACTACTACGGTGTGAAAGGCCGGGAGGCGCGCCGCTGCCGTATTCATCACAACACGATTGAGGCCGGCTTTTCGATCGAAATGCCCTTCGAAGGTGACGAGGACGTGGAGATTGATCACAACATTTTGCTCAGTGCCGCCTCGATTCCCAAATACGCCGGTGGCCACATTCCCAAGAGCGGACGCTCGTTTCATTTTCACCACAACTATTTCCGCGACAGCTACTCCATAGAGTTTGTTCGCAACTGCGTGGAGATTGATCACAATCTGTTCGATTTCGATGTGAAGCAGGATGGGGGGAATCTCATTTCCTCCTTCGGTGACGTGGCGGCGAAGGGGCCGTGCCTTTTCCACAACAACCTGGTATCCAATCCTGGACGCGGTGTCATGTGGATGAACGAACCCTATGCGCAGCTAACCGTGCGCAACAACCACATCATTGCCCGGCCAACCGTGGAGAACCGGAGTGAGGGTTTGTTCGGATTCAGCGAGAAGTGCGATTTCACCACCTTCCGGTTCGAGAACAACATCATCGAATGCCTTGAAAAGGAGAGACCCTTCTTCCGCAACGATGCCAGCGGGAAGTCAATCATGATCAATAATCGCCTGACTGGTGTCAGCGATACTTCGCGATACACCAACCGGCAAACCAAGAACCAGGCCGGCCTGGAAACACCTTTGAAGTTTGAATGTGGAGTGAACGGTGAAATGACCGTGGATGGTTGGAAGGCGAAGGTTCGGAAAAAGGTCCAACCCTGAGGGAACGTCAGCATGGCCGCCTTGTCGTCGGGATAGCGAGGGGGCGAAGCAAGCCGAGGTCGAACCCTGGAATCACGCAAGAAGTGGCGAATTGCAATTCAAGCGGTCGCGTCGGCAGGAACCTCAAATAGCCAGGATCAAGCGGTTCCGCTGGGTGGTTTCGGGAGCCAGGGATGAAACTCTTCTGGGATGGGAGCTTGAAAGGTCATGCGTTCGCCGGTCGCTGGATGGGTGAAACCTAGCAGGCGGGCATGCAGCATGACGCGCGGGACGTCCTGCTGGCGGCTGGGTCGGCCGTAGGTCGCGTCCCCGAGCAGGGGATGGCCCAGGTGTTTCATGTGCACGCGGATCTGGTGTGTGCGTCCGCTGTGAAGCGTGCATTCCACGAGTGAGGACATGCCGAGGGTGTTGAGGACTCGGTAGTCGGTGACGGCGTGTTTGCCCAGATGGGGAGGCAGGACGGCCATTTTTTGACGATCGTTGGGATTGCGTCCGATGTGAGTGTCGATCGTTCCGGATTCTGGCTGCGGCCTGCCCTGGACCACGGCGAGGTAAATTTTTTCCGTCGAGCGATCCGCAAACTGTGCACTGAGTGCTCGGTGCGTTTCATCATCCCGGGCGACGACGATGCAGCCGCTGGTTTCCTTGTCCAGTCGGTGGACAATGCCCGGTCGCGCGACGCCGCCAATGCTGCTGAGGGGACCGAAACGATGCAGCAGGGCATTCACCAGTGTGCCATCGGCATTGCCTTCGGCCGGGTGCACAACCATGCCGCTGGCCTTGTCCAGCACGGCGAGATGCGCGTCTTCATAGAGCACGGTGAGCGGCAGATCCTGCGGCAGGGCCTCGGCGGGCACATCCTCGGGCACGGTGCCATGAACCACATCCCCGGGATTGAGCGCATGGCTGGCTTTGGAGGCGCGGTCATTGATATAAACGCCCGGATCCTTGATCAGCGCCTGAATCCGTGCCCGTGATAAAGCAGGCATTTGCGCCACGAGGAAGACATCCAGCCGCATTTTGTCCGTTGCGTCGGCGGGAACGATGAAATGAAAGTCACTGCCCGGCATCGCTTGGTTCCCTTTCACATACCAAGGCCGCGGATCGTTTGGAGGCTCCGCGGTGCGGCGTCAGTGCTGCGAGTCCGCGCTGCGCGGCGGCGCGGGCTTCGGATGGGGCGCGCAGCGTTTGGACGAGGGCCGACTCCAGGGCTCCGGCATCGGGCACCTGGCGCAGGCCATCGGCATCCAGCAATAGTTTCATGAGCGATGGAAAATTGCTCATCTCCGGGCCGGTGATGACCGGAGTGCCGGCGGCCAGAGCCTCGACGGGATTCTGTCCTCCCTTGGCGAAAAAGCTTTTTCCAATCACGACCACGTCCGGCAACTGTTGCCAGTCGCGCAATTCACCTGTGGTATCCACGATCAGAATGTCCGCCGGTCCGACTGGCATGGTGGAGCGCAGAGCCACCTGCAGGCCCAGCGATTCCATTTCAGCCTGCACGGCCTTGGAACGTTCGACGTGACGGGGCACCAGAATGAGCTTCAGCAGCGGGAAATCCGCACGCAATTTCAGAAGCAATCTGCCTAGCATCGATTCTTCCTCTGGAAAGGTGCTGGCTCCCATAATCAGTTGGGTGCCGGGATCGCTCCAGAGTGTCCGCACGATTCCCCTGAATTCCTCAGCACGACCGGGCTTGGCTGCGGGCTCGTCGTATTTCACACTGCCGGTGAGGACGAGGGCGTTTTCCTTTGCTCCGATCTCCCGCCAGAGTTGCATGCTTTCAGGAAATTGCACCAGCACACGATCCAGCAGGGAAAAGACCGGCTGCACCCACCATTTCGCCTTGGCATAGCGCCGTGCGGATCGAGGGGAAAGGCGAGCATTGGCTAGCACGAGCCGGACTCCGCGCCGCTTGGCAAGGCAGGCCAAATTCGGCCAGACCTCGGCTTCCACAAAAACGAGTACCCGGGGCCGCACCAACTTGAGCACCCGACCAACGATGGGAAGGAAATCGACGGGTGAATAAATAACCGTGACCTGATCCGGGGCATCCTTCACCGCGACGGCGTGGCCAGTGGAGGTCGTGGTCGATAGCACGATGCGCCGCTCCGGTTCCAATCGCAGGATTTCCTTAATCAACTTCCGTGCGACCCCTACCTCACCCACGCTGACCGCATGGAGCCAGAAGGGGGCCTCACCTTCCGCGAGCCGCTGCCGCATTTCCTTAGAGAAAAATCCCAGCCGCTGCCAGAAATTCCGCCCATATCCCCCGCGCCGCCGCATTTTCCACAGTGAGCCCGGCAACAAAACCAGCAATCCCAGCGGCAGCAGCAGATTGTAAACGAGCAGCACGCAGCGACGGCGCCAGAAATAAGGATCGAGCATGAAGGGGAAAGGAACGGATGAAAAGGTAGTCTGGCAGCGTCTCGCCCCAGATCCGTCGATATTCAAGCATCAAGCATCCGGAATTGGCAAGCGCCCTTCCCGGATCAGGATTTCCTCCAACCGAGTCTTTCCCAGAGTGATTTTTTCCGGGGTGGAGTCCGAACTTGTTTTTCCTTGTACTGCCGCAGGGATTCGGCCGTTTTGCGCTCCCGCTCCTGGAGTTTTTCCAATTTGCGTTTGGAGTCGCGGACCTTTTCGTGCAGTTCATCCACCTGCAGCGCGTCTCGACTGGCCTTGCGGATGAGTCGTTGAAATGTTTCCTGGTCCTCAGCACCCATCGTGGCCCAGGGTCTCTGCCGTTCGGCGGCATCCATATAGCCGAGTTCCGTCATGAGGTCGCCATGGAGAATGCGGAAAGTGTCGTCTGCCAGATCTGTCCAGCCATCCGGGCGCTCCCAGCTGGTTTTCCCCTCGCGATAGAATTGGCCGGCCTTCTGCTGCAAAATGGCAAAGGGGTTGTCCCAGGATTTGGGTTCGCCCTGAAAATGGATGAACCGGGCAATCTCCCTGACTTGTTCGCTGCTCGCATGCACCAAGTCCTCAAATCGAACGATGAGCCGTCGGCCCTGCGGGTTCTGGGTCCACGCTTGGTAGTGGGTGGTCCAGTTTCCGTATTTTTGATATCCGAGAATGATGTCCGGCAGAGCGACGTCGGGAAGATGCGGATATTTCCGATGGAAATCGAGGTAACTCCAGCAGGCGAGACGACCATCACGCACCACATAAATCGCCGGCTGGTCATCGATCGGTGGGTGGTGCGTTTTGACGAGAAATAATCGGTCTGAGTCCCTTGCCATTTTGTAGAAATCCGGCCAGTCCATGGGGGGATCCGTGAACAGTCCGCCGACATATTCATTGGTGACCGGTTGGTGGTCACCCAGGCTGAGTAACTCGCTGTCGTAGCATCCGACGCCCATGGTCCGATGGATCAAGGTTCGCAACAGCGTGTTGCCGGATCGGGGGAAGGAGGCAAGCCAGAGAATCATGGGTAAGGGGATGCCCGACTAGCGCGAACCTCGGCATCTTGTCTAGTGGATTCCCCGGGAGGGTGGGAATCCCGGGGATTTTTGCGGAAATTGGACTCTTGACCCCCCGCCGCTCTAGTTTTAAGGACGATGCTCCCCCGATGCCGGACCTTCCGTGCGGTGGCCCGGGGATCCGATCTTTTCATTATGGAATACCAACATACCCTGGCCAAATCTGCCAGCCTTGCCGGAACCTCGCTGCATACCGGCGAGAAAGTCACGCTGACCATGCGGCCAGCGCCCATCAATCATGGCTTCAAGTTCCGCCGTACCGATCTCGAAGACCAACCCTTCATTGATGCCGATGTCGCGAAGGTGCTGATGGTTGAGCGCGCCACCACGCTTTCGGAAGGCAGTGTGAAGGTTTACACTGTCGAACACGTTCTCTCCGCCCTCACCGGCATGGGAGTGGACAATGCGATTATTGAAATGGACGCCAATGAGCCGCCGATCGGTGACGGGAGTTCGCTGCCGTATGTGGAGTGCATCAAAAAGGCCGGCATCGTGGCCCAGGAGGCTCCGAGGAAGATTTTTGAAGTCCGCGAGCCCATTCACCTGGAGACGTCCGGCGGTAGTATCATCACCATCGTTCCCGACAAGAAATTCCGCATCTCCTGCACCCAAGTGGGTCCGGAAGGCCGCATGACGCAATTCTTCTCCACGGAGATCAATCCGGCCACGTATGAAAAGGAAATTGCTCCAGCCCGGACCTTTGTTTTTTACGAGGACGTGAAGCCTCTGTTGGACAAGGGCCTGATCAAGGGGGGCAGTCTGGAGAATGCCGTCGTGATCCGCGACGAAAGTGTCATGAGCAAGGAACCCATGCGCTTCAAGGAGGAGTTCGCCCGCCACAAGATTCTCGATATCATCGGCGACCTCATGCTCAGCGGCAAGCGCATCATGGGCCACGTCATTGCTGTGAAGCCCGGGCATTCCCCGAACACTGAGATGGCCAAGAAACTCAAGGCCGCCTACACCCAGATGCGTTCGATGGTCCCCACCGTCAACATTCCCAGTGGCGAGGCCGTCATGGACATCAACGAGGTGATGAAAGTCCTGCCGCACCGGTATCCTTTCCTGCTGGTGGATCGCATCGTTGGATTCGAGGGCGAGAACAAGTGCACTGGCGTGAAAAACGTCACCATCAACGAGCCCTTTTTCCAAGGCCATTTTCCCGGTCATCCGGTGATGCCCGGCGTGCTGCAAGTGGAAGCGATGGCACAGGTCGCCAGTATCCTGATGCTCCGCCGCCCGGAGAACCAGGGCAAGATCGGCTACTTCATGAGTGCGGATAAGGTGAAATTCCGCCGCCCGGTGATTCCGGGGGACGTGCTCTTCATCGAGGCCGAGATCACCAAAGTCAGGAGAAACATTGGCTGTGCTGATTGCCGCTGCATCGTCAACGGGGAGACTGTTTCCGAAGGGGATCTGACGTTTACCCTCATCGATGCCTAGTCTGATGATTCACCCGACGGCCATCATTTCACCCAGGGCGCAGATCGCCTCCGATGCTGAGATCGGTCCCTTCTGCGTCATTCGCGACGGCGTGGAACTCGGCGCAGGATGCAAACTGGAAAGCCACGTCACGCTCGCCGGACCCACGAAGGTTGGCGCGCGGAATCATTTCCACGCGTATTGCTCGATCGGCGCGCAGAGCCAGGATCTGAAGTATCATGCCGAGCCCACGTATTGTGAAATTGGCGAGGACAATACCTTTCGCGAATTCTGTTCCGTCAACCGCGGCACCCTGCCGGGCACGGTTACCAAGATCGGCAGCCACAATCATTTCCTTAGCTACGTCCACATCGCGCATGATTGCGTGGTGGGGAATCACGTCATTTTCTCCAACAACGGAACGCTCGCCGGGCATGTGCTGGTGGAGGATCACGTGATCCTGGGCGGCTTCACCGCCGTTCATCAATTCTGCCGTCTGGGCCGTCATTGCATCACCGGCGGCTGCACCAAAGTGGTCCAGGACGTGGCCCCCTACATGCTGGTGGATGGAAATCCCGCCAAGGCCCGGGGGCTCAATCTGGTGGGCTTGCAGCGGCATGGATTTTCCGAGGAGGAGATCCGCGCCCTCAAACACGCCTACAAGACGGTTTACATGCGCAAACTCAACCGCGCGCAGGCCGTCGCCGAACTTGAATCCAGCGCCACGGATGCTTCCGTGCTCCATCTCGCGGCCTTCATCAAGGAGAGCCAGCGTGGTGTCACCTAACCATTTCAACTACGATCCATCATGAAAACCAAAGGCATCATTCTCGCAGGCGGCGCTGGCACTCGTCTCGATCCTCTCACGCGCATCGCCTGCAAGCAACTGCTTCCCATCTACGACAAGCCGATGATTTATTATCCGCTCGCCACCCTAATGCTGGGGGGGATTCGCGAAGTGCTCATCATTTCCACGCCCAAGGACCTTCCAATGTTTGAAGCGCTGTTGGGTAATGGAAAAAACCTTGGCATCCGCTTGGAATACCGCGTTCAGCCTGAGCCCAAGGGCATCGCGCAGGCCTTTCTAGTCGGGGAATCCTTCGTTGGAAATGACGGTGCTACGTTGATTTTGGGCGATAATTTGTTCTACGGGAAACTCGACTTCTTCCGCTCCGCGCTCGCCCAGGAATCCGGGGCCTGCGTTTTTGGTTATCATGTCCGCGATCCCGAGCGGTTTGGCGTGGTGGAATTTGATGCGCAGCATCGCGTCCTGAGCATTGAAGAAAAGCCCACCCAGCCCAAGAGCAGCTATGCCGTTCCCGGTCTCTACGTTTATGACAACACGGTCGTGGATCGCGTCAAAGCCCAGCAGCCCTCCGAGCGCGGCGAGTTGGAAATCACCGATCTCAACAACAGTTACCTCAAGGACGGCCAGCTTCAGGTGCGACTGCTCGGACGAGGCATTGCCTGGCTGGACACCGGCACGCCAGCGAGCATGCTCGAGGCCGGAAATTACATCGCCACGGTCGAACGCCAGCAGAGTCTGAAAATCGCCTGTCTGGAGGAGGTCGCATTCAATCGCGGCTTCATCGACGAGTCCCAACTCGAAGCCGCCATCGCCGGCCATCGCAATCCGGACTATCGCGACTACCTCCAAACCGTCCTCAACGAAAAGCGCCACGGTCGCGTTTAGAGGCTGGTGCGTGGAACTGCCGTAACTCCTTGACCGGCGGCAAACCCGCTGGTTGAATCTGTCCATGCAGCGGCTGGCGGTTTTTTTTCTTTCCCGATATCTCCGGCTTGGATTGCTGGTGGTAGCAGCGACGACCTGGGGGACGGTGCGCTCGGCGGAACTGCCCGCCTTCAATGAGGGAGCGGTGCAGGCGTGGTGGAAGGCGCTGCCGGCAGATGCGGATTTCGTCAAGGAGAGTCAGGCCTGGCAGGCGAAATTGCGGGAGGCCCAGGATGCCTCAGGGGTTGAGCGCATTGGGACGATGCCGAATTTTCTGGGGTGGTTGGAAGTGGCCGGTTGGCTGGAATTGGCCGGGGCTCAGCCCGGGAGCTTCCTCGCTTCTCCGGATGGACGGGCCGCCTTTGCGAAGATCGGGGCTGATTCCGTGCTGCGGAAAATGTTTCTGGCGAATCTTTCCGCGTTCGACGACGCGCCCAAGGCCGCCGAAATCCTCTGTCACATTGTTCACGCGGAAGCCGCCGGATGCCGTGAGCTCCCTCAGCTCGCGGTTGCCATGGCACTCGTCTGGGATCAGCCATTTCCCGAAAATTGGCCGCATCCCTGGGTCAAACGTTCCGACCTGCCGCTGGGTGATGCCGATCCCGTGAAGCGTTTCCATGCCTTTCTGCAGGTGCGGGATGGATTTGAAGTGAAACCCGGCGTGGTGCGAAAACTCGCCGTGGATCCAAAACGACTCACCGCCCGCGATCTGATGTTTGTGATCGATACACCTCTGGAACTAAAGGAACTGGCCTACATCCTGCAGATTCCACTTTCTGATCCCCGGCGGCTCAACGATCTCTTCAAACAGGTGCCCTACGACACACCACGCATGAGCCGCGATTCACTGCTGTGGCCGAATGGCATGTATCGGCTCATTGATATAGGAACGAAGGGCGGCATCTGTGCAGACCAGGCTTACTTCGTGAGCATGGCGGGCAAGGCTCAGGGGATTCCCTCCATTATGCTGCAGGGGCAGGGCACCACGGGCGGACATGCGTGGGTGGGTTACATGGGATCGCCCGGGAAATGGTCGTTGGATGTGGCGAGGTATCGCGAGGGGAAATACACCAGTGGAGTCACCTGGGATCCGCAGACCTGGCGGCGCATTACCGACAGCCAGCTGGTTCTGCTCAATCGCGAACCCAACACCACCAACGCCGCATTGAAAGGACGGCTGCTGGCCCGCTGGGCGCTGATGAATAAATCGGCCGAGAACTATCCCCGCCTGCTGGGCATTGCCCGCGAAGCGTGGCCTCACAGTTTTGATGTCTGGCAACTGCAGGCCGCCTGCCTGGAGGAACGCAAGCTGCCGCCGCCGTCAAGAAAGCTCTTTTGGGAAAACTGGGTGGCAGCCTTCAAGGATGATCCCGACATGCGATTCCAGGGCCAGTGCGCATTGTTGCGGCATTTTGAATCGCTGTCCGATGCCAAATCCGCCGATGCCCTGCGGACCCAGATTGTCACCGAAAACAAACGCGCCCGCTTTGATCTGGCCAGCAGCCTGGCCGCCGCGCCCATTCTTGATCTGGGAGCCCAGGGGAAATGGCCCCAGGCCTGGAGTTCCTTTGAAAAATTTCTCCAGGAGACCAAGGGCCAGGCGGAAGGAAATCTCTTTTACAATCTCGTACAACCGTTCATCGAACAAGCGGCCCAGGCCGGCGAAAACGTCATCGCCGAAAACGCACTCAAGCTCGCCAAGCCCCGTTTCCAAATCGTTCCACTCAGCACGCTGGCGGTGGATTTCAAGGCGTTGGAAAACCTTCTGCAAAAGCAATGACCCGTATCATGAATCGCCGATCCTTCCTGGGACTGACTGTGCCCGCTTGCCTAGGTTCCTGTTCGCCGAAAAAAACGCCACCAGCTCCACCAGCCAGTGACCCATTCCGACACTTTGAGATGAGGGGCAATTTTTCCAAACTCCAACTCCACTGGAAACGAGAGGATGGTTCTTTGTTCGGCACCCTCGCTGCGTTGCACGACCATCTTTTGGCGGCCGGTGAAAAGCCGCTTTGCCTCATGAACGCTGGAATCTTTAATCCACAGCAGGAACCTCTGGGATGGCATGTCGAGCGTGGCAGGGAGTTGCGTCCACTCAACAGGGAGGCAGGGGAGGGGAACTTTTTTCTGATGCCCAATGGCGTGTTCGCCATTTCCGGCGATCAACTCTCAGCGAGCATTCGCCCCACGCAGGAGCCTCAGGAGATGAACCCATTCCTAGCCACACAGTCCGGGCCATTGCTGCTGCACCGCGGGGCAATTCATCAGGCCTTCAAGCCGGAATCGCCGAACAAAAACATTCGCAATGGAGTGGGCATTCGTGAAGATGGATCGGTGGTGCTGGCCATTTCATCATCACCAGTGCGCCTCTACGATTTTGCCACTTACTTCAAGGATACCCAGCGCTGCACGGATGCCCTGTATTTGGATGGCACCATTTCCCGATGCTGGTTGAAGTCCGAGGGCAAGCCGCCGTCCGGTGATCAGCAGTTCGCAGGGATGCTCGCCGTTGTTGCTTGAGTGTTGGAAAATTCTTGGAAGGAGTCCGGAATTGGGGGGTAGCGGAATCCACGATTTGACCTTATCCTGGAGGCGAATGAATGTTTTGAATCTTTTGTTGCGGTTGACCTTTGGCGGTTTTTTTATCTACGCTGCTGGGACTAAATTGTTCAACTCTCTGGGTCTCGTGAGCTTCACGGATGATATCCGGACTTTTCACATTCTCCCAGACCCGTGGGTGGGATGGCTGGCCATGACGCTGCCTTGGTTTGAAATTATCTGCGGGGTCGCCGTGATCGTTGGACCTTTAAAAAAAGGGGCCTTGGTTCTATTGAACCTATCTCTGCTGGTGTTTCTAGGGGCACTGATTTCCGCCTGGGTGCGCGGCCTGGATATCTCCTGCGGCTGCTTTGGCCACTCGGATGAGCATGCTTCCGTCCAGGAAATGATCCTGCGGGATCTGGGATTGCTGGCGGTGGGAGGCTGGCTGCTTGCAAGTTCCCGCATTCGACGTGAGAAGCGGTGATGCTTTCAAGTTTTTCAAAATCGGTTCTATTCGCATTGCTTGTGGTTTTTGTCCCATCGCAGCAATGCGAAGCAGTCCCCGATTCCACGCCATTTCCCCAGGCTCCAAACCTGAAGGGGCTGCAGGCGCAAATGGTGGACGATGCCATTGCGCTGGGGATTCATCATGCGGGGATGAATGTTTCCATGGGGCCTCTTTTTGATTTGGAGGCGAAACCCGACAGCCTGCCATTTAAGGCGTCGGATGGGGTCGAGTATCATTTCTCTGCCGTTCAGATTGCGGCGTTGGATCGGCAGGTGAAGCCGTTGTCGGACGCGGGAGTGGTGATTTATGCGATCATCCTGCCCTATCGCACGGGCAATCCGGCGTATGATGCATGGCTGGTCCATCCACAGGCCCGGCCCGATCACAAATATTCCATTCCCGCATTCAATACTGTGTCGGAAGCAGGGCGGTCGCATTTGCGTGGGGCCATGGAGTTTCTGGCGGCCCGCTATAGTGGGTCGGCGGAACATGGGCGCGTGTGGGGATGGATCGTGGGAAATGAGGCCAACAGTCACTGGCTTTGGTATAACCGGGGGCTGGCCTCGCTGGCGGAGGTGATTTCGGATTATGAAGCGGCGGTGCGCATTGTGCGTGATGCGGTGCGCACGGCGTCGCAGCATGGACGTGTTTATCTGAGCCTCGATCACCACTGGCAGGTGTCCATGCCGGGCATCAGCGGGCAGGAGGCGACCTCCGGTAGGGCCTTTCTCGATTTGTTTGCCAAAGTGGCCAGCGAGCGCGGGGATTTCGACTGGCATGTGGCGACGCATCCGTATCCCGACGACCTGGGAAATCCCCGCACCTGGCTGGACAAGGACGCGCCGGCCCGTGAGGACGCGCGGCACATCACTTTCAAAAACCTGGAGATCATGACGCAATACATGAAGCGTCCGGAAATGCTCTGGCAGGGCAAGCCGCGCCGTGTGATCCTCAGTGAACAGGGATTCCACGCGTTGGACTCTCCCGAAGGCGATGCGTTGCAGGCGGCGGGATTCGCGTATGCCTGGGAGAAATGTCTGCGGTGTCCCGGCATCGATGCCTTCATCTGGCACCGGCATGTGGATCATCGGGACGAGGGAGGACTGCGCCTGGGACTTTATGAACGCAAGCCGGAGAGCGTCAGTGAACCGGGGCGCAAACGTCCGCTGTGGGATCTCATGAAAGCGGCCGGAACAAACGACTGGCCCGCTGCCGCTGCAGCCTACCTGCCGCTGACGGGGTTGAAATCCTGGGACGAATTGCCGGGTGAGAATGGAAAATAGGTCCCAGCTTTTTCAGGAGAATTATCTTGTGAATATTCGAGAGTGCGGGGAGATTCGGGGATCATGACTTCAAGAAACCTGATCCTTTCACTGGCGGCCCTCACCATTTTTACATTCCCAACGGGAGCCCCGGCGAAGGAAAAGCCCGCTCCCGCCAAAGCTGAAAAGTCGGCGGGAGCCAATGCCGACGCGTATGTGGCCTTGATGGAGAAAATGTTCCAAAATATGACCGACACCGCCGAGGCTGTGACCGATGTTTCCACCGAGGATGAAATCGGCGCAGCCATCGAAGCGCTCGAAACCAGCACCAAGGAAATCCAGTCCATCCAGAAGCAGCTCAAAAAGATGGGCGTCCCCAGTGCCAAGGTGAAGGCGGAGATAGACACCCACACGGAACTCGGTCCTAAAGGTCAGGAAGCGGGCAAGGGTCTGCAGGAAGCGATGAAGACAATTCCGCAGGATTCACCGGAATTCGGCACTGCTCTGCAGGCTTACGGCACTGCCCTGACCGAATTGGGTAACGACCTCAATGCGCTCGAAGCGGAAGCCTCCGGCAAGCCAGCGCCTGCTCCCATCAAACCTGGCACCGGCAAGAAGGAAGACTACCTCCGCGTGCTCAATGCCCTGCTGGATGTGCAGGATTGTTCTGCAGACATTCTCAACGAAGTTACCGACGAAGCCACCGCCAAGGCTGCCGTTCGCAAAATCAAGGGACTCACTACCGAGGCAAAGGAGATCGTGAAGGAATTTCATGGACTGGGTCAGCCCTCGGTGGAGGCCAGCGCAGCGCTCAACAAGGACAAGAAATTGCCGGTCAGAACGAAGGAGGTGGTCGAGCACATTCAGGAAGCGGTCGGTCAAATGATCGAGGTGGACGGGGCTAAGGAAATTGTCATGCCGGCCATGGAGGAATTTTCCAATGTTTGCAAAACCATCGGCGAAGCCCCGCCTGCGGATGGAGAGAAAGAGAAACCAGCGCCAGCAAGTGCGGATGCCCCTCCGGCCTCCGCTTATGTCGAGGTCATGACGGCGTTTTTCAAAAACGTCGAAAAGGGCTGCGCCATCATTGATGGAATCACAGACGAAGCGTCGGCTGAAAAAGCGACGGCCGACCTGGAGGAGTGTTCCGACGAACTGGCAAAAATCATCGAACGCAAGGACGACCTCCCTGAGCCTCAGGGCGAAGTGGCCGAAGCCCTGCAGAAAAACAAGACACTTCCGGTGCTTGGCAAGAAGACCAAGGCCAAGTTTGTGCAGACCTCCGAGTCCTTTGAAAAATTGGATATCGAAGCCAGCGACGAAGTAAAAGAATCCCTGCAGGAATCCGGTAAAAAATGGCTCGAGCAGGTCAACAAAGTGAAATAATCACCCCGCGTTCCTAGCGCCGACCATCGTACCAAATCGGGCAGTTCTCACGGCTGTTGAGCGTCTTTCCTCTGCGGAGAATCGTCCTTCCAATGAAAGCCAGCAACTCCCCCGGGGTGTAAAGTTCCGCCTTGCGTGCCGAGGTGAGCAGGGGATGCCGGTGCAAAATCCGCATGCGCTGACCGCGCGCTTTTCCCAATTTCTTCAAAGCGCGTGAGAAGAAAATTTCCTCCGCAGCAAACATCCTGTCGTCGAATCCCCCCACCTCCAGAAAGGCATCGCGGCGGCAAAAAATAAAAGCCCCGGCGGCCTCGCCTGACAACCGAGACCAGCCGTTCCAGATGTGCATGAAGAAAGAGAGCAAACGGTAGTTCCGGTGAGGTCGCAGAGTGGATCCGCCGGCAATGACCGAGGCGTCCTGCAGGGTGGCCGCCAGATCCCTCCATAATTCGTCGGAGGGCGTGGAGTCGGCATCCAGAAACAGCAGCCAATCCCCCGTGGCGATCGATGCGCCCGTATTGCGCGCCCGGCCGATTTGATTCACGGGCTCGGCAATGACGCGGGCACCCGCCTCCGCCGCGAGGCGGGCGGTGGCATCTTTGGAGTTGTTGTCACAAACGATCAATTCCGAGGCGACCCCGCACGTTGCCAGCGTCTCACGGCCCTTTGCGACCACATCAAGCGTGTGAGGGAGCAGTTTCTCCTCATTGTAGGCTGGAATGATGATGCTGAGGTGCACGGGAGCGGTGCCTTTAGAAATCCCGCCGGGCGAAACGCCAGTAGGCGAGGCCCAGCAGGATGCCCTGGAAGACTAGGCCGCTGGTGATGACGTCTAAAATGGAACGTTCGTAAACCGGGATGGGAGCGATGCCGGGCTGCCGGTTGCCCTCAAGGATTTGCTGAAAGGTGTGCGGTGTCGCCGCCCTGGTGAAACGCCGGAAAAGGTCGGCCGTTTCCTGGGTATGCGGAAGGTAGAACAGAGTCTGGGAGGTGACCTTGTGGACCATTTCCACGCTGCTGGTCATTGATTTCAAATCCTGCTGCTCGGCATTCCTGAGCGACTGGTTGAAAATGCGCGGGTCAGAGGCGGCGTGGACTTTTTGCACCAGCCAGAGGCATGACCAGAAGAGCATGGTGAGCAGGAGTGCCGCCATGCTGTTGCCGGTGAGAACGCCCATGAGGACGTTGAAACAGAAGATAAAGCTGAAGATCAGAACGGCCAGTCCCACGACCCAGAACACCGGCCAGTAGAGGATCTGCAGGCGGAGGAAGAGGCTGAGAAAACAAATGCCGGCGAGCACCAGCGCCTGCACCGCCACAAACATCATGGCTCCGCAGTATTTCGCGAAGAAGACTTTGAAGCGGCTGACCGGCTTGGAGAGGACCAGATCAATGGCTCCCTGTCGCATGGAATCGGGAAAAACCGTCGAGGCGGAAAACATGGCCATGACCAGCGCCCAGGTCAGCATCCAATAATCCAGCAGGCCGTCGAGAGTGGTCATGAGCAGCGACTTCTCCCATTCCGTGCCGGCATGAAGGAAGGAACTGGGAAACTTGAGGACCCCAAAAAACAGATACCAGCCGGTTTCATTGCATCCCAGCGAAGCGTAAATCACCCCCAGCACGATGGACATCCAGAGCATCACCCAGTAGAGTCCGCGTGATTTCAAGCTGCGGTAAGTGTCTGAGATAAGAGCGGCGAATTGCATCAACGGGGTGGGGGACGGATTAGAATTGCGTCAGCTGGGCTTCGGGCTGCGGTTGATGGGCGTTTTTTTGACCTCCGGTGAGCACTACATCGAGGAAGAGTTCCTCCAGCGTCTGGCGCGCGGGTGTCACGCTCTCAATGACAGCACCCAGCTTGCGAATTTCATCGATCAAAGGTTGCACCACTTGCGGCCGGCCGCTGGGGATGGTGATGACCGTGTGGCTGTGTTCGGGATTCAGGGCGACCGATCCGCCGAGTGACATCGCCAGGGTGACGAGGCCCTCCTGTAGCAGGAAGTCCCCCTCCACGACGACAGTGTAGCGGGCCTGCTGGCGGGTGAGGTCACTGATTTTCCCTTCCTTGACCACCTGGCCGCGGCAGAGGATCGCCACCCGGTCGCAGACCATTTCAAGTTCCCCCAGCAAATGGCTGTTTACGAAAACTGTCTTGCCCCGGGAGCGCAGGTCGAGCATGAGCGTGCGGATGTCCTTGCGACCCACGGGATCCACCCCATCGGTGGGTTCGTCGAGAAAAACGATGTCGGGATCATTGATGAGCGCCTGGGCGAGTCCGACCCGTTGTTTCATCCCCTTGCTGAAAGTAGCCAGCCGGTCATTGCGCCAGCGTTCCATGCCCACGGCCTCCAGAAGTTGTTTTCCACGCTTGATCCTCACGGCACTCGGCACGCCGGTGAGTCGTCCGGCGAGATCGATAAGATCAAGCGGGGTGAGGTGGGGGGCATACTGAACGTGTTCGGGCAAATAGCCGACTCGGCGGAGCGTTTCCACGTGGCCGATGGGTTGTCCAAGCATGGTGCCGCGGCATTCAGTGGCGTGGACGAGGCGCAGGAGAATCCTGACCAGGGTGCTTTTCCCGGCTCCATTTGGTCCCAGGAGGCCGAATATTTCGCCCTGACCAACCTGCATGGCCAAGCCTCGCAAGGCTTTGACGCCTGTGCGGTAGGTTTTGGATACGGAATGTAGGTGAATGGCAGCATCCATCGGGGCTGAGCTAATACGAATTCGCTTAAAAACACAACTCAATCCGGCAGGATCGAGAAATTGAGGGGGCAGCGCCTCTCAGGCCTGGAAACGGATTGGACTATAAGCTTAATAGATGTTAATTATCAAGACCTGCCATGGTATTTTCCTCCCCACTGTTCGTATTTTATTTTCTGCTGCTCTCGCTGGGGGTTTATTATGCCTCACCCGTGAGGTGGAGACACGCGGGGTTGTCGGTGCTGAGTTACATTTTCTACGGCTGGTGGAATCCGTGGTTTATGACGCTGATGTTTGGGTCCACGCTGGTCGATTACGGCTGCGGGAGACTCATCGCGAATGGCCGGCATCGGAAGGCGGGGCTGATAATTTCGGTGACATCCAATTTGCTGCTGTTGGGATTCTTCAAATATTGCCATTTCGCCTATCAAAGTCTGGGTGCCGTGGCGGGGGGCTTGGGGTGGCATTTTCCCGCCGCGCCGGGATGGATGACGGGGATTGTGCTGCCGATGGGGATTTCGTTCTATGTGTTCCAGTCGATGAGCTACTGCATCGATCTGTATCGGGGACATGCTCCGCCGGCGAAGAGTTTTGTGGATTTTGCCTGTTTTGTGAGCCTGTATCCGCAGCTCGTGGCGGGGCCGATTGTGCGGTATGGAAGCATCGCCCACCAACTGCAACACCGGACGCATTCGGTGGAGGCGTTCACGGCGGGGATTGCGAGATTCTGTCTGGGCTTTGCGAAGAAAGTGCTGCTGGCGGATGCGATGGGACAGCTGGCGGAAACGGCCTTCAAGGCGGGGCCGGGATCGCTCTCCACGTTGTCGGCGTGGCTCGGGGTGGTGGCGTATGCGTTTCAAATTTATTTCGATTTCAGCGCCTACAGCGACATGGCGATCGGCCTGGGGAGAATGTTCGGATTTCGTTTCATCGAAAATTTCAATTCGCCCTACAAGAGCCGGAGCATCACCGAATTCTGGCGGCGCTGGCACATTTCACTGAGCACCTTTCTGCGGGATTATTTGTACATTCCGCTGGGCGGAAACCGGCTGGGATCGGGCCGGACGTATGTGAATCTGCTGACGGTGATGCTGATTGGTGGGCTGTGGCATGGGGCGCAGTGGACCTTTGTAATTTGGGGGGGGATTCATGGCGTCATGCTGGCGGTTGAGCGCATGATGGGCCGGAAGGCTCCGTCGGATGGCGTCTGGAGACCGCTGAGGGTGATCATGACGTTTGGAATTTTGCTGGTGACGTGGGTTTTCTTTCGGGCGGAAAATTTTTCAGTGGCCTGGCAGTTTTTGACGGCGATGGCCGGGTGCCAGTCGGTGGCCGCGAGTGCCGGGCTGGTGGATGCCCTGATGCTCTCCCGCGTCGCCCTGGTATATTTTCTGGCGGCGGGTTTGATCATCTGGGCTCTGCCAAACAGTCAGCAACTGCTGATGCGTTTGACGATGGGGCGGGCGCTCGGGTGCCTGCTCCTGTTCGTCGCCGCGCTGGCCGTCCTCTTCCAGCAGGGTTACAGTCCCTTTCTCTATTTCCAATTCTGATTTATGTCGTCGCAACCGCTGCCCAATCCCTACGAGCACGAACTTCCTCCGGAGGTTCTCCGGATTGGTCGTGGGGCGGCATGGTTGGTGACGGTGTTGTTCATTTCGCTCATCGGTCTGCCGCCGCTGCTGAATGATTTCCGGGAAATGGGACGTGAAAAAACAGTGCGATGGCTGCCGGGCGAGCGGTTTCTCGCCGCCGTGAGCGGTCAGGACCATCCGCGGCAAAGCCTGCCTGAGCGCCTGAAATTGTTCGAATCTTCGCTCGCCGAACACCTCCATTTTGTGGCCCCTCTGCGACGATCCGCCCAACTGGCGATGCTGCAGGGACTGCACAGCGGAAATGCGAAAACGGTGGTTGGTCTTGAGGGATGGCTGTTTTATCGACCGGAAATCAAAGCGCTCACGGGGTATGGTCCGTTGCGTGAGGAGCCGCGCTCGGTGGCGAGCGATCCCTCGGTCCGGAACTGGCAACCGCCCCTGCCAGCGATCGCCAAGTTCGCCCAGCAGCTCAAGGAGCGGAATGTGGAACTCTGGATCGTTCCAGTGCCCATGAAGGAATCCATTTATCCGGAAATGCTCACCAGCCAGACCGCCGCCGGACCGGTGACGCATCCCCAGCAGCCTCAGGTGGCGGAGGAGCTTTCGCGCAGCGGGGCAAAGGTCCTGTGGCTGGACCAACTCTTTTGGGAGTTGAAAAAGCAGGATGCAGAGGGTGGTCCCGTATATCTCAAGCAGGATACCCACTGGTCTCCGCGAGCCATGGAGGCGGCGGCGGCAGAGCTAGCGAAGTCCCTGAAGGAAGGGGCGGGCCAGGAATTCAGCCGATCAGAAATCACCGCCCAAAGTCGTGGCGATCTGGTGGAGAAATTGAATTTGCCGGACCACGACAACCCGTTTCCGATGGAAAGTGTGAACCTGCACGTTGTCGTGGCAAAGTCTGATCCGCAATCTCCCATCGTCCTGCTGGGGGATTCATTTGTGAACATTTACGATGATCCGAGCCTTGGATTCGGAGAAGCCCCGCTCTCCGCTGGATTCGCGCAACACCTCATGGCAGCCTGCGGAAAGCCCATTCATGTCATCGCCAAAAACGGAGGCGGAGCCACCACCGTGCGGGAACAGTTCGCGAAGCTGCCGGATGATGTGGTGCGCCAAAAGAAAGTGGTGATCTGGGTGCTCGCGGCGAGGGATCTCTTTCTGAGCCGTTCCGAGGCGACCGCCAACAGTGTCGAGTGGTTGGACGTGACATTTAATTCCCAGCACTCGGTGCCTGTCACGACTGTTCCGGAAGGGGGAAGTGAGGTGGAGGCCGTGGTAACGGGCATTTCTGAATTTCCTGCCGATCCCAGGACCACGCCCTACGCGAGCGCCGTGTTTTGCGTCCGTTACCGGGTGGAGCGTGTCATTGCTGGATCGAAGCCTGCGGATGAATTATTTATTTATCATCCGCTCTTTCAAAAGCGCGAATTCCAACCCGCCGCCGCCGTGCAAATGGGGCGGAGGTATCGTCTCAAACTACAAGCATGGAACGAAGCCCTGCCCGTGTTCCAGCAAACGCTGCTGGATGACTTCAATACTCTCGACCCCTATTACGCCGAGATTCCCATCCCCATCCCATGAACCATTCCAGCCGCAAAAATTTACTCCTGATCATGGGAATCCTCGTGCTCGCCATCGGCGGACTGGTGGCAAGGAAATTCCTTGGCAAGCCGGATGAGGAGAAACCTGCGGACCGCACTGGCAAACGGGAGGACCAGGCCCGAAACGAGGCGACGTGCCATGATCTTGCGGAAATGGCCGGGGGACGCAAGGTGCGGCTGGTCTGGGTGGAAAGCACCTCGACTTCCAATCCTGATATTTTTGCCCGCAGTGAGGCATTGCATCTGGGAACGTTTGACAGCCAGGCCGGGGGCTACCGCCGACTCACCAAAAAGCCCGGCAACTATTCCCGCCCCATCATTACTCCGGACGGGCGGCAGGTTCTCTACACCGCCAATCCACAGACCAAGCAAGGAACACCCGTGGCATGGAATCCGCGTATCCATGCTTTGGACTGGGATGGAGGAAATGATCGTGAACTCTTGTCCGGATTCTGTGTGGATGCCTGGCAGGACCCTGCGACTGGCAAAGTTTGGGTTTACGCCCTGAGCACTTTAAGCTCGCACAACAAACTGGCACTCGATGGAGAGACGCTCGTCCGATTTCAACTGGATGATCCCGGCAAGGTCGAGGCGATCTGGAAAGTCACTGGTCTTTCGACGGATAACCTGCAGATTTCCCGCGATGGACGTTACATGGGCGCGCAATTTCCCTGGCCGGATGTTGGTTGCGGCGATCTGCAATCAGGCCTGCACCAAAAGTTCGAAACGGGATGCTGGAGCAGTTTCGCCCCCGACAACAGTTACCTTCTTTCATCCTTCAAGGGGACGCACAAGGATCTGACATTGACAGATCCGATTGAGAAAAAGCACTGGAAGGTATCCGTGGGCACCACCTCCGGCTATAAGAACCAACCGTCCTACCATCCCCGTTGGAGCAACGATCCGAGATTCATGACCATGACCGGACCCTATCCGCCGTCCCATAAGGAGAGGCATCAAGGCTCTGGAAAGGTCAAAAAATCCAGGGACGGAGTCGTGGCGGATGTCTATCTGGGAAGGTTTTCGGCCGAGATGGATAAAATTGAAAAATGGTTGCGAATCACTAATAATTCCTTTGGCGATTTCTATCCGGATGCGTGGATCGAAAGTGGAGAACAGGCTACGCTGTCCGCTTTTCCCCAGCAGCGTGCCTGGAATTTTCCGGCAGCCGACTCCACGATTTGGCCGGTGGATCGGAAGGAACTGCTTTACTATTGGACCAATGGTGCCACGTCCGATGAAATTATCGGCAGGCACAGCGGTTGCCGTGTCATTGGTCATGGAGTGGGGCGTTTTACCAGAGGCAGGGAAATGCTTCTGGATGGAGGATGGTTCGGAACGGATGCTGCCACCACCGAGGTGCTGGCCACAGCGCTGCCCGCATCTTCAGCACTGACGATTGAATTTCTCTGCGCGGAGTCTATCGCATTGCCTGCCTCCGCAACGGTGAGGTTGCTCGCGTTGGAGGATGCGGATGGCGATGCCTATTTTGAAATTTCCCGCTCGGCTGAAGAAATATCCTTTACCTCACCGGCGGGCAAGTTGGGTGCCGCGGCCCTGGAACTCAGGGCATCTGCCGCTCACCAAGGCTCGGAGCCCGCCCATCTGGTGCTGCAAATCACGCAGGAGAAAATCTCGCTATATCTCGCAGGGGTTGAGACCGCTTCCCTGCCGTTGTCAGTTCCCATCAACTTTGCCAATCTGACCCGGGCGAGGCTGGTGTTGGGGCAGGCCAGGCCGGTGCCAAAGGGTTGGGAGGGGAGAATGCAAAATGTGGCGGTGTATGGGCGGGACTGTCCGGTTTCGGAGATTCAGGCCATGGCATCGACTAGCAAGACCAACTCTCTGGAGGCAACACCACGGATCCGCCTCAAGGCCAGGTTGCTTCTAGCCACTGAGCCGGACATGGACATGCTGGCCAGCTACCAGCGCATGTTGGTGGATCACACTTACGAGGTGGTGCAGGTGCTGGATGGAGAATACGAGCCCAAAAAGATTGTGGTCCTGCATTGGGCGGTGCTGGATCGGCTGCCTGTGCCGGGAATTCCGAAAGAGATCGGGGAGGAATACGAACTGACGCTGGAGAGCGCGGAGGCCCATCCGGAATTGGAGTCGGAGTTGCAGATCATTGAGTCCGATGATCTGGCGGCTGCGATTTATGTAGATATCACCACCCCGGAGAATCCAATTGCAGAGTGATTCCGACCCGGGCGTGAAAAACTCCGGTCTTACTTTTTAATCGGAACTTCCGACCATTTTTTTTCGGTGATTTCACGAATGGAAAAACACCACACTACTACTTTTTTGTTCTTCCAAAAGTCCGGCTTCGGCAGTGCCTTGCGTGCGAGTTGCAAGCGGGCTGCGTCCGTTCCGCCACCGGCATTGGCCACCTGCATCCACGCTTGTCCCGAGGCGGCCTGCAGCAAATCCAGAAGACCTCCTCCCTGGCAGTGGAATCCGGCGTCGGCACCGCCACTGAACACGAGGGTATGGCTGTCGCCGACAAGGAGGGCCGGGGCATCGGCGGCCGGTTCCATGAGGTCAGACGTGCGTTGCACTAAAATTTTCTCCGGGCCCAGAGCGGCCGCAGTGGGCGAGGCCACGAGGTCGCCGGTAATCTCAAGTGTGACTGGTTCCGCAAGTGGCAGGGCCGGCTTGAACCAGCTCTGATCCTTGATCGCAGATTTCACGAGGCTGGCGGCGATCTTTATTCCTGCCGGGGACCAATGGGCATCCCGGGCGCAATAGAGAAGTGTTTCCGGATGCTTTTCACGCTCGGTATGAAAGGCACTGGCAAGATCAATCACCGTTACCCCGGCTTGTTCCAAGGTCTGAATCAGGGTGGCCTGACGTCCCAGCAGACTTTTGGGCGACTCTGCGGCACTGAATTTGTCCGGGTAAATTTCCGCCTTGGCCGGAACTGGGAGCACAATGAGCTGGACGTTTTCGGCGGCAAGGGCGGCATGGTAGGAGGTGATGGCTTTAACCGCTGGCGCAATGGCTTCCGCAGTGAGTGGTCCCTTGGACAGGTGCGCCATTTCCTGCTTCAGAAAAAGCCAGGAATCCTCCCCTGCCACAGCGAGATCCTGCTGCGATGCGGCGGCGGTGAATTTTTCGGTCAAATCAGCGTGTGCCGTCAGGAGGGGCAGCAGGCAAAACAGCAGGAGGTGTTTCATAGCGGCATTTGTTGAGTAAGGCAATGGAACGTGCCAAGCCCCCAGACGAGCTCCCGGCAGTCGATGGGAATGATACGGCGGGTGGGAAAACATTGACCGATGATTTCCATGGCTTTGTCATCATGAGCGTCGCCGAAGATGGGTTGCAGGACAATTTTGTTGCCGATGTAGAAATTTGCGTAACTCGCAGGCAGACGCACGCCTTCCGTAATGACCGGGGAGGGCATGGGGAGTTCCAGGATATTGAGGGGCTGGCCGTCTTCGGTGCGCATGGATTTCAGCAAACGAAGGTTGTGGCGCAAGGGTTCATAATTTGCATCATGGGGATCGGACTCCACCACGGTGACGACAGTGTCCTGATTCACAAAGCGCGTGATGTCATCGATGTGGCCATCCGTGTCGTCGCCCACGATGCCTTCATCCAGCCAGAGGATGTTGGTGACATTGAGGCTTTCGCGCAGGGCGGATTCGATTTCAGACTTGGTCAGATAGGGGTTGCGATTTGGGTTGAGCAGACATTGCGTGGTAACCAGCAGGCTGCCGGTGCCATTGACTTCGATGGAGCCACCCTCCAAGGCGAGGCCGGGAAGAAACGATGGGATTTCCAGGAGATGCGCCATGCGGCGGTTGATCTGGAAATCGGAAGGCAGAATTTCAGGATATTTCCCACCCCAGGCATTGTAATCCCAGTTCACTGCGGCAAGTCGGTGTGCGCCGGTGTCGCGGATAACAAACGTGCTGCCATGGTCGCGGCACCAGGGATAAACTGCCGGAATGCCGGTGAGCGTCAGGTTCGCCAGACCCTCCAGGTCGGCGAGGGCTTCCCCATTGAGGTAAACCTGCTGGGTTTCCGTCAACGCCTCGATCATGGCCAGGAACGTGGGGAGCACGTCATCGTGATGGGTGCCGTCGGGAAACGACGTATTTTCCCGTGCGGGCCAGGTCATCCAGGTGGCGGCCTGTGGCTCCCATTCGGCAGGCATGCGATAACCCAATTCGCGTGGGGTGGGGAAGGGGGACATTCTAATCAAGGTAGCGTTTGGTGATGTCACTGTAGGCATCGATGCGGCGATCCCTCAAGAAGGGCCAGACCTGCCGCTGCTCCTCCACGGCGGCGAGGTCGATTTCCACAACGAGCGTCTCCTCCTTGTCCGTGCTTGCCTGTGCGACGAGAGCTCCACTGGGGTCGGCCACAAAACTCCGGCCCCAGAACTCGATGCCTGGCTCGCCCTCGGGGGTCTCGTAGCCAATGCGGTTGATGCTTGCAACATAGCAGCCGTTCGCCACTGCGTGACTGCGCTGAATGACCTCCCACGAGGCGTATTGTCGCTCGCCGTGCTCCGCTTTTTCGGCAGGCAGCCAACCGATTGCCGTGGGATAAAAGAGAATTTGCGCGCCATTCATGGCCGTCAGGCGTGCGCCCTCCGGATACCATTGATCCCAGCAGATGAGCACGCCGATGCGGCCGAATTTTGTATCCCAGGCTCTGAATCCCAAGTCGCCCGGTGTGAAATAAAATTTCTCCATGAACTGGGGATCATCGGGGATGTGCATCTTGCGGTACACCCCGGCCTGCGATCCATCCGCATCAAAGATCACCGCGGAGTTGTGATAGAGTCCCGCCGCGCGGCGTTCGAAAATGGGCAGGATCAGGACGATGCCCAACTCTCCGGCCAGCTTGCCGAAGCGCTGCGTCGTCGGCCCGGGAATCGTTTCCGCAAGTGCGAAATAGTCATGCTTCTCGGCCTGGCAGAAATACTCGCTCCGGAACAACTCCTGGAGGCAGACGATATTAGCTCCGCGCTTGGCGGCGGCGCGGATCTGCTTCTCCGTATGGAGGGCATTGGCCTCCACATCTGCGGTGCAGGCGGTCTGGACAAGGCCGAGTTTGATCTTGGTGGAGGAGGAGGCGGGCATAAGGCGCATTCAAGCGATGGCTGTGAGAATAGCAAGGGGAAGGCTCCTGCGAATGGGCAGGCAGGGAATCATTTTTCCTCAGCGGACGGCTCCTTGATCAGGGAGGGGTCGACCGTGAGCGGGGCCACGATGGGGAATTGTTCGGAAAGGCTGTCCGTCGGATTGGTCACGGTGCCCCCGAGTGTGAATGCCACCACGCCGAGCCCGTCTTCCTGGCGGATGAACTGGGGGATGGTGGCGTCGGGGGTGTGCAGATGCAGTTCGAGTTTCCCTTCCAGTCTCCCATCACGGAAAATTTTCACCGATCCCCGCAGCCGACTTTCACCGTGTTTAAAACCATCGATGTTTTCGATGGTGGTGACGTCCCGGGAGTGGCTGAAATCGGCAGTCAGTTTGCGCAGTTCGATTTTGGTATAAAGTTCATTTTTGAAGAAGGCGCCCAGTGCGGCGAGTCCTGGAAAATTTTCCAGCACGGCACCGTCCATGGCCAGCGTGCCAGTGAACACGTTTGGCCTGCCAGGCTTGATAAGGTATTTGGCCCCTTGAACGGTGGTTTTTCCGTGGATGCGACTTTTCCAAACTTCAGGCAGGAGGTCCGAGATTGACGTGGCATCCACGTTGATATCAAGGGATCCGGACGGCCCGAGGGCGCTGTGGGTGATCATGCCGGCCGCGCGCAACTGGGTTTTTTCCGTCAGTCTGAAACGGGCGTTGTCGATCGATGTGCCCCCCGCAGTGTGCGTGACGGTGGCCTTTTCCAATGGGAGATCCGGCCAGACGCCACCATGCCAGACGCCACCGGAGGCTTCGATTCGGAACTCACTGGCATTCAATGAACCAGAGGCGATCATTCCATCGATTGAGTTGGGCGCATCATTGGCCTCGGGCCAGCTCAGGGCCAGCTTGGCAATGCGCAGGTCCTGGATGGAAACGAAGGCGGGAGTAGCCGTGAGTCCCAGCCTGAAACCGTCATCCACGGGGGTGGGGGTAGAACCGATGTTGGCATCGTCCAGAAGTGGCTTCGATGCAGTGGAGGACTGGAAGGCGACCGTCGCACTGTCCACGCGCAGGCTGGCGATGTCCCACTCGTTGCGAAAGAAACTGCCGGCCGTCAGATCTGCCTTCAGGTCCGTGAACAGCACATCCTTCAGGACACCGGAGGTGCCGGCGAAGCGCATGTTGGAACTTTCAGCGGTCTGCCAGTCAGGGGAGCGGAAGCGGTCGCACTCAACCTGGCATCCAAGCAGTCCGCTGAGGTGCCGGTTGACACTTGCGCGAAAAAGCTCCCCCTCCACCCGGGATTTGTTCATCATTTGCAAAATGATCCAGGCAAAACAAAGCAGCAAAATGGCCACGGCCAGCAGGATCAACCACCTGCGTCGTTTTCGCCTCTGCTCGACATGAGGTTGGTTGCTGCGGCGTTTGCGGGACTTGGTCTCGCCCTCAGCCCGCAGCCGTTCCATCATTTCCTGCATGGAATAATGGTCCTTGGAGGTCTCGCGGTCAGGAGTTGGCATGGCGAGGGGCAGTGGAGGAACTTGAGTCTGGATAAATGGATGGGGTGCCCCTACTCGACCTTGGGAGTGCCATGGTCCTCTCTGACGGCATGCATCGGACGCCCTGCCGGATCAACGACCTTCACGTTGACGAACATGATGATCGCCGTGCGGGAAGATTCGGTAATCTTGGTGCGGAAAAGCCGGCCGATCAGCGGGATGTCTCCAAAGAGGGGAGTCTTGTCCTCGATCTCGTTCACCCTGGACTGCTGGAGTCCGCCCAGCATCAGGGTGGATCCATCGTAAACCGTGACATTGGTTTGCGCGCGAATACGATCAAAGACGGGCTGAATGATGATATTCCGGGTGAGCTCGACGAACTCGTTATTGATCACGCTATTGATGGTGCTGCCGAAATTGATGAAGCCCAGAAACTCCGTGAAACTGGGTGCCAGTCGCAGATCAACTGACGATCCATCTTCCGCGATGGTCGCCTCCACTTCGAGAATATTTCCCACCTCTTCAGTCTTGAAGGTGGTGGGAGTCGTGGGGGTCACGGGGGCAAAACCAGAATCGCCCAGCTGGCCCGCGCCACCTCCTCCAATGCCTCCCAAGCCAATCCCCGCTCCGACAGTCTGAGGAATCTGTGGCGGATCAAAGTCTGTGGGAAAAGGAAACTCCCGGACCGCCTTGGCCGTGGCAATCTGGCCGCTTTTCACAATGATCTCGGTGGAATTCAGCAGGTCCTTCCCAGTCTTCTGATCCAATGCTCGCATGATGAGTTGGAATTGAGGATCGGTAAACGCTCCCACCAATCCGAATACACCCGGGGTTCGCGTGGAAGTTGCGGAGGTGTATCGGTTTGTTTTCAGCAGGTCTTCAATCGATGGCAGACTTTCGATCTGACCGGCAGTGCGTAATCCTGCAGTCATGGGGAGTTGTCCGGTTGGAACCGCTCCGGGTCCTGCCGTTGGGTCCAGGAACGGGTAATCCTGGCCAGGCGAGACAGGTGTGCCTTGATTGCCATACGTTCCGCCGCCGCCGAACAGCCTGTTTCCAATATTGAACTGCCCGAGCAACAGATCGAATCCCAGTTCCTTTAGGTCCTTATGGCTGATTTTCATTACAGTGACCCGGACCAGGGCCTGCTTGGTGATGGTCGATCCGATCTGCTCAATGATCCCCTGAACTGCGTCCAGATTCTCGTCCGTATTCGTGACGGTCAGGCGGCTGCTGCCGCGATCAAAATTTGCCGAGGCTCCCGGGGGGAAAGGGACTCCGTAGCCTTCCAGAAAATTCTGCGCTGTGACCCTTTTCACGACCAATCCTCCAGCTGCAGCCGGTGTGGCTGAAAATGGATCCGCAGGCGCCGAGGCATCCGCGGAGGCTCCGGCGGGCGCGCTGGAAAGAAACCCAGGGGCCACGGAAAATGATCTGGTGTTCATTTTGCCTCCTGCTGCGGCGATCGTCGTGAAGGAGATGATGCCATCGGCGAGTTTCCATTTTGTCCCGGATTGTTCCGCGACGTAATCCAACGCCTGCGCCAGCGGGACGTCCACGATATCCAGGGTGATGTTGGGCAGCTTGGCCTGCTCCGCCGGGGGGATTTTCACCAGCATGTTCAGCCCTTTTTTCGAGGATTCTGATTCAATGGTGTCCAACTCACGGCTCTTCGTCGACAGGAACTGCACCACCTCGGCCAACGGAGCCGCGTCAAAGTTGACGCGTTTAAAAATGATGCCCCGCAGCTTTGAACTGGTGGTGGCCAGCAGGCCGCTCAGGCCTTCATTGGGAAGTTTGGGCGTGAGAGTGCTGTCGGGAACCGCCGTTTCCCATTTCTCATCCACCTCACGCAATGCCCGGGCCCGGGTATGGTCACGCGAGGCATGGGTGTAGTCGGTGGTAAGTTTTTCGCACTTCTCCAATCCCCTGCGGGCTGCGACGTTGTGCGGGTCGACTGCGAGCACCTGATTGTATCCGGCTTTCGCGGCATCAAACTGGCCCAGATCCACAAGACCACTCGCGATAACCAGAAGCTTCTTCACCTTCTCCACCTTTGCAGGGAAATCCGGAGTCATCGCAGGGTTGAAGCGATCCGGATCTTTCAGTTGTTCCTTCAGTGTATTCGCGCCGTCGTGGTCCGGCATCATGGACACATCCAGCACTGCATCCAGCAGGGCATTGGCATCTTCGAAACGCCCGATCTGTCCGAATTGACGAGCCTGCAGCACTGACGCATCGGCATAGCGGCGCATCGCCATTTCCCGATGCCTGGCCACCATGGGGGCATCAGGAATCAACGTTACTGCCTGGCGGAATTTTTCCACTGCTGTGCCATAATCCTTGTCAGCCATGGCTGCATCGCCCTCTTGAATCAGACCCGTCGCCTGCTTCATGTTGGCAAGTCGTCGCGAAATTTCATCTTCAACGCTGCCCGCAACCTGACCCGAAGGAGCCGGGGCGCTCGAGCCCACCTCCTTTGCCTGTCCATGCAGGCCTGCCAAAGCAATGATGCCCCCCCCGAAAATCAAGGGAATCAACGGTGAACGTTTTAAACGGTGCAGCAACATTTCAGGCATGAGGGAAGTTTAGAATGGATCAGGGAGCAGTCCGGCCAATTTTGACCACTGCGAGTGTCCAAACTATAAGGGTTTGTGCAACTTGTAACGCCAAAAGTGAGGGAAAATGCAGGCGATTTCGCCCGGGAACTTTGAAATCACCACAAATTCCACCTTCCAGACCAGTCTTGGCTTGGTCTGGGCCGGCTCAATTCAAAAAAAGAAGTAAAAAGCGTCG
>CALQSQ010000048.1 GCA_943333275.1 Akkermansia muciniphila
CCAGACGGCGCCAAGGGTCTGAGGGAGCGATGTAAGGCTCAGATTGCCACACCGCCCAAGAAGGACGCCATTGTTCACCTCCAGTGGAAGAAGCAGACTTCCAAGGATGGTTGGCAGTCCAACGTCCCCGCTGACTCAAAAGCTCCAGCAAAGGCGCAAGGCCCAGTAACGAAGCCATGATACCGGACGCCACTCCACGATGACTAAGCCCACACAGCAGACCTTGATGCGAGCGATACACAGCGGTCGGCGCTTCACCATCGCGTTTGGTGGAGTAAGTTGCCAGTAAGTTGCCGGTCCCTTTACGCCGGATCCCACGCGCATGACCCAAGGTCTCAACATTTGTGTTGCCGATCACGCGCCTGCCGGACTAAATCTCCACCCCATGAAACCCGCCCTCCTCAAGACCCTCGCCATCGTGCTCATCGGCGCGCTAGGGTTCCTCCTCGGGTGGCACCTCCTCCACGGAGGCTGGGAGAATCTCAAGGAGGACTGGACGGGGAACTACCGGCCCAGACCCCATCCGGCGCAAGCCCCGCTGGCACTGGGGCCGGATGGTTACTATTGGGGCGTCACCGATGACAGCGACGAAATGCCAGGCTACCTCTATAAGATGAAGGCGGATGGCTCGGGCTGGAAACGCGTCCACACCGTCCGCCCTGATGCGTTCCCTCCAACTGGAATCAATCTGGGAGGCGGCTTGGTTTCGGATGGCGTGGACTCGCTGCTGGGGATCACCTACGGGAAGGGGGAGGAGGGAGACTACGGCACGCTCTACAAGATCAACGCCACCACGGGGGTGCGCACGACCTTGGTACAGTTCACGGGTAAAACCGGTCCCTACTTGGGGAGCCGTCCCTGTGCCTCGCTCGCCCCTGCTGGGAGCGGGGTCTACTGGGGGAGCACTGCGTATGGAGGAACGCATGGCACGGGCACGCTCTTCAAGTTTCACCCTGCCACAGACACGCTCACCACCGTCGCGGAATTCCCCGCCTTACCTGATTCTGGCGTCCGCTCGCTTGCCCCCGACGACGCGTTGGTCAGCGATGGCCACGGCTACTGGTGGGGGACAACTTCCAGCGGTGGGGCGGGGCATTTCGGAAGTGTCTTCAAGATCGATGCCACCACCGGGGAACTGACAACCGTGGTGGAGTTCACCAGAGGCACGGGAGGCAGAGGTCCTACGCGGGGTCTGGTAAGTGACGGGGCGGGCTTCCTGTGGGGAATGTGTGCACAAGGCGGACAGGGACACGGGATACTCTTCAAGGTGAACGCCGCCACGGGCGCGCTCACCACAGTGGTTGAGTTCACCGGTCAGGGAGGAGGGAATTCCGGTGCCGTTCCACTCACGGCGCTGGTCAGCGATGGACACGGGTTCCTATGGGGATGCACGCGGTTGGGGGGAAGTGATGACGCGGGCACTCTCTTTAAAGTGGACATCCTCAGCGGGGCGCTCACCACGCTGATAGAATTCGACAGGAGCGGCACCACTAGAAAGGGATACCGCCCCCGAGGCACGTTGGTCAGCGATGGCCACGGCGCTTTCCTCGGCACCACCCAGCTTGGCGGGAAGAAGAACGCGGGGACGATCTTCAAGATCGACATCGCGACGGGGGTGCTGACGACGTTGGTGGAGTTTGGGAAAGTGGGGCCGTAGGGGGTGGGGCGAGGCTGCGCCTGCGTAAGTTTCCCGTCCCTTTACGAGCCGCAATTTCTCAGAGAAGATTCACCTCATGATGCTTCCTGATTCGGACTGCGGGTGCAGGGCTGGGATCTGGCGCCGCTTTGGGGCTGAGCGCGCCAGGATCGAGGTGAGGGGGCACCCGCATTTTTCACTTTGCCGGGGGCGTTGATTTCTCCTAGGGATGGACATGGCAACTATTCGTGGCATTTACGGCTTGGCGTGGCTTCTGTTTCTTCCCTCGGGCATGAGGGCGGAGGGGCTGAAGTTTAATCGGGATGTGCGTCCGATTCTTTCGGAGAATTGTTTTTTCTGCCACGGGCAGGATCCCAAACATCGCAAGGCGGATCTCCGGCTGGACCTTGCAGAGGAGGCAACTGCGGACCACGATGGGGTGCGGGCGATCGTCCCTGGAAAACCAGAGGAGAGCGCGCTGATCAAGCGCATTGAAAATACGGATCCGGACGAAATGATGCCGCCGCCGGAATCGCACAAGACGCTGAAACCGGAGCAAATCCTATTGCTCAGGCAATGGATCGCGGAGGGAGCGTCCTACGAAAAGCATTGGTCCTTTCAGCCTGCGGTGCGCGTGGCTGTGCCGTCGGTGAAACAAACCGATTGGGTCAAGCAGCCGATGGATGCGCTGGTGCTGGCGAAATTGGAGTCGGCCAGTCTGGCTCCCAGCCCTGCCGCCACGCCGGAGCGCTGGCTGCGGCGCGTTTCCCTGGACCTTACGGGCATCGCCCCCACGGCGCAGGAACTGGATGTGTTTGCCGCCGCAGTGCCCACCCAGGGCGAGGCTGCGTTTGCGGCGGCAGTGGACCGACTGCTGGCGCACCCGCGCTTTGGCGAACGCATGGCGCAGGACTGGATGGATGCGGCACGTTATGCGGACTCGCATGGATTCAACAACGACACCAACCGTGAAATGTGGCGCTGGCGCGACTGGGTGATCGAGGCCTTCAACGAGAACAAACCGTATGATCGCTTTCTCACCGAACAACTGGCGGGCGATCTCCTGCCCTCCCCCACCCTGGAGCAACGGATCGCCACGGGATTCTGTCGCAACCACGTCATCAATTCCGAAGGTGGGATCATCGGCGAGGAATACCGGGTGGAATACGTGGTGGACCGCGTGCGCACGCTGGGCATGAGCACGCTGGGGCTGACGCTGGAATGCGCGCGGTGCCACGATCACAAATTCGATCCCATCACGCAGAAGGATTACTACGCGCTCTTCGCATTTTTCAATCAACTGGAGGAATCGGGTGAAGACGGCCGCACTGCCAATGCCTCGCCACTCCTTGCCTCCCCCACCAAAGCGCAGGCGGCGACCCTGGCGGAGATGGATGAAAAGATCGCCGCGCTGGCGGCAAAAACGCCGCGCGATCTGAATGCGATCCTGACGCCTCCCACCGCCGCCTGGAGCCTCGGAGCGAAGGCGGGAGCGGAGGGTGCCTTTGCGCTGGTGAATGAAGCGAAGCCTGACGAGGCACCCCTGGCAGAGGGATTGAAAAACCTCAAGCAGGATCCGACGCGCGGCGCCGTGCTACAGTTCACCGGAGAATCCGGGCAGAAGATCAAGCGCCCGGTGGATTTCGACAAGGCGTGGTCATTCTCAGGCTGGGTCAACTGGCAGGGTGGCGAAGGGACGATTTTCTCCAATCAAAATTTCTCCTTCCCGATGTCCTCCGACAGCTATGGCCGCGGCGTGACTCTGCGCCTCACCGCCCAGGGTCAGGTGGAAATGCGCATGGCCGTGCATTGGCCGGCCTACAACGTTCAAACAATCTCGCGGGAACGGCTTGCTCCCAACATTTGGCAGCACGTGACCATTGTGAGCGATGGAACCCGGCGAGGGCGCGGCCTGCGGGTTTTCCTGAATGGTCAGGAGGCAACGCAGATCAAGGTTCACGATGGACTGGAGGCGGGCGGGCTGAATCAGGATGATTTCGCACTCGGCGAGGATCGCTTACCTGTGCCGGCGCGATTAAGGGGATCGCTCGCCGCTCTGCAATTTTTCGATCGTGCGCTCGAACTGAAGGAGTTCGTGCCGTGGTCGGAGGAGGAACTGGCGAAGCTGCAAACGGATCGCCAGAAATTGTGGCGGGAACTTCCCACCACCATGATCATGGAGGAACTATCCACTCCCCGCACGACCTCCGTGCTCAAGCGCGGCCAATACGATGCACCAGGCGAAAAAGTACAACCCGGAGTGCCAGAAGGCCTGCTGGGTGCCTGGCCTGAAGGTGCTCCGCGCAATCGCCTGGGGCTTGCAGCCTGGCTCACGAAACCGGAGCATCCGCTCACAGCCCGCGTGGCCGTGAATCGTTTCTGGCAGCAGTTGTTCGGTGTGGGTCTGGTGAAGACGGCGGAGGATTTTGGTTTCCAGGGCGAATATCCCCCGCAGCTGGAATTGCTGGACTGGCTGGCGCGGGATTTTGTCGAAGGCGGATGGAATGTGAAACAGCTTCTGCGCAGCATCGTACTCTCCGCCACCTACCGGCAGGACTCCGCCATTTCCCCGGGCTTGCTGGAGCGCGATCCGGAAAATCGCCTGCTCGCACGCGGGGCCCGCTTCCGTCTGCCTGCCGAGCAGATTCGAGACCATGCGTTATTTGCCAGCGGACTGCTCAAGGAACGGGTGGGAGGTCCAAGCGTCTTTCCGCCGCAGCCTCCGGATTTATACAAGGGCATCGTCGTGGCGGCGGCTTACGCCGGGACATCGTGGGTGGAGAGCACGGGCGATGATCGTTACCGTCGCAGCTTTTACACGCATTTGAAACGCACGGTGCCTTATCCCGTGCTCAATGTTCTCGATGCACCGGATCGCGAATTCTGCGCCGTCCGCCGCTCCCGCACCAACACGCCCCTGCAGGCGCTCACCCTGATGAACGAAACCGGCATGGTCGAGGCGGCGCAACATTTCGGCAAACGCCTCATGACCGAGGGCGGGACCACCCCCGCCGAACGACTCACCCACGGCTTCCGACTGGCCACCAGCCGCGCACCGCGCCCGGCTGAACTCGCCTCACTGCAACATACCTTCGGCAAGTTCCTGGAGGATTTCACAAACGACCCCGCCGCCGCGCAGGCTTATGCCGCAACGGAAAAACCCGAACCGGACCTCGCGTCCTACATTGCTATCGCCAGTCTGCTGCTCAACCTCGACGAATCCCTGACCAAAAACTGACCACCCGCGCGGAGAGGGCGAGGTCACGAGACCCACCGCTCACATGCTCCCGCCAACCAACGCTGGTCTCGTCACCTCGACCTCCACCCTATCATCCACATGAACTGTAACGACTATTTTCACCCACACACCCGACGCCATTTCCTCGCGCGCACTGGCTACGGGTTGGGCACCGCAGCACTTGGTTCTCTGCTATCGACTTCACACGCAGGCGAACTGCATTTCCCGGCCAAAGCCAAGCGCGTGATTTTTCTCTTTCAATCCGGCGGCCCCTCGCACTTGGATTTGTTCGACCATAAACCAGACCTCGGAGCGCAGTTTGACAAGGACCTCCCCGACTCCGTGCGTCAGGGCCAGCGCATCACCGGCATGGTCTCCGGCCAGACGCGACTGCCGGTGCAGCCCACCCGCTACGCCTTTTCCCAGGCAGGAGAAAGCGGCAACTGGTTCAGCGAACTGCTGCCCCACACGAAGGGCGTGGGCGATGAACTCTGCGTGGTGCGGTCGATGTTCACCGAGGCGATCAATCACGATCCCGCCATCACCTTCATGCAATCCGGCAGCCAGCTTCCCGGACGTCCCAGCATGGGCGCATGGCTCGATTATGGACTGGGCAGCGTGAATGAAAACCTCCCCGCGTTCGTTGTCATGAACTCCCTGCCGAGCAACGGCAACGCGGATCAGGGCCTGCTTTCGCGCCTCTGGGGCTCCGGATTCCTGCCCAGCAAACATCAGGGTGTGCAACTCCGATCGACAGGCGATCCCGTACTTTACCTCAATGACCCCGCCGGCATGACGCGCGAACGACGCCGCACGATGCTTGATGGCTTGGGGGAAATGAATCGCGTGGCTCTCCAGCAGGAGGGCGATCCCGAAATCGAAACGCGCATCGCCCAATACGAAATGGCCTTTCGCATGCAGGCGTCCGTGCCGGACCTGCTCGATTTGAAAAATGAAACCGATGCCACCTATCAACTCTACGGCGACGAGGCGAAGAAACCCGGCACCTTCGCCCGCAACTGCCTCATGGCCCGTCGCCTTGCGGAACGCGGCGTACGTTTTATCCAACTCTATCATCGCGGCTGGGACCACCATGGTGATCTCGTGGGCCGCATCAAGGGCCAGGCGTTCGATATCGATCAGGCCTCCGCAGGACTCATTACCGATTTGAAACAACGCGGCATGCTCGACGACACGCTGGTCATTTTCGGCGGCGAATTCGGCCGCACCGTCTATGCCCAGGGTGGCGCGAGCCACGACAACTACGGCCGCGATCACCACGGCAAGGCCTTCAGTCTCTGGATGGCGGGCGGTGGCATCAAACGCGGCCTGAGTTATGGCAAGACCGATGACTTTGGCTTCAACGTCATCGAAAACCCCGTCCACGTCCACGACCTCCACGCCACACTGCTGCAATGCCTGGGCATCGATCACGAGCGCCTCACCTATCGTTTCCAAGGACGCTCTTTCCGGCTCACGGATGTTCATGGAAAGGTGATCAAGGAACTGCTGGCCTAGGGACTTCCAATACGAAGTTCTAAAGTTTCGCAAACTCTCGATCTCGTGCGGCTTCGATCACGGTTTCGCCAATTGGACCTTGGCGCAGACGGGAAAATGATCCGAGGGATAACGCCCGTCCCGCTGGGTATGGATGATTTCCGCTTCCAGTGCCGTTAGCGTGGGATCCATCCAGATATAGTCAATTTTGTCTCCATCCATCCGACCGGACCAGCCGTGGAAAGTGCCGATCTCCTTTTCTTTCGGATGAACGATCCGGAAGGAATCGCGCAGGGTAAGTCGTTGGCGCAGAGCCTGAATGGGACCGCTGGATTCGCCACAGTTGAAATCGCCTGTGATTAGAAATGGATCGCCGGGATGCTTCCGACGCTCGATGCGTTCGGCCATCAGCTCCACGCTCCTGGTGCGCGCCTCTTCGCTTTCGTGATCCCAATGGGTGTTGAAGACATAGAACGCCTGTCCGCTCGTCAGGTGCTTGAAATGCGACCAGGTGCAGACTCTCGGGCAGACGTGATGCCACGTGCGCGATCCCGCCACCTCCGGTGTATTGGAAAGCCAGAAGGTGCCGCTCTCCGTGGATTGCAGCACCGATTTTTTATAGAGTATTGCCGAGTATTCGCCCGCTGTTTTCCCGTCATCCCGCCCGATGCCAATCTCCACATACTCAGGCAGCAAGGCGGCCAAATCATCCAACTGGGAGCGCATCGCCTCCTGCAGGCCGATGACGTCGGGCATGGATTTCCGCATCACATCCGCCACCAGCTGGGTGCGATGCTTCCAAAAGTTCGGCCCGTCGTCCTTGTTCGGATAACGGATGTTGAAGGTCATGATTTCAAGCGTGACGGGAGCCTCGGGCTCGGCGGCATTTCCCACGACAGGTCCCACTATGACAACCGACAGCAGATGCATCGCCGCAAAGCGTGTCCATTTTGATTTGAGCAAAAGCATGGTCATCATGCCACACTTGAATCCATCACTCCACCATGGTCAACCAGAGCGTTCCGAAGGTGTCGCCCGCGTCTTCTCAACTTTTCTGTCAAAATAAGCGCGTGAGAGATTAGGCTTGAGTGCCTGCAATTCGGATTCCTGTTGGGGGCCAACCTACCAAACCCATGAAAAATACTTCAACCTTCACACGGCGTCAGTGGCTTGGAACCACAGCGGCAACCGCCGGCGGCCTGCTCCTGCCAGGCTCCATGAAATCCCCTGCCGCACTCACCGGTATCGGCGAGACGGAACACTTCTGGTATCGCCTGGGGCCGGAGGATCTCTACATCGATTCCCAGCGCGACAACAAGGCCATCGCCTTTGGCAAAGGGAAAGTGCACCTCTCCGAAGACAATGGCCGGACGTGGCCGCACAGCGTGGACGTGGCCGGGGCGGAACACCTGCTGTGGAGTTGTCTTTTGAAAAATGGCAACATCCTCTTCGCCACAAGAACGGAACTGTTTCTCAGCACCGACAACCTCAAATCCTTCCGCCCCGTCATTGTCAAGGCCCGCGATGGCAGCGACTACCTTCCGCACAAACCCGTCAATCCAGCGGAGCCCGGTTGGTATTTCCATACCGTGGATGGCGAGCACACCTTCGATGTGAATGGATCGGAAATGCTCATCTGGGGCAATTACTGCAATGTCGTGGGCGGACCGACCCCCCTGAACATTTACTATTCCACCGACCAGGGGGAGACGGTGAAGATCGCGTACTCGTTCGGCCAGAATCCGGAATTTCAGCAGAAAGGAGCCGACCCCGCCGCACCGCTGCTGGGGGATCCCAAGAACCCGCTCATCGCCCGCCACCTTCACTGCGTGACCTACAATCCCGCCGAGAACGCCTTCTATGCCTGCACCGGCGACATCGACCGCGGCCATGGCAACGAATGCCACTGGCTGCGCGGCACCTACGATGCCAAGGCCGATGCGTGGGACTGGAAGGTCCTCATCAGTGTGAATTCCAATTCGCGCTACAAATGCGGCGGCCTCAACTTCATCGATGGCCGCCTCTACTGGATCTCCGATGCCAACGGCCCCAAGTTCACCCCCCTGCATGATCGCGGCATCTTCAGTTGCGCCCCCGCAGACATCACCAACAAGGAGGCACACACCCTCCTGTTCAATCCCGGCTTCGAATCTGGAAACATGATCGTGCAGGACGGTGTCATGCTCGCCACCCACTGCGCCCCCGCCTCCACCTACGCCTGCGGCGTCATCTATTCGCCCGACATGGGCAAGACCTGGGCACAATACGACCTCAAGGAATTCGGTCCCCGCTCCGGCTGCCGCGTGCATCGGAAAAACAGCGACGGGTGGTTCCGCATGGACCTGCGCAAGGGCTGGATCGACCGCGCCGAGGTCCTCTTCATCAAACCAAAGCCGTCGGCGGGCCATTAGGCCAGCGCGTCCACAGCGGACACATGGCCCATCAGACCTGACGAATTTTTTACAATTTCCTCACCACAATCTGATACACGCGGAGGCTTCCGCAGGTTAGAATGCCCTCCATGAAGACCTCCATCCTCCTGGGCATCCTGCTTGTCACCGCCGCCTTCGTTCATGCGGAAACCACGCCCATCGAGCGCATCGATCGAGAATCCGTCGCTCGGGCTTTGGCCGATGGCGAGCAGGCCGGCGTGTGGGAGCAGCGGCGCAGTTTTCTGCATGGACGCATTTTCCACTCGGCTGTCTGGGCGTATCCTGAAATGATTGTCTGGGGCGGTGGCTCCGATCACCAATTTTTCAACGACGGCGGACTCTACAATCCGACCACCGATACCTGGCGGGTCGTTTCACCCACCAACGCCCCTTCCGGACGCTGGGCGCATGCCGCCGTCTGGACGGGCCGGGAAATGATCATCTGGGGTGGGCGCAGCAGTTTCGCCGCCAGCGATCACCAACGCGACGGCGCGCTCTACAATCCGGACACCAATACCTGGCGGCCCATGAGCCTGGAGAATGCGGCGGAGGGACGATCCCAGATGGCAGCCTTCTGGACGGGCGAGGAGATGATCGTCTGGGGCGGCATGGGCGATGGTGGAAAAAATTTCAACACCGGCGCGCGCTACAATCCTAAAACCGACACCTGGACCCCACTGCCACTGGAGCAGGCGCCCGAAGCCCGCATGGAGCCCGCCTTTGTCTGGACAGGCCATGAACTCATCGTCTGGGGCGGACTGCTCGACAACGGCACCCGATCCTGCGGCACCGGGGCCCGCTACAACCCGCAGACCAATTCGTGGAAACCCCTGCCCATGGAAGGAGCCCCCACCTCATCTCGAGGCTTGAAAGCCGTCTGGACCGGATCGGAAATGATCGTCTGGGGCGGCGCCCATCTCAGCGAGGGCGATACCATCAACGTCGGCCTCAAGACCGGCGCAGCCTACAACCCGGACAGCAACGCCTGGCAATCCACGACCCTCGAAAATGCCCCCGATGGCCGTATGTATCACGTCGCCGTCTGGTCGGGGCAGGAAATGATCGTCTGGGGCGGAGGCGATCAGCCACAGGGCAACTTCGCCTCCGGCGGTCGTTACCATCCCACCACCCACCAATGGACACCCACCGCCAGCACCAACGCCCCCATCGGCCGCGGCATCGCCACCGCCGTCTGGACCGGCGAGGGCATGTTGATCTACGGCGGTTCCACCGGCGGGGTCGCAGCCTTCAACGAGACCTACTACTACCGCCCCAACCGGCCTTCGGTGAGTCCGAATCCTGCAGAGGCGAAATAGTGAACTGCCCAACGTTCGCCGCATCTTCGCGAAACCTCTTATCTCAAGGAAACTGTCGATCACAGCTGGCTTGGACGTATTTACTTCCTAGCCAACCTTGGGCAGCTTAGCGAGTTTCCCCTCAATCTTCTGCAACCTTTCCACCTAAGCCCCACCGCCCGACGGGGCCAATAAGTCCAAACGCTTTTTAAGACTGGCGGGTCAGCGAAACTGCGGATGTTGGAGGATTTTTTCCGCAAAGGCCTCTTCGGCGGAGGCCGCCAGACCTTCGGGAAATTTTGCATGGGATCGCTGCCATCTTCCCAGCCAGGCTTTTCCCAGCAGGGCATGTCGGCCCGCAGCGGCAGCGGACGGGGTCAGGGCGATGGTGGTTTCGGATTTCACTCCGGCGCGGCAGCCGGTGGCGACCCAGAATCCCTCGGCCAGCATGGCGACGCGGCCTGCGGTGGACATGGAGTAGGTGAAGAGTTCGACGTGGCGGTGCTGGCAGTGTTGGAAAAGTTTTTGGAAGGCTTCCAAGTCCCAGTTCCTGGGTTCAGATCGCGTGGAGAACATATCGTAGTAAATGAGGTCGGGCAGGGCGGGAGCGTGTTCCATTTGTTCAAAGAAATCACCCGACAACAACGTCCACCGCAGCCCCGGATACTGGCGCGAATGCCATTTCCCACGCGCGAGAATGGCATCGGGCCCGCCGTGGCGGAGGTAGGGAAAGCGTTTCTTGTGCCGCAGGGCTAGGCGCAGGGAATCGAGATCATTTTCAAAGCTGACGATGTGCATTTCCGGATGCCCGCCCTGCGCGGCGATTTGTTCGTAGCACTGGATCGCCGCCATGGCATTGGCCGCCGCGCCCAGTCCGACATCCCAGAGCACGACCGGACCGGAGCGCAGTCGGGAGGTCAGATCCGACTGCTCCACATAGACATCCCTCGCCTCCTCGATGGGCGGCGTGCGCGAATGCATGATCTCGCCGGAGGTCGTTTGCCGGATGCTTCCATGCCCCTCCGGAGCCACCTGCATTTCATAGACCCCGAGCGTCAGGGCGCGCGAGGGTTTGACCTTGGAGGGCGGCGACGGGCAGTTGGGAAATTCCTCGTCCTCCACGTCCAGCGTCCGCCGCCGGTCGTTGTAATATTCCAGAAAACGGCCTTCCAGAATGCTGGCGCGGATTTCGCGCATCAACTGATGATAGAACCACAGGTTGTGCTGGCCCATGAGCTGCCAGCCCAATGGCTCCTGCGTTTTCGTCAAATGATGCAGATAGGCGCGGGGGTATTTCCGGCAGGTCGGGCAGGCGCAATCGGCGGCGATTGGGGTATCGGAAAATTTATACACGGAGCGGCGCATTTGCAGCAGTCCGCGCGCGGTGAAGACCGTGCCGCGTTTCGCCACCTGCGTGGGGATGATGCAATCGAACATGTCCACGCCGCGGTGCACCGCTTCAAGCAAATCCAGCGGCGTCCCCACACCCATGAGATACCGCGGCCGATCCGCCGGCAGCATCTCTGCGGTGACCGCACAAGTGTCCTCGCGCTCGCTCTTCCCCTCCCCCACAGCCAGGCCACCAATCGCATAACCATCGAACGGCAGACTCAGCAGTCCTTCCGCGCTTTGTTTCCGCAGGGCGGGAAACAACGCTCCCTGCACAATGGCAAACATCGATTGGAGCGAATCCCCCCGCGCCTCCAGACTCCGCACCGCCCAGCGCTGGGTGATTTCCACCGCCGCCCGCGCCACCTTTTCAGAAGCCGTGGAGGGAATGCACTGGTCGAGCACCATCATGATGTCGCTGCCGATGGAGCGCTGCGTCGCGATGCTCACCTCCGGGCTCAGCAGGATCGCCTTTCCATCCACATAGCTTTGAAAAACCGCTCCGTCCTCGCTCATGGATCGTGAGTGCGGAAGCGAAAAAATCTGATACCCACCGGAATCGGTCAGCACCGATTTCGGCCAGCGCATCAGGCCATGGATTCCCCCCATGCGTTCGAAAACTTCCGTGCCGGGCCGCAACAGCAAATGATACGTGTTGGCCAGGAGAATCTGCGATCCCCCCTCCTCCAGCGATTCCGGCAACTGCGCCTTCACGGTCGCCTGCGTGCCCACGGGCATGAACAGCGGCGTCAGCACCTCATTGTGCAGCGTGCGAAAAGTCGCCGCCCGCGCCCGGGAATCAGGGGCGGTGGCATCCAAACGAAATTGCAAACGGGAGGGGGTCATGGAAACGCACTCCCTAATGCGGAATTCCCCTGAGTCGAGAGGTTTGCTTTGAGGCGCGATCAGTAATCACCCGAAAACCGTTCACCGCGTTTCTTCAGCGCCGCTGGCTGACTGATCAACGCGATGCCCGGCCTCGTCAGTGAAATGAGCCGCTGTTTATACAACGACCCCACCGCCTGCTTGAACGCCTTTTTGCTGGCACCGAATTTCTCGCGGATGATTTCGGGCGGGCTGGAATCATCAATCGCCAATTTCCCACCCGCAGTCGCCAGCGCGGCCAGAATTTCCTCCGTCAGGGAATTCACCCGGTGCGCGCCCGACGAATCCAGCGTGAGGTCGATTTTTCCATCGTCACGAATTGCGCCGATGTAGCCGAGCACCTTCTGCCCAGGTTCCAATCGCATGGCTGCACTGCTCTGATACAGCAGGCCCAAATGCGAACCCTCCACCAGGGCGATATACCCCAGCGGCGTCTGGCGGACGATCATCAGATTCACCGGCTGCCCGACTTCAAACGGCGGTGGCAACGGACTCACATGGTCCCGCAATCTGGTGGTCGCGAAGATGCGATCAGAAACAGGATCCAGAAAAACATAAACGACTACCACCTGCTCCGGCTGCACGGGAAATTCCATTTCCTCCGCAGGCAGCAGCAGATCCTTCTGCAGACCCCACGCCAGAAACGCCCCGAGGTCGGACTTCATCTCCACCACCTTGAGCGCAGCAAACTCCCCGCGCATCGCCAGCGGACGCTGCGTCGTGGCCACCAGTTCGCCGGACACGTCCCTCGTCACGAACAGCTGCATGTAGGCGCCCTCGCGCACGCTGCCTTTGGCAAAATGCTTGCGGGGCAGGAACACCTCCCCCTTCTCGCCGCCGTCCAGGTAGGCACCCTGATCCACCAGGCCCACCACGCACAGCCTATTATAGTTTCCAATCTCAATCATGGCGCCGAGCCTACGACACCCCGCGCCAATGACGAGCGAATTGTCAGTCGGGATGCTGCTTGCACCTGGGGATTCGCAGCCCATAGTCGCCCGCATGTTCGGCGCGGATCCCATTGCTGCGGTGGCCACTGCTCCCGGCACGGGCGCGGTGGCGCTCATCCGTGTTTCGGGAAATGACCTCGGCCCGATCGCCGCCAGGCTTTTTCCCGCAGGCCTCGGAGCCGCGCGGCGGGCCGTCGTCAGATCCTTGAATGATGCGGAGGGAAATGCCGTTGATAACGTCGTCCTCACCCATTTCCCCAAGCCCCACAGCTACACCGGCGAGGACGTGCTGGAAATCGGCTGCCATGGAGGCGTGCTCATGACCAGCCAGGTTCTGGAAACTGTCCTCAAGGCCGGAGCCCGTTCCGCCGGGCCGGGCGAGTTTACCCAGCGCGCATTCTTCAATGGGAAAATGGACCTCACCCAAGCGGAGGCTGTTATGGATGTCATCTCCGCGCAGACCACCCTCGCCCTGCGTTCCGCAAACTCCCAGCTCGCCGGGCGCCTCGGCCAGACCATCACCGACCTGCGCGATTCCCTGCTCGGCATCCTCGCGCACCTCGAAGCCTACATCGATTTCCCGGAGGAAAAGATCGATCCCGAGACCGGCTCCGTCCTCCGTGGCCGCATGGAGGAAGTGCAGACGCGTTTGGAAAAACTCCTCGCCACCGCCGATCAGGGCCGCATTCTCCGCCACGGCGCAAAGGTCGTCCTCTGCGGCACTCCCAACGCCGGGAAATCCAGCCTCCTCAATGTCCTCCTCGGTTTCGACCGCGCCATCGTCAGCCCCACCCCCGGCACCACGCGCGACACCATCGAGGAGGTCATCAACCTGCGCGGCCTCCCCCTCCGCTTCATCGATACCGCCGGCCTCCGCGAAACATCCGACTCCATCGAGCAGCAGGGCGTGGCCCGCAGCAATGCCGCGCTGCTTGAAGCCGATGTCATTCTGGAAATCGTCGATGCCAGCCAGCCCGCCACCGCCCGCATCGCCCTCCCCCCCGACGCCACCCGCCACCAACTCCTCGTCCTCAACAAGACCGACCTCCCACGCCACCCCGACTGGCAGCAGAAGCAAGGCTGCGCCCTCTCCTGCCTCACCCGCGAAGGCATCGACAACCTCAGCCAGCAACTCTTCGCCCTCCTCGTCAGCGATCCCACCAGCCTCGCCACCGACCCCATTGCCATCAACGCCCGCCACCAGGCCTGCCTCCTCCAAGCCCGCCAGCACCTCGCCGATGCGCTGCAAGTTGCCGACACTGACACCTCTCCCGAATTCATCGCCCTCGAAATCCGCGCCGCCATGGACGCCCTCGGCGACATCGTCGGAGGCTTGGATACGGAGGATTTGCTAGGGAAAATTTTCTCCGAATTCTGTATCGGGAAATAGCCCTGGAGCGACGGCATTCCTGTCGTCGATTCAAACAAAAAGACACCTGCCTTGATCAAAAAGCCTCGCAACACCGATCACCGCAACCGCAGAAAATTAGCGCTCCCGCTGTTGTATTGACGGCCGCACCGTGCCTTCGTAATACTTTGAAATGGTTTGCTGCTGGTGCGAAACCAGGCAAAGTCACCTCACCCAAAACATCCGCACCATGAACACCACACCAGAAGAATGGCATTGTCTCGGTTCCATTGCGGATTTGAAAAAAATTGAACTGCAGGAGATTCGCTTCGGGGGGAAGGCCGTGGCCCTTTCGTTCCGCGATGGCAAGTTTGGAGCCGTGGGCGGGAATTGCCTGCATGCGGGCGGACCGCTGGGGCAAGGCAGGCTGGACGGGGATCGGATCGTATGTCCTTGGCATGGGTGGAAAGTGGATCGGTGCGATGGACTCACGGGATCCGGCAAGGCTGGTGTTGAAGTCTACCATTTAAAAGAGGAGGGCGGCCAACTCTGGATCAGCACCACCCCGGCCCAGGCGCGCAAGCCGGTGCAGAACGAATTACATCCGCTCGCCCGACCCGTGAAACGGGAGCCGGGACCAATCCGGGTGGTCGGCATCTCCACCACCGGCATGGATCCAGAGGAGCCGCGCTATTCCACGTCCGAGGCTCTGCTCGATGAGGCGCTCAAGCATGCGACCGCGGTGGGATGTGAAACGAAACTGATCAAACTCAACGAACTCAAGTTCAAGCACTGCGAAGGGTATTACTCCAAGTCGGCGGGAGCCTGCACCTGGCCGTGCACGCTGACCCAGATGGATGATAAGGACAACTTGGAACCGGTTTACGAAGCCTTGGTGCACTGGGCGGATGTCTCGCTCATCGCCACCCCCATCCGCTGGGGTGTCGCCAGCTCGCTGTATTTCAAAATGGCAGAGCGGATGAACTGCGTGCAAAACCAGATCACCATCAACGATCTCGTGCTTATTCAAAACAAGGTGGCCTCTTTCATCATCACCGGCGGACAGGACAACGTTCAGGGTGTGGCCGGTCAGATGCTGACGTTTTTCAGTGAATTGGGATTCACCTTCCCCCAGTTTCCCTATGTCGCGCACAGCCGCGGCTGGTCGGCGGAAGACATGGAGAACAACATCAGGTATGTTCAGGAAAGCGAGCACCTCCGGGAGGGTGCCCGCGAATTGTTGGACCGTGCCGTGGCCAAGGCCAGGCTCCTGCTTGAAGGTGCCCAGTGCGCGGCCCTCGTGGGGCGCGGCGGACGCAAAGCTGGGGGCGGGGCCTCCAAGAGTTGAAAGCAAACGCCCGGATCATCAAAAATTTTTACCAATCGAACATCCCTTCCTCCCCGCCCACCAACTTCCGTAGCCAACCCAATCCAATCCATGAACACCAGCAACATCGTCAGCATCCATCCCTATTTCAAAGTGCATCCCGGGAAGCTCGCGGAATTCAAGGCGGCCATGCCGGCGTTTGTGGAGCAGGCCCAGGGGGAGTCGCGCAATCTTTATTACGAATTCACGATCAATGGCGATGAGATCTTCTGCAGGGAGGGCTATGACGGGGCCGAAGGCGTGCTGACGCACTTGGACAACGTGGGGCCATTGCTGGCAGAGGCTTTGAAGATTGCCGATCTCAGCCGTCTGGAATTTCACGGCGCGGCGGAGGAACTGGAGAAACTCAAGGGTCCGCTGGCGCACCTCAACCCCGCATGGTTTGCGCGCGAATGCGGCGTGATCCGGTAGCATGAAGCGGCGGCAACTCCCCCGTTGCAATCGCCGGCATCCGCGCCCATGCATGATGGCATGAGTGAGTCAATACCATCGCCGTTGCAGGCGACCCATTTGCGCCATGGCGGGAAGCTGGTGCCGTTTGCGGGATTTTCCATGCCGGTGCAGTTCAGCGGAATCACCGCCGAACACCAGGCGGTCCGCCAGCAGGTGGGGGTCTTTGATATTTCCCATATGGGACAGTTTATTGTGAGCGGCGTGGGTGCGGCCGAGGCGTTGGAGTCGCTGCTGACGAATCGCGTCGGCAAACTGCAGCCCGGCGGCGGGCAATACACACTGATGCTGAATGAGGCGGGCGGGGTGATCGACGATCTGATTCTTTACCAACTCGCCCCCGACCGCTATTTCCTGGTCGTCAATGCCTCGATGATCGCCGAAGATTTTGCCTGGATGCGGAAACATCTGCCGGCCGGCGTAAACCTCGAAGACCACAGCGCCGGATTCGCCGGCATGGCCATTCAGGGGCCGCAGGCGGTGGCGTTGTATGATAAACTGTGCGCCACCCACCTGCCTTTGCCGCCTCGCAATGGCATCGGAATTTTTCCCACCACGGACGGCGACTGCATTGTCTGCCGCACAGGCTATACCGGCGAGGACGGCTTTGAGTTTTTCTGTCCGGTAGTCGCGGCGGAGAACTGGTGGGAGAAAATCCTTGGGCTGGGGGCGGTGCCCTGTGGACTGGGGGCGCGCGATACCCTGCGTCTGGAAAGCGGCTTTCCGTTGAACGGAAATGATCTTTCGCCAACCCGCACTCCGCTGGAGGCCGGCCTGGGTGTGTTTGTCGATCTCAGCAAAACATTTATCGGCCAGCCGATTTTAACGCATCAGAAAGACCACGGACTGCCCAGCAAGCTGTGCGGCTTGAAAATGCTCGGAAAGGGCCCGCCCCTGCGCGCCCATTATCCGATTTCGAATGAAGAAATCCCCCTCGGCGAAACCTGCAGCGGCGGCATGAGCCCGACGCTTGGTTACGGCATTGCCCTCGCCTACCTTCCCGCGGACGCCGCAAACCTCGGCGCGCAATACTCCGTCGAAATCCGCGGCACGCGCTACCCGGTGGAAATCGTGAAAAAGTCCTTTTACAAAAGACCCGCCACTGCCTCTAATTCCTAGCACTACTTCCATCCCACCTTATGCCCGATTCCTCATCCCTCCTTTTCGCCGCGTCCCACGAATGGATCACGCGGGATTCCGACATCGCCACCATAGGCATCAGCGATCACGCCCAGTCGGAACTTGGTGAGGTTGTCTATCTCGAACTGCCCGCCGTGGGAACCCAGGTCAAGGCCGGGGAGCGCCTCGCAGTCATCGAATCCGTCAAGGCCGCCAGCGATATCTATGCACCCGTCGATGGCGAGGTGGTGGAAAGCAATGCGGCGGCGGCCTCCGACACCAGCCTCGTCAACACCTCCCCCTACGACCAAGGCTGGCTCTGCAAAATTCGTGTGGCCGAGCCCTCGCAGCTCGATTCCCTGCTGAGCGAGTCCGCCTACCTGGCTCAATTAAGCTAACGCCGCATGGAAGTGCCGCAGACCCTGGGACTGATCGCCGGCAATGGCCAATACCCATTCATCATGGCGGACGGGGCGCGGCGTGCGGGCGTCAGTCGGGTGGTCGCCGCGGCTTTCCATGGCGAAACCCTGCCGGAACTTTCATCCGAGGTCGAGGCCATCGAATGGATGCGGGTCGGGCAGTTGGGGAAAATGATCAAATTTTTCAAAGCCCAGTCGGTAACGCAAGCGGTGATGGTCGGCCAGATCGCTCCCAAAAATCTCTACCAGTTGATCCCCGATCTGCGAACGCTGGTCATGCTCGGAAAATTGAAACGCCGCAATGCCGAGACCATCTTTGGGGCGATTGGCGATGAACTCACCAGGGACGGCATCACGCTCATTTCCGCGATCTCCTTTCTCGATCACCTCCTCCCCACCCCCGGCCACGTCTGCGGCCCCACCCTGCGCGAGCGCGATCTCGCGGATGCCCACTTCGGAATTGAAATCGCCCGCGAGACCAGCCGCCTCGACATTGGCCAGACCGTCGTCGTCAAGAAAGGCACCGTGCTGGCCGTCGAAGCCTTCGAGGGCACGAATGAGTGCATACTGCGCGGCGGCCAGCTGGGCCACGGCGACGCCACGATGGCCAAGGTCGCGAAGCCGCGGCAGGATTTTCGATTCGATGTCCCCGTCATCGGCGCCGCCACCATTCAGGCCTGCGTCCAGTCAGGCATCCGACTCATCGCGGTGGAGGCACAGCGCACACTGCTGTTGGAACTCCCGGCCATTCGCGAACTTTGCCAGCAGCACAAGGTCAGCCTCTATGCCGTCAAGGCTGCCAGGACCCTCTAGACTCCACCACTCGGTCTAGGTCCGAGAAAACAAAAAACCCGGCTCCCACGGTGCGAGAGCCGGGCAATTTAACCTTTCGCCATCAAGGCGTCAGGCCAGTGTGACTACTTGAGGCCTTTTTTGATGTTGCTGGAGGCAACGAAGCGGACGCTCTTGGAAGCTTTGATTTTCATGGCTTCGCCGGTCTTGGGGTTGCGGCCTTTGCGGGCGGCGCGGGAGGAAACCTTGAAAGTTCCGAAACCGATGAGCTGGACATTACCGTCTTTCTTGACACCCTTGGTGATGCCGTCGAGAACTGCTTCAAGTGCTTCACCGGCGTGCTTCTTGGTCGTTTCGGCGCCGAGAGCTTTCTGGATGGATTCGATTAGTTGTGCTTTGTTCATGAATGATTTTTGGATAGATGTTAGTATTGCCAATCGCGGCAACCCTGCATCTATAAGGAATTCAGCCGTTTGTGTCAACGTTTTGAGGAAGAAAAGAGTTCTAAAAATTTCCCCCCAGCCAAATTAAAACCTAAAATTTTTCATGCATTCAGAACCGCCCGTCCACATGCTCACCGCCCCCAAAGTACATCCGACCGCTTGGGTCGCGCCGACCGCCACGGTGCTCGGACATGTTACGATCGCCGAGGAAGTCACCATTTTCTACGGCGCCGTCCTGCGCGGAGACATTCAGGAGATCTCCATCGGGCCGCGTTCCAACGTTCAGGACGGCTGCATCATTCATCTCTCCCGGCAGCTCGGCTGCCATGTCGGCGCGGACGTCACGGTCGGCCACAAGGCCATCCTGCATGCCTGCAGCGTGGCCGATGAAGTGCTGATCGGCATGGGCGCCATCATTCTGGATGGCGCGGAAATCGGCGAACGTTGCATCATCGGCGCGGGCGCACTGGTCACCGGAAATAAAAAGATCCCCCCGGGCTCACTGGTGATGGGGTCGCCGGCGAAAGTCATTCGCAGCCTGACAGAGGAGGAGCAGAACAGCATCAAGGGCTGGGCGGATGCCTATGTCAGCCTGCTGCCCCACTACCGCGCCGGACGTGCGGTGATGCATCAGGCTCCACCCTTTCGCTTCTCGTAAAAGCCAAAATGGCCGCGCGCATTTTCATAACAGACGCGCCGCACCAAGCCAGCAAGCAGATCGAAATCATCCGGCAGTGATCCCTCCTCCACGTCCTTGCCTAGGAGATTACAGAACACCCGGCGGAAATATTCGTGCCGGGGATACGACATGAAACTCCGGCTGTCCGTGAGCATGCCCACGAAACGACTCAGCAGCCCCAGATTGCTGAGCGCATTAATCTGCCACTCCATGGCCTCCTTCTGATCCAGAAACCACCATCCGCTTCCGAACTGAATCTTGCCGGGAGTGCGCCCATCCATGAAATTTCCGATCATCGTTCCCATGACGTAGTTGTCGCTGGGATTGAGGTTGTAGAGGATCATTTGCGGCAGGGCATCATCGGCGTCGAGGCGGTCCAGATAGCGGCTCAGCGATTCCGCCTGCGGCCAGTCACCAATGGAATCAAATCCCGTATCTGGTCCCAGCGTCCGGAGCCGCTTGCTATTATTATTGCGCAGGGCTCCGAGATGGAGCTGCTTGGTCCAGCCTTTGGCGGCATCGAGGCGGCCGGAAAGCAGCATGATTTCTGTCGCAAAGATCGCGTGCTCCTTCGCGCTCACCGCTTGGCTGGTCCGAGCTTTTCCGAATATGTCCGCAACCTGCTGCCGCGTGCCAAATTGCGCCCAGGCATGGCTGAGACCGTGATCCGAGAGGCGGCATCCCTGTTCATGAAAATAGGCATGCCTTTTTTCCAGGGCGCTTTCCAGGTCGGCATAGTTTCCAATTTCCATCTCCGCCGCCGTCCCTAATCGGTCGACATATGCATTGAAATGGGCCGTCTGATCAATTTTGAGCAACGCATCCGGCCGGAAGGCGGGGAGCAACCTGGTGGGATGTCCGGAGGTGGCAAAGGCCCGGTGATGCCACAGATCATCCGCCGGATCATCTGTGGTGCATACCACTTCGACACGCAGGTCCCGCAGGATCCCCTGCGCGCTGCGATCCCGATCCTGAAGGCGTGCGTTGGCTCTGGCCCAAATGCGCGGAGCCGATTCCGGCGCAAGCAATTCATCGATATCAAAATACCGTTTCAGTTCCAGATGGCACCAATGAAAAAGCGGGTTGCGCAGCGTGTGCGGCACTGTTTCCGCAAAGGCCAGGAACTTTTCGTAGGGCGTGGCATCGCCGGTGATGAAGCGCTCATCGATTCCATTGCTGCGCATGGCCCGCCATTTGTAATGATCCCCCTCGAGCCAGATGGCCGTCAGGTCGGCAAAACGCCGATCCTCCGCCACCTCCTGCGGCGGGGTGTGGCAATGGTAATCAATGATCGGCAGTGTCTCCGCAACCTCGTGGTAAAGCCGCCGGGCCATTGCCGATTGCAGCAGGAAATCCTCATGAATAAAAGCCATCCCCCACCAAACACTGCTCCCACCACTTGCCAATCAGGAAAATTCCTCCATCTCCCCACGTAGAGGGCGACGTCAGGAGACCCCTCCCTTGCTATATCAGCGTTCCTACTTCGACTGCCCAAGCGTCTGCGCCAACGGCACTTCAATCTGCAAATACGGAGCCCTCCCGCTTTTGATCCAACCCTCCGCCACATAAAGCAAACCCTTCAGGTGCGTGGCATCCTTGGGGCTGTATTCGGAAGTGGGCAGCAGCGCCCTCCAGACTCCATCCTTTAGCGTCCATTCCTGCTTCGGATGGGAGCAGATCAATTTATCTGCGGAAAAGAAAATCGGTTCACTCTGCCCGGCTGATGCCCCCGCCACCTCGTTCACCGGACGGGCTTCGAAACGAATAGAATCACCATCCCGCATGGCGGAAAATTGCCAGGCATCCGAGGTTTGTGGCAGCGCCGCGCGGGCCATTTCGAAAGCGGCGTGCGCGGAATCATCCCACCTGGGCTCCTCCGGCTTCACCGGCAGCGTGAGTTCCATATCGGCGTAGCCCAGATTGCAGGCCTCGGCGCAGCACAACCACGAGGCCTTGGCCTTCAGCGTCACCGACTCCCCGGCCCAATCCGCAGGCGGGGTGATTTCCACAAGGTGAATGACATCGCGCTCGTATCCATGCGTGCGGTATTGCGCCATGTAAACTTTGTCCGGGGGTGCGCATTGCAGTTCGCCGGCTTTCCAGCCCTCAGGCAGGCTCCATTGCAGTGCAAACGGGACACCGGCGATGCCGGGATTTGTCCAATACGTGTGGTGCCGCGCCATATGCTGCAAATGAAAACCCACCGTCATCGCACGACCCGGTTGCACACTCTGCACTTCGCTGAGCATTTCCACATTCACACCCTTGCCGGGGTAGTAATTCCCCGCCTGCGGTCGACCGCCTCCCAGGGCGATGAGATGCTTCGCCGTGCGCAGGAACATCATGCCATTGGCAATGGCAGGCGTGGATTCGCACGGTTCCTCCAGATTACTCTCGCCCATGATTTCAAACTTCGTCCCGGCCTTCACCGCAATGACCTTGCCGTCCCTGCTGATGCAGTAAATCCTTTTTCCAGCGGCAACCGGCGAGCTGTAGGCATTCTCCGAGACGCGCTCGCTGTAGGCGCGCTCGCCGGTCGATGCCTTGATGCAGCTCAGGACCCCGCCGTCATTCAGCACGTAGAAATAGTCATCCAACGCCAGCGGCGTGGGCACATACGGCATGCCCTTGGGCAGTTCCCAGGCCACGGCAGGTTTGCCGTCTACCAGTTTCAGGGCCACACCATCGCGACCGCTCGTCCCCTGCCCCACATTGGCAAAAAAGACCCCATCGGCAAAGACCGGCGATCCCACTGCGCGGAACTCCGACTTTTCAGTATAAGCGTGACTCCACAACTCCTTGCCCGTGGCCGGATCAATGCAGGTCAGCGATTGCGGATTGCTGCTCAGCACCACCACGGAATGCCCGGGACGATCCTCCACCACCAGAGGCGTGCTGAAGGAGGTGCGCAGCGTGGTGCGCGGCAGACGCCAGAGGGTTTTCCCATCCGCCACATTGAGTCCATAGATCGCCGCATCATTTTTCAAATGGTCCTTGGACACCACCAGCACCGACCCCACCACGACAGGCGAGGCCCCGCTGCCATGATCCTCCTGATAAAATCCCAGATCCGCCTCCCAGGCCTTTTTCCCATCGTGCGTCAGTGCCAGCACTTTCATCTGGTCTCCACTCAGCCAGGAAATATAAACATGCCGCGCATCGACCGTGGGCGTGGTCGATGCGAAATTGTTGAACTTGTGATGCCCATACGTCTTGAATTCATCGGAATGCTGCCAGAGCAACTTTCCAGTCACCGAGTCGTAACACAGCAGCAGCCGCTGCCCATCGCCCGCACCCTCGGCAGTCAGGAAAAGCTTCGTCCCCCACAACACCGGCGAAGAAGTGCCCGCACCCGGCAGTTCGATTTTCCATCGGTAATCCTTGGCCGTAAAACTCGCCGGAATCTGCGTCGCCGTGTCATTCACCCCCTGCCCACCCGGTCCGCGGAATCGGGTCCACTCCTGCCCAAGGGCCACAAAGGGGGGACCGCACAGGACCGCGGTCATCATCATCGCAAAGAATTTCGTCATGGCCGCATTGTCAGCGAAATTGCTCCACTGGCAATCACAGCCTGCGTCAAACCGCCGCGATTGCGGTGGCAATCCGAACCGCCAGTTCGCTTGCGTGGATCGGCATCCTGCAGTGCCGTTCCGTTCAATTTCCTTTCTCCCATGCCTCAATTTTCCCGTCGTCAATTTGGTAAATATCTTGGAATCGGCACTGCCGGCGCCCTCATCCCAGGCCGGGTGCTGGGGGCCAATCAGAAAATCAACATCGCCTTCATCGGCTGCGGTGGCCAGGGCGAGAGCGATGCCATGAGTCTCCTACGCAGCCAGGAACTCGTGAACGTGGTGGCGCTCTGCGATGTGCATTTCGGCACCCCGCACACCGCCAGGCTGGAAAAACGATTCCCTGATGTTCCCAGATTCACCGACTTCCGCAAGATGTTCGATAAGATGGGAAAGGAGATCGATGCCTGCACCGTCGCCGTGCCGGACCATTCCCATTTCCCCATTGCCATGCTCGCCATGTCCCTGGGCAAGCACGTCTATGTCGAAAAACCCCTCGCCCACACCTTCCAGGAATGCACACTGATGATGGACGCCGCCAGGCGCCACAAGGTTGTCACTCAGATGGGAAATCAGGGGCATTCCGGACCGAACTATTTCCAATTCAAGGCCTGGAAGGAAGCCGGAATCATCAAGGACGTGACCCGCGTCGATGCCTACATGAACAGCCGGCGCCGCTGGCATGGATGGAAAATCGATGGCTATCCGAAGGGTGCCTCCCTGCCGGAGGGATTGGACTGGGAAACCTGGTTGGGTTCGGCTCCATCGCATGATTATGATCCCCGGTTGCACCCTGGCGACTGGCGCAGTTGGTTCGATTACGGCAACGGAGCCTTCGGCGACTGGGGCCCGCACCTGCTCGATACCGCGCATGAATTTCTTGAACTTGGCATGCCCGAAAAAATCACTGCCGTGAAACGTGATGGCCCCAACGAGTTCATCTTCCCCCAGGCCTCCACCATTCAGTTCGACTTCCCGAAGCGAGGAGAAATGCCTCCGGTCGTCATCACATGGTTCGATGGGGTGGACAATCATCCACCACGTCCGCCGGAGTTGGGCAATGGAAAGATCGAGGCCAACGGGAAAATGATCTACAGCAAGGAACTCGTCTTCAAAGGCACCAGCCACGGCGATCCCCTGCGCATCATTCCCGAGGAGAAAATGCAGGACCTGTCCGAGAAACTTCCGCGCCTCTCAGGCAAAAATTCCGATCATTACGAAAACTTCCTCCTCGCGATCCAAGGCACGGAAACAACGCGCTCCCCCTTTTCCGTGAGTGCCCCGCTCACCCAGATCTTCTGCCTCGGCGTGCTCGCGCAGCGGCTCGGAGGCGAACTGATTTTCGATCGCGAAAAACAGCAGATCACCAACAACCCCACCGCCAATCAACTCCTTGCCGGACCTCCGCCGCGCCAGGGCTGGGAGCAGTTTTACAAACTGTAGGTCGCTCAATTCAGACCACCAGCCGGCCCCGCCGCCCGGCCAGGGTGATCGTCGCCCGGGCGCCGGAGTTGAACTCCAGAAAATCGTGCTCAATGCCATCGCTGAAAATCACGCCGTTTTCACCCATCAGCGATTCCAGCACCAATGGCTGCTGCTGCGTTACTTTACCAAACACGAGCTTGGAGCCGGTGGTATTGCTGGGAAACGGTTCCCGCACGGTGAAATACAGGTAATCGGATTCCCATGGAAACTGCGAATCGTGCGGGATCACCGCACCCGCGCGTCCCGATGCCGCCGCCACCTCCATAGCACCCGTCATGAGACTCTTGAACCATCCCGTGGATCCAAGCCCCGTGGAAACGATCACTCCACTGGAAGAATGATTCTCCGCCGACCTCCCGAGGGTAATGCGATATCTTGCGGATCCGTGCGATTTCATGCCAATGAACAAATCATTCACCGCACAGAGGCTGAGACCGGTGTTGAGTCTGGCCTCGGCCATCGTCACCTCGCGTTTTTGACGGCCTCCCTTCAGCACCTCGCGCATCACCGTTTCGAGGTCTTCAACCTGGAACGGAAGCAGCTTCCCATCCCAGCGCTCGGGATCAGGATTGACCCCCACCAGGGGCTGGCCGTTCAGGTACTTGAGGGTGTTTGCCACCAACCCATCCTGCCCCAGTGCCACGATGATATCTTCCTTTCCAAAAACAAAATTGGGCAGAAAAACCCTCTGCACCACCTGAACCCGCCCAAGCTCGCTCAGGGTGTGCTGGGCGTCGGCAATGGCCCTCTGGTAGGCCGCATCCTCCTTTTCGTAGTCATCGAAATCCCCGCCCAGATTGCTCACATAAAATCTTGCCTGGGACTTGGTGGCAAAACGCGCCTTCAAATCAGCCAGTCGCGTTGACCTCACCACCAGCATGATTTTCGTCTCCGTGAGCCGGTTCATTTTCTCGGAGCCGGCTTGTCCATCAATTCACGCAGCAGATCCGGCGAGATATTGAGCTGGCCAATCTTGTCCGCCTTGCCGGCGAGTTCCTGGAAGGCGAAGGCGATCAGTTGCTCGGGTTTCATTGAGGACGTCGTGAGCGCCTGCAGCACGCTGGGATCGGCGCTCGCCAGCGCCTTCATGGTCGTGGCAATACCGTAGCCACGGGCATCGGATTCGGCGCGGGCATTTTCCGCGGCCAGCGCCACGAGTTTCTTGCGCTCGTCCTCCAGACCGATGTTGGATTCCATCCTGGCCCGTTCCAGCTGGGCCTGCTTCTCCTGCACGGCGCGCTCGGCATCCATTTGCGTCTCGCGAATCAGCCGTTTCTTGTTTTCCACGGCAATTTCGGTTTCCAATTCATTCTCCTTGATGGCGCGCTCCTGCTCCACAGCCGCATTGCGGCGTGCATAGGTCGCATCATCAGCCTCGCGCAGCAGCAGCTCACGCGTCTCCGCCTCCAGGGCCCGCGCCGTCTCCGGTGTCGGCTTGATCGCCAGTAGTGACAACCCCAGCACCTCAAGCCCAAGTGCGGACAATTCCGGCAGGGTTCCCAGCTGGGAACGGATCGCCTTCACCAATGCTTCCGAGGCCCGCAGCGCCTGCCTCAACGGCAATTTTTCAATTTCCGCACGAGCCAGCACGTGCACCAGATTGATCACGCGCTGCGGAAGTTTCTCCGGGTCTTCGGAGTCATACCCGGACCCGTTTGCCGTGAGCGTAAAATCCATCAACGCCGCCAGCTTCTTCGGATCGGCAATCCGGTAGGTAATCTGACCCTGCAAACTTACCGTCTGGTAGTCGGCGGTTTGTTCTTCAAAGATGAAAGGGATGTCCGTGCTCCCCACGGGCACCGCCACCAGCGAGGCCAGCGGAGAAAAGTAGAAAAAGGAAATTCCCGCCCCCTCGCGGGCGATTTTTCCGCCGCTGAACTGCAGCACGTGGGTCGTCGGTGGGATTTTAATGAAGCGAATTCCAAACATGGCGATGGCGAATTGAATGGTTGATGGGAGTTGGCGAAGGCCTTGTTGATGATAAGCCCCATTGCACGGCCGGAACAAATTTAAAAATCCGGGAAAATCGCCCCGTGCCTTCATCGCTCGCAATGCCTCCACATTTCCTGCGGGCTGATTTCCCACGAATCCGTCTTGTAGATAATCCCCCTTTCTGAGACACTCGGTCAAATCCCCCACCCCTCTTTCGGCATTTCATGAAACTCACCCCCCTCGTCCTGCACAGCCTGCGCTTTGCCCTCGTCTTTTCCCTCCTGAAAACGCCATGCCGGGCTGGCAATGCCACCTACAACAATGCGGTCCTGGCCGACGGCCCGGTGGCCTTCTGGTCATTTGATGAAAGCTCCGGCACAACTGCCAATGACCTTGCAGTGGCGGCCGGCGCCCCGCAGCAGGGGGCGCAGAATGGAATCTTTGAAAATTGCACGCTGGGCCAGCCGAGCCGGGGACCAAACATGGGGACGTGCGTCCAGTTCAATGGGACCAATTCCCGGGTCAGGATTCCCGCGAGTTCCTTTTTTGATCTCGGCACCGGAACTTTCTCCGTGGAGTTATGGTATAAGACGTCCGTGACGACGCGCGGGGATTTGTTTGTTTATAAAAACACGTCGCCAGCCATCGACTTCTCCATCCTTTCCAACGACGATGCCACGCCCCGGCTGCGGGCCTATCATAACACGGGATTCCTCCCCGGCGCGACGTCCGTGCCGGCCAATGTCTGGCACCATGTGGTGCTGACGCGCGGTGGCACGACGCCAACGATGCGCCTTTATCTGGATGGCCTGCAGGTGGTGACCGGTGGTGATGCCCTTTCGATTTCGGCAGTGACCGATTTGTTGATCGGCGGAAATCTGAGTTCGGGTTATTTTACCGGCCTGATCGATGAGGTGGCCCTTTACCCCATCGCCCTGGCTTCGAATCGTGTTTCGAATCATTACGGCCTCGGCCTCCAAACCAGCCCCAATGCTCCGGTGGTCCGGACGACTGCCGCCACCAACCCCACAGTTGATGGAGCCACCCTCGGTGGCGCGTTTTTTGTGACCGGCTCGCCGGTTCCCAGCGTGTTCTTCTATTATGGAACCACCGACGGTGGAACGACGGCCGCGAACTGGCAAAGCAGCACCTCGGTCGGCCAGACGATTGCGGCATTTACCAAACCCGTGACCGGACTGGCTTCCGGCGTCACCTATTATTTCACCACCCGTGCCACGAATACCAACGGGGGCGACAGTTGGGGCACCACCATGTCATTCACCACCATCAATGGCTACCCGGCGGTGGCCAATCTGGCGGCCACCAATGTTCTGGTCCGCAGTGCCACATTGGGAGCGCAGGTCACTCCCACGGCAGGCGCGAATCCCAATGTCACCATCTACTACGGCACCGTCGATGGGGGCACCAACATCGCCAACTGGGCCAGTTCCGTAAACCTCGGAGTGCAGAGCGGCGCGGCGTCTTTCCAGGTGACGGGATTGATTGGAAGCACGGCCTACTATTTCCGGGCCCTGGCGGTGAACGCCTCCGGCAGCACGTGGGCGGCAAGCACCGCCTCCTTCACCACCAATGCACCCACTCTGCCTTCGGTAATCAATCTGCCTGCCTCCGATATCACCGGATACTCGGCGAGTCCGCGTGGTCAGGTGACTGACACGGGCAATGATCCACCGGTCGCGAGAATTTATTACGGCACCACCGATGGTGGAACGGTCACCGGCAACTGGACCAGCGTGGCCACCCTGCCGGTGCAGAGCGGAAAATTTGCCGCCGCCTTGCGAAATCTTTCGCCAGCCACCGTGTATTTCTACCGCTGCCAGGTTCAGAACGCTGCGGGCATCGCCTGGGCTGGCTCGAGCAGCCAGTTTACCACGCTGCCACTGACACCCCCGCCCCTCATCATCAACGAAATTCATTACCACCCGGTGGAGTTGGAAGCCTTCAATGCCAACGGCACTCCGGTCCTCGACCTCACGGATGATGTTCATGAGTTCCTGGAAATTTACAACAACAGCGACAGCCCCTTTGCCATGGAGGGAGTGCGGCTCAGCGGTGGGGTGGATTACATCTTCAATGCCCAAAGCCTGCCGGCCCGCGGATACGTCGTCGTGGCAAAAAATCCCGCGCGGCTACAGGTTGTCTATTCGGGGCTATCGGGTGTGGCCGGGCCCTACGATGGAAAGTTGAGCAATTCCAGCGACACCATTGTGCTCAGCGATGCCAATGGAAACATCCTCGATCAGGTCAGCTACTCGTCGGCATTTCCCTGGCCAGGTGCGGCCGATGCCATGGGAGCATCCGATGAATTCACGCTGCTGAATTCGGACAATTACCAATACAAGGGGCGCTCGTTGCAGCGGATCCAAGCGAACGGTCCCCCAAACGATCCCGCGAACTGGCAGGCCTCCGCTGTGGGCAGTTCGCCAACGCCCGGGGCCGCCAACGCCGTGGTGGAGCCCGCCGGACTGCCGGTGGCCGTGAGTGTGGGGGCGGTGCAATCCAACAACGATTCCCCCACCATCCGCGCCGCCGCGACCGTGCGCATCAGTTGCGCGTTGACGAGCACCGCAGGCATCGGCGGACTTCAGGTGGAAACTTTTGTCGAAAATTTGAATTCCTTCACCGAGATCCACAGCTTCGTCCCCATGACGGATGTGGGCGGCGGGCAGTTCACTGCCATCCTGCCCGGACAGCCGGACCGCAGCATCGTGCGCTACCGGATCCTGACGCAGAGTGGCGAGCAAATTTGTCCCCGCGCGGACGAGGCGCGCATTGTGCCCATGAGTCTGACGCTTCGTGAATCGTGGCTTTCCTATTTCGTCACCCCAGTGAGAACATCGGTGAATCCCATTTACGATTTGTTCGTCTCCGACGATGGCCAGCCCGTATCCGATAATGGCGATTCCAACCCTTACCCGTGGAACGGAGTGAACGGACTGCAGAACATGGCCTACAATGTGGTCGGCAACCCAAAGCGGGCGACCACCGGCGACAGCAACGGCCAGCCGCGGGACTACCCCTACGTCGCCGCCACCGCGCGCCAATACAATGGAACCGTGCCGGCCATCTTTGTGGAAAATGGCAACGTGCGCGACATCCAGTTCCGATACCACGGCAGCCGTTACAACCGCCGCCCCTCCCGGCCAACCTACAAGCTAAAGTTCCCCAAGGCGCAGATGTATCGCGGCGCGGACAGTGAATTCATCACGGACAAGAGTGACTACTTCAGCGTCATGCATGGCCTTTATGTAAACGCCAATCTCCCGCTCTCCGAAGTGCGGTGGATCGACTGGTATATGAATGGAAATGGCAAGATCACCAAGCTGGAACAGGGCGAATACAACGGCGATCTGTTGAATAAATTCCATGCCCGGCAGGCGGCGCTCAATCCTGGTCAGCCTGTGGAGCCAAGCGGGCAGTTCTACAAGAACGTCGGCATCATTGGCCTCAACGAGGAGGGCCCGTATTCCATCGGCGATGGGCGCATGCTTACGTCGGGAGGCCTGTGGCAGGCGTGGCAGAAGTATCAATGGACGTATGGAATCCAGTCAGATTCCTGGATCGGCAGCACCAACATCATGGGCTTCTACCAGGGCATGTGGACGGCACGGGGTGACAATCCCAACGCCGCGAATCCCAACCTCCCAAATCTGCGAGCCTATTTCGATGGCGTCATGGAGGTGGATACCGAACTCACCTCCATGGCCATCCTCAACTGGTCCTGCCCGTGGGATGACACCACGCAGAATCATTTCTACTGGCAGCGGGCCAATGGTCGCTGGGCGCATTTCCCCTGGGACTTCGATGGCATGTTTGGAAATGGCGATACAACCGGGGCAAACTCCTGGATTTATCTGGGCGAAAATGGCACCCCGCCGGGAGGCATCCTCGGCAACAACAGCCGGGGACCAAACTATTTCAAGGACAGTTTCCTCAAGGCCTACCGCACCGAATACAACGCCCGCCTCTGGCTGCTGAACAACACCTACCTGCACCCCGACACGCTCAAGACTCTATTCTTCAAGGATGCCGCGGGAACCTCCGTCAGCTATTACGCATGGATCAATTCCGCGAAGGCCAACTTCTGCGAGGATCGCTTTGCCAGCGTCAACACGCAGCTCGGTCATGCCGCCAATGGCAGCGATTTCCTGCGCCCGTCCCGTCCCGCCAATCAACAGCCCATCAACACCGCCAGTGCCCTGCCGCCCGGATCACTGGTCAGCAGCGCTTACACCCACACCAGCGGCAATACCGCGGGGGCCAATGCCCATGCCAAATCGAAGTGGGAAATTCGCCCGGCATCTGGAACCTACATCGAACCCGTCTATGTTTACACGGGCAACGCCCACCTCACAACGCTGCCGATTCCATTCGACAAGCTGACCTTCGGGCAATCGTATTTCTGGCGTGTAACCTACTACGATGCCATCGACCACCCGTCCCTGACCTCACCGGAGACCTCGTTCCTTTACGGCCTGCAGGCGAGCAATCAGACCATTATTTCCCTGGGCGACACCTGGAAATACAACCAGACCGAGGCCTTCAATGACGGTGCCTGGACGGCGACCAATTTCGATGATTCCAATCCCATCAACTGGCCCAGCGGCCCGGGCGTGCTCGCGGCCGAGACCCAGGCGCAACTCCCCGCCGAGGCCGTCATCCGCACGCCACTCATCGCCCCGAATGCACCCGGCGGGAGGATCACGACGTATTTCCGCAAACATTTCAATCTCTCGGCTCCGCCGTCCAGTCTGTCCAATCTGCGCCTGCGCCATTTCATCGACGATGGCTGTGTCATCTACATCAACGGCACAAAGATCCACCGTTATCGCATGGCGAACAATGCCGGCAGTTTCCCCTACACGCAGTTGAGCGCCAGTTCGCCGGGCGATGCCGTTTCGGTTTATGCGGATGCCTCCAACAGTCCAGGCGATTCCAGCTACGTGGATCCCAAGCCTTTTCTGGTGCAGGGCGACAACGTGATCGCCGTGGAAATCCACCAGACCAGCGCCTCCAGCGATGACGTGACCTTCGGTCTTGAAATGAGCGCAACCTTTCCCCCGCTCGCCGGCGATGTGGTCATCAATGAAGTCATGGCGGACAATCGCAATGCCGTGGCCAATGGCAGTTCCTATCCGGACTGGGTGGAATTGAAAAACAACACCAATGTCGCCATCGATCTCGGCGGCAGCGGCCTAAGCGACGATATCCTGCAGCCGTTTCGTTATGTGTTTCCCAATGGCACCATGATTCCCGCGCAGGGTTACCTGGGGATTTGGTGTGACAGCAATCTGACCGCCCCCGGACTGCACACCGGCTTTGGACTTTCGACGCACGGGCAGCGCCTTGTGCTCACGACTGGCATCACCCTGCGCGACTTTGTCGATTTCGGTCCGCAGGCGCGCAATCTGAGCATTGGTCGCGTGCCCACGGGCACGGGAAATTTCACACTGACCCAGCCCACACCGAATTCAACCAACGCCGCCGTGACCACCCTCGGGCCGGTGGCAGCACTAAAGATCAATGAATGGATGGCCAGCCGGACCCACGGAGAGGACTGGTTTGAACTCTACAATTCCGACCTGAATCCCGTCTCCCTTGGTGGATTGTATCTCAGCGATGCGCCGGGCAATCCGTTGGTCACCCAGATTCCCGCGCTGTCCTACATTGGCGGAAAGGGATTCACCGACTTCACAGCGGACGGCACCACGCTTGGTTTCCACCATTGCAATTTCAAACTCTCCGCAGGCGGGGATCGGATCGTGCTGACGAACGCTGCTGGCACGTCAACGCTCGACAGCGTGACGTTTGGCCCGCAAACGATCAACGTCTCGCAGGGCCGGTTTCCAGACGGGCAGGCGGCCCTGGCGTTGTTCCCGCAGACCGATTCCCCGGCCGAGAGCAACTGGCAGCGCCACCCCTCCGTGAAGATCAATGAAGCGCTGACAAATTCGGTGCTGCCACTCGTCGACTACATCGAACTCCGCAATTCCAGCGCCGCGAGTGTCGATGTCAGCAACTGGTGGCTGAGCGATGACAAATCGAATCATCAGAAATATCAACTCCCCTCCGGCAGCATCATTCCCGCCAACGGATTTCTCACGATTTACGAGCCCTCGTTCAACACCGGCGTCAATGCCTTCGGCCTCAGTTCCACCGGCGATGAAATCGTACTCAGCGCAACGGATGGTGGTGGCACCGAAACCGGTTACCGGAGTCAGGTGAGTTTTGGAGCATCCTCCGAAAACGTCTCCTTTGGGGAGGTGACCACCAGCAGCAGTCCTGAGTTCTGGGCTCAAATCGCGAGGACTCCCAATGCTGCCAATTCCCCACCCAGGATTGATCCCGTCATCATCAACGAAATCCATTACCACCCACCAAACCTTCCCGGTGCAGTGGACAACGCACGGGACGAATTTATAGAACTTCACAATCCCACAACCTCCGCGGTAAATCTAACCGGCTGGGTGTTGAAATCCGCCGCTGACTTTGCGTTTCCACCGGGAACCGTGCTGCGTCCGGGAGATTACATGGTGATCGTGAGCTTTGATCCCCTCACCGATGCCGCAAGTCTGGCGGCCTTCAGAACTGCGGTAAATCTTCCGCTCACAGCCATCGTGCTTGGGCCATTTTCGCCCAAACTTCAGAATGATGAGGCCAGCGTGGAACTAGCCTTCCCGGGCACGCCCAGCGGGGGAATCACCCCCTACATCCTCGCTGATAAAGTCGGCTATGCAGACTTCGCCCCCTGGCCGACGGCGGCGGATGGCGCGGGTTCAAGCCTGCAGCGAATTTCGCGAACCATCATCGGCAACGATCCCTCCAACTGGCTGGCCACCCTGCCCACCACCGGCAAGGTGAACTACGGGCAATCCCCCATCCTGGATAACGACGGCGATGGCATTCCCAATCTCTGGGAAATCTCCTACGGTCTCGATCCATTCTCCCCGGCCGATGCCCTGCTGGACCCAGACGGCGACGGCCAGAGCAGCGCGCATGAATATCTGGCCCAGACGAATCCCCTGCTGGGGAGCGATGTCCTCTCCCTGTCGATCTCCAAAGGTCCGCCCCGGGTCCTTCAATTTACCGCCAAGTCTGCCGTGAGCTACTCCGTGGAATACAGCACGGACCTCCTCTTCTGGTATCGGCTTGAGGACATCCCCGTTGGCATTTTTGAGCGCCAGATCAACATCACGGATCCGTCCACGGACACACGGCGCTATTATCGACTCGTCACCCCGCAGCGTCCCTGAGGCATGTGGGAACTGATCCTTCACAGCCATCACCATCAGCGGCTTCTGCGCGATGTCATTCCATCCGCCAAGAAATTTGTCTGGATCGCCACGGCTGATTTGAAGGACATGCATGTGCTGGCGCAAAAGGGGAAATACCGTCCTTTCCTGGCGGTGCTCGCCGAACTCGTATCCGAAGGTGTGGAGGTGCGGTTGATTCATGCCAAGGAGCCAGGACCAAGGTTCCGGCGGGATTTCGACAAATACCCCGAACTCCGCACGGACCGATTCGAACGCCTCCTCTGCCCGCGCATGCACATGAAGGCCGTGATCGTCGATGGCCAGACCGCTTACCTTGGCAGTGCCAATTTCACCGGCGCCGGCCTCGGCCCCAAGAGCGACCACCGCCGAAACTTCGAAGCCGGTTTCCTCACCACCGAACGCCCGGTCATCCGCGAAATCATGGAGGAATACGACCGCGTTTTCCTCGGCAACGCCTGCACCAAATGCCAGCTCCGCAAGGTCTGCCCGGATCCGATTGCGTGAGGAAACGTTTCTTAGCTTAATTCGGTGGCAGCGGGTTTGGCGCGCTTTTGAAAGAGCAGCGCCGCCATGACGATGCCGCCTAGAAATCCGAAGCCGTGGGCGGTCCAGGAGATGTGGGCTTTGACGCTCACGAGTTGGGTGAGCATTCCGAGGTAGGTAATTCCGACCAGTAGCGCGATAACGATGGCGGGGAGTTTGCGTTCATACCATCCCCGCGCCAGCAGATAACCGAGGTAACCAAAAATCACTCCGCTCAGTCCGATGTGGACGGTGCGCGGCATGCCGAAAATCCAGACACCCAGGCCACTAATGAGGGCGATGCCCACGGAAACAAGCAAGAAACGACGCACACCTCCCAACAAAGTCAGCCAGGCCAGCACGAAAAACGGCAGACTGTTTTCCGCGAGGTGAGAGAAACTCCCATGAACAAAAGGAGCCAGCGGGATTCCCACCAAACCGGTAAGTTCGCGCGGGCGAACGCCCCATTGATCGAGCGGATGCTGGCCGGGCAGGAGACCGTCCGCCAACTCAATGAGAAACATTCCGATCAGCACCACCAGGAGCCAGGCGGTCTGGGATTTGAAACGTTCGTAAATGATCTTGGTGGAATCCATGGGATGCCAGACTAGCCGGAAGGCACGCCGATGGAAACGGCCATTTCGCAACGCAAATGAGCTCGGGACATTCCGGAGTCGCTCTTAGCGAGCACCTTCAGGTTTCGGATGCGGTTTGCCGGGCATGGCTTTACCCAGGGCGAGATCCTCGGGTTTCATGCCTTTGCGGAAGCCGCCACCGGCGTAGAAGCTGGGTTCGTAGGGGTCGACGTAGGCAACGTCCGCCTTGGCGGGCACGGTCATTCCCAGCCCCTGATAGACCCCATTGACGATGAGGCGGCGGAGGCCTTCGCTTTCTAGGTCGGTGGCGTCGCCCATGGTGGTGCAGAGGATCTTGTTGGTCTTGCCGGCCTTGTTGGTAAACGTTCTCGTCCACGCGATGGGCATCATGGGATTGTTGATGCCCTGGCCGTTTTTTTCATAGTCGGCGGGAGGCGAATTGGGTTTGAGACCGGCGAGGGACTGGCCGCGCAGGAGGATTTTCACATCGGCAGGCGGATGGGCTTCATAGACGTCGGTCAGACCGAAGACGTCCGTGACCCCATTCATAATGGGTTCCTTTTCGGAACCAGGTTCGATAATTCCCTTGGTGGCTTCGCTCATGTGCTTGCCCCAGTGACTGACCCAGTTTTCGCCAAGCACGGTTTTGCCAAAATCCCCAAAGGGCTTTTGCGCATCGCCGCTCAGGGCGTGGGTGGCGGTGCGCAGACCGATGATGGGAATGCCGCGATTCACCGCATCCACGAAATGCTTCAGATCCGCTTCCGGCCACTGGCGGAAGCGCGTGAGGATGACAATGGCATCCGCGCTGTCCAGCTGCTCGGGTGAACTGATCGACTTCTGATTGTTTGGATCGATCGTGCCATCGGCGGCGAGGGAAAAGAGCACGGTGCATTTGAATCCATGCTTCTGGCTGAGGATTTTGGCGAGCATGGGGAGGCTTTCCTCGCTGCGGTATTCCTCATCACCGGAGATGAAGACAACGTGCTTGCCTTTCCCAGGGCCTTCCTTGGGGGCGTAGGTGATGTGGGGATCGGCGAATAATGGAGAAGTGCAGAGCGCGGTGGCGGCGATTAGATGGGTGAGTTTCATAAACAGGATTTTGGTTTGAGCGATTATTGGGGATGCGCGGCGAGGTAGGCGTCCACGTCCTTGGTGACAATGAGTTTGCCCCACATGATGGCCGCGTGGCCTGGGAAGGTGCAGACATATTCATGCTCACCCTCTTCATTGATGGCGGGAATCTGCAGCTTTTCCTTTTGGCCGGGTTCCATGAGCTTGGTAGCATCACGGATGGGGAAATCCTTGGGCAGGTAGGCGCGGCCTTTGCCATCGAGGCGATCCGGCGGCATGGTCAGCGCGGCATTGCCAATGTCCATGTGTTTGCCATTTTCAACGATGACAAAATTGTGCGGCATGGCATCGGAATTTTCGAAAATGATCTCGAAGGGTTTTCCAGCCTCCACGACCAGTCGCGGGGTGTCGTATTTCAACTGTTCCCGCACCGTTTTGACCACGTAAATGCTGACGCTCAGGCCGCGCAGTTCCTTGGCAAGGGCAGCGTTGCCTGCCAGACCGGCCATTTCCAGTCCCAGCTGGTTGAGTTCGATGAACTCCTGTTTGTTGCGCTCCTTGGGATCGATGGTCTTGTGGAACGCCAGCACATCCTGCGCGAGTTCCGCAGCTTTGGCCTTGTCCCAAGCGGTGCGCGGCAACTGCATGATCGCATCGCCGACCAGATTGCGTTCGCGACCTTCGTGGAGGAATTTGGCGAGCACGGCGAAGTTGGCAGCCCAGTTGCCTTCGCCCATCAGCGGGAGCGCTTTCAAGGCAGCATTCAACAGACCACCCTCGGCCTTGCCATCGGAAACAATCTCAGTCAGTCGGGCCTGGAACTGGCCGCGTAGCGCCGGGTCCACCACGTAACTCAGGCCGCGGATCAACGATTCACGATCGGCAGGTTTGCCTATGGTGGCATTCCAAACTCCGTCAGCCTTGCCATCCACGAGCAGCAGCGAACCCCACGATGCTTGTCGCACGACAGACAGCTTTGCTTCCGTGGCGGTTTTCGCGAGTTCAGCGCGGACTTTAGTCAACTCCGACGGCGGGACCGCCACAAGGATTTTACCGAGGGCTTCAGCCGCAGCGCTCACAGCATCGCCCTTGGCATCCATGCGCTGCAATTCACTGACAATCGTGGCGGCGCGTTCGGTCTTTTTAAGAGCCATCAATTCGGTGATGAATTTCTCACGGGCAATCACATCATACCCCTTCCGTTCCAGCTTCGCCTGGAAAACCATTTCGTGGGCGGGCTGCTGGTTGAGTTCGCCTTCGTTCATGCGCGCCAGCACGCCTGCGAGCACCTGGGGATCGGTCGGCAGCACAATTTCCTTCCGGATGGAATCCAGCTGGCGCATCGTTTCCTTGTAGCAGTAGTCGAGGTATTTATCGGATTCATATTTCAGCGAAGCCTGGGCTACGGAAATAGCCTTGGCGGTCTGGGCACCGTTGAAGAAACTGGCCGCACGGATGGCTTCCAGGCGCACGCGGGGGGCGCTGTCGTTGGCAGCCATCAGGAGCAGGTCCAGGGCATTCGGGATGGCATCGCGCTGATAGCAAATAACGCGGGCGGCTTGGGCGCGAGCCCGTGGTTCGGGGCCTTTCAGGATGGCTTCGATGAGCGGCAGGTTCACGACATTGTTCCACTGGTGCACCCAGAGCGCCTCCAGCAGATGGTGGGCATCCGCCACGTTGTTGGGATCAAACTGCTTCGCCCATTCCTGGACGGCAGGGATGACCTCGGAGGTGGCGTGTTTGCTGAGTTCGATCTTGGCCCGCAGGCGGACATCATTTTCAGGCTCCTTGAGGAGATCGAGCAATTTCGCCACCGATTCGCCATCGATTTTCTTGGGCTCCAGGAGCGGACGTCCGGGATAGGTGATGCGGTAAATGCGGCCGTGCTGGTGGTCCCGATTGGGATCGCGCAGGTGGTGCTGGAGGTGACCGATGAGCATCTGCGACCAGTCCATGAAATAGAGCGAACCATCCGGAGCCACGGTGATGCCCGAAGGACGGAAGTTGGCATTCTTGGCGACATCGGCGGAGACGAGATGCTCCACAGTTTCGCCTTTCACGCCGGAGCCTTCATCCGACATCTTCGCACGGAAAATCCCCTGGAAGCTGATGACGTTCGTATTGAGGAAACTGCCCTGCCAGTCATCCGGGAAATGGCGGCTGGTGAGAATCGCAGTGCCGGGGCAGGGACGCGACGGACGACCCCAGAATTCCATGTAACCGGAGTGGCTGCCCTGATCGAGGTGACCGCTGAAGCCTGGGCCGAAGTAGTTGGAGTTGCCAGTCGCATCAGTGATCAGATCATTTCCCCAGTAGTCAAAGACGCGGCCATGGGGATTGGCGAAACCGTAGGGGACGTGACGGTAAAATTTACTCGTGTTCGGCTCGTAACGGTAAATGGCCCCATCCGTGTTGCGTACAGGACCGTGGTAGGTCTCCACATTCGTGCGGTGGAAGACACCATCGCTCAGGTAGATGGCCCCGCCAGGTTCGTAGCAGATGGAGTTCGTTTCGTGGTGGGAGTCCGCGGCATCCAGGCCATGCAGGAGGCGCTCCTTCGTGTCGGCCTTGCCGTCACCGTCAGTGTCGCGCACAAACCACAAATCAGGAGACTGCATGACAATCACACCGTCCTTGTAAAACTGGAAACCGGTGGGGCAGTTCAGGCCGTCGATGAATGTGGTGCATTTCAAAGCCTTGCCCGTCTTGGGATCGAGATCGAAATAGATGAGCTTGTCGTAATTGGTCGTGGTCGGCATCGTCTCCGGATACGTCGGCCAGACGGCCACCCAGAGGCGGCCCTTGGTATCGAAATTCATCTGCACAGGGTTGATCAATTCCGGAAATTCCTTTTCCGATCCGATGAACTCAATCTTCGTGCCCTGGGCGGCCGTGACGTATTTAAGCGCTTCCTCACCATCAAGGTAAGGAACTGGATCCTTGCGGTTCGGCGGCGTGAGATCGACGGGTGGCAAATTGTCGTCCTTCACCGTGTAGGCCTGCCCGCGCGCGGCGGCCCAGACGGCCTGGTCGCGGTTGGCTGTCTTGACATCGCGCTGGGCCATTTCCTGACCAAGGATGGTGGCATTATCCACGCCTTCATACTTGATGCGCGAGCGTCCGCCATAAATATTGAACTGATCCACCGTGCGGTAGCGGTGATGCCACTGGACGTTCTTTTCCAAGACGGCCTCGCGGATTTTGGCCAGTTTGGGATCATCCAGAGGGCCGGCGTCTTTTCCAAAGAGCGCCGCAAACTGAACGGGAGCGAGTGCTTTGTCGCCGGTTTCCAAAAGGTGAACTCCATTCAGTGTCAATGGTGCGGGAGCCTTGGCATAGAGTTCCAATGAAGGATGGAAAAGGTCTATGTAGGGCACCTTGTTCGCCTCCCCCACCTCGCCAATGATTTTTGAATAGAGTTCCAAATTGGCATTGTTGGCAGCGCCATCCGGGAAGTTGGGGCTCTTCAGATTTTCGTGGGCGATGGGTGAGAACAGCACCAGCTTGGGAGTTCCCGAACCATAGTTGGCCGCCAGCGTGTCCTTCACATACTTGTCCATGTTCTTGCGAAAATCCTCCGCTCCCGCCGGACCTTTGAAGGATTCATTGAAGCCCCAGTAGGCCAGAATCACCGTGGCATGAAACTCCGTGCCTGCCTTGTAGATGATGTCCCCGCTGCCCGGCTTGTTGGTATCCCCCTTTTTCATGTTCAGGAAATATTCCGTGGTCGGCACATCGTCGGAACGCGGATGCAGATTCACTTCGTCGGTTGCAAACCCCAGGTTGCGCACGGTCAGACCCAGTTCGGGATAGGCCCTGTGGATCAGCGATTCGAGCCAGGCGTGATGCTGCTGGCGGTCGGCCAGGCCACTGCCCACGATGGCGACATGATCGCCTTTCTTGAGTTCAAGCGCGGCGGCCTGGGATTGGATCATCCCGCAAGCGCAGGCGGTGAGGCAATAGAGAGGGAGGAAATTTCTTAAAGTCATAATTGTAAGTGACTGCGTGTTTACCTGAGACCATCCCGAAATGCCATGACGCGATCAAGGAAGTTTGGCGCATCGTTCCACCCGGTCGAATCGAAGCGACGAACCCTTGCCCTACGCCCCGTCAATCTGTCAGCATTGCTGGAAGGCATCAGAAAAAGAAAACATCACATTTCCAGTTGCGCCTTCCTTTTATTTCTGTAATTTCAGAAATATCGGTAATTTAACAAAAAACCTTCGCCCCATGAACGCAACCATCATCACTTACACCCTGTATCTCACTCTCAGCATCGCCCTGACCATCTGGGTCGCCCGGACGTTGCACAAGAACGGCCGCATCTTCCTGGTGGATTGTTTCCATGGCAACGAGTCGCTCGCCGACAGCGTAAATCACCTCCTGGTCGTGGGCTTCTATCTGCTGAATTTTGGGTTTGTGAGTTACTTCCTCAAAGTGGGCATTCAGGTGCAGGACGCCGTGGGAGTTTTTGAAACGCTGAGCGGCAAGATGGGACTCGTGACCGTGGTGCTGGGGGCCATGCACTTTTTCAACATTTTCCTCTTCCACAGACTGAGGCGCAATGCCCTGCTTGATTTGGAAACGCGTCCCCCCGCCCTGCCCACCTTTATCAAGCCACAGGCCTGAGAAGTCACACCTCCCCACCCCCGACTGCTCATGAACGCGATGACTGAAATCACCATCTTCTACGACCTGCGCTGCGGTCTCTGCTGCCAGGTGAAAGCATGGATGCTGCGGCAGCGGGCTTATTTGAAGCTGAACTTCCTGCCTTTCGATTCCCCCATGGCCCTCGCCGTGCTTCCGGAATTGCCCGATCTCGATCCCGCGGGCCAGATTGTGGTCCATGCCAATACCGGCGAGGTGTATCAGGGGGCTGAAGCCTGGATCACCTGCCTGTGGGCTCTGCGAAACTGGCGGGGCTGGGCCAAACGCTTCAGCCGCCCGGAATGGCATCCGCTGGCCCATCACCTTTGCAGGCTGATATCGGGAAATCGTCTGAAACTCTCGCATTGGCTCCACCTCACCCCCGACCGCGCGGCGCAGATGGAGGCCCCGGTGACGGATTCGACAGGAAAATGCAAGGACGGAGCCTGCCGCATGTGAAGAAAAGGTGAGATTTCCACCATTGCCGGCGCATCCCTCAGCCCAGCGCGCTTTTTATGTTTCTTCGAGGGATTTCTCTTTTCATTCATCCTTCTCCTGTGTATGACATTAAGGCGCTACCATGAAAGAATTTGCCTACATTCACGAGGAGGACACCCTCCCCGAACCCCTCGATAAGATCCCCTTCTTTGAATCGTTCCACGACGGACACCTCAACGACATCCTCTATTCGAGCTACTTCATCCAGGCCGACCCCGGCGATGCGATCATCAAGGAAGGACAGGATGACGCCCGCATCTTCATTCTGCTGGCCGGGAAAATGGAAGTCACCAAGGGCGGCGAGACCATCGCCAAAATCGATCGCCCCGGCGAGATCTTCGGTGAACTCGCCGTCGTGAGCGATGAGAAACGCTCCGCCTCCGTCATCGCCAAGACCAATACCCTTTGCCTCGTCATCGATCAGAAATTTCTCAATGAAATCAAATCCGCCGACGAGAATCCCGGCTACTACGCCTCCCTCTACGGCTTCATTTCCCGCGTACTCGCTGCGCGCCTGAAGACCGCCACCGAGATCATTTCCAGACTGGAAAAGGAAATTGAGGAACTCAAAAAGTGAGTTCATGAACATCCTGCTCGGCATCAGTGGCTCCATCGCCGCCTACAAGTCCGCCGAACTCGCCAGCCAGTTGGTGAAACGCGGCGCCACCGTCACCGCCGTCATGACCCGCGATGCCCAGGAATTCATCACCCCTCTCACCCTCCAGGTCCTCACCCGCCGACCCGTCGTCACCGGCCTCTATGATGAGAAAGAAAGCTGGCGCCCCGGCCATATCCAACTGGCCGACGAGGCCGACCTCATCCTCCTCGCCCCCGCCACCGCCAACACCCTCGCCAAACTCGCCCACGGCATGGCCGACGATGTCCTCGGAGCCATCGCCCTCGCCACCAAGGCCCCCTTCCTCCACGCCCCCGCCATGAACGGCAAAATGTGGCTCCACCCCGCCACCCAGGCCAACGTCGCCACCCTCAAAAGCTGGGGCCACCACTTCATCGGCCCTGAGGAAGGCATGCTCGCCTGCGGCTACGAAGGCATCGGCCGACTCTGGCCCGTAGATGGCATCGTGGATCGCGCCCTGGCCATTTTGGCAGGAAATTGAGCCCACCCAGCCCCACCAGCTCCGCCTTTCGGTGCCAGATCATTGGTCAAAATCGGGCGGGTATCCTGTCAGGAGTGGTCGAATCGTTCAGTATCCTTGCAAAGTGGATACCCGGAAGGAATCTCGCATAAATCATTTAAATTCAATCACTTATGTGTCATTTAAAACCATACCATCACGGCATACCATAACATCATTATCGGAATCCCTGGTTCTGATTAATCCATTAAAAAACCCAAATCAGGAATCGCAGCC
>CALQSQ010000049.1 GCA_943333275.1 Akkermansia muciniphila
GGGAAATCTGTTCGGGCGCTGGATTCCAAGACCGGCGAACAGAAGCTCTTCATGGCCAGCCACGATGACTGGGTCTTTGACACCGTGTTCTCCACCAAGGGCGATCACATCGTCTCCGTGGGCCGGGACATGACCACGAAACTCACCGAGGTGGCGACCCAGCGCTTCGTGGACAATCTCACTTCCATCACTCCTGGCAGCTTGAAAGGCGGCCTCGCGGCGATCGCCCGCAATCCCCTGCGCGATGAAGTGCTGGTGGGAGGAGCGGATGGTGTGCCGCAGATTTATCGCATGTTCCGGCTGGTGGGCCGCCGCATCGGGGATAACTCGAATTTGATCAAAAAATACACCCCGATGACCGGTCGCATTTTCGCCGTTGATTACAGCAGGGACGGCAAACGGATCGCCGCTGGCAGCAGCCTCGATGGCAAAGGACAGGTGCACATCAGCAATGCGGACTACGACACCACCCTCCCGGACAACATCAAAGCCATCTACGGCAAGACCGGCGATTCCCGCAATGCCGAGGAGATCGCCACCGTGGAGAAATCCGTCACCGAGGGCGCCACGCTGCTGGCGCATTCCGACATCGCCAGCGGCATCTACACCGTCCGCTTCAGCCCCGATGGAGCCACGCTGGCGGTTGCCGGTCAGGATGGCAAAGTCCGCCTGCTTGATACGACCACGGGTGCCATTCGCTTGGAGTTCGTCCCGGTAACGATCACCCCGGCAGCGCAGGCCGCTGCAAAATAACCGTGCGATGAAGCGTATTTCATTCGCTCCATCCGCCCGGTCACCTTAAGAATGCATCGCGCTTCCCCCGGCGCACTGCCCCCATGAACACTTGCGCCATCACCAAAATCGAACTGCCCGAGGAGGACACCATGCCGGCGGATGCCCTGCGTCCCTCGTTGCTCAAGTTCATTCAGAAACGCCATCCTCACATCACCGAGGACGATTACATAGGCATCGAGGCCCTCAACGACGAACGCGCCGCCTATGTGGAGGATTCCCTGTCCGAGGGGGTCGGCCAGATTTCCGCGCTGGAGCGGGAGGTCATCGAAAGCCTTCGCGAGCACGAGATCCTTTCGGAAAGTCCCGAGGAGGATGAGGCGCTGCTGCATCGGACGTTCGGCGAACGTGTCTCGGACATCATCGCGCAATTTGGTGGCAGTTGGAAATTCATCCTCTCCTTCTGCGGATTCCTCGTGCTCTGGATCCTTGCCAATATCCTCCTTTGGCGCGGTTCCGCCGCTCCCGATCCCTACCCATTTATCCTCCTGAATCTGCTGCTCTCCTGCCTGGCCGCCCTTCAGGCCCCGGTCATTATGATGAGCCAGAAACGTCAGGAAGCCCGCGATCGCCAGCACGCACGCGCCGATTACCAGATCAACCTCAAGGCCGAATTGGAAATCCGCCACCTCCATGAAAAGCTCGACCACCTCCTGCGCCAGCACAGCGAACGATTCCTCGAAATTCAGGAAATTCAGGTTCACCTGCTGCGGCAAATCGTCCGCACGCAGCTCGGCCAGCGTCCGGCCAGTGAGACGGAGAAGGGAATTTCCTAATCCCCAGAGGCTGCGGGGAGGCAACCGGTCGGCGCCTAATTATTAACGGTGACTTCCCTCAACCTGACGGGCCAGATTGAGAATTTCCGAAAGGTCATCGGCCGATGGCGTGACGGCTGGCGCAGGGGAACCACTGGCGACCTGTTCTGCAGGAGCGGCATAAGCCTGAGCAATGTTGTAGGTCGGCTTGCCGTTCACTCCCCTTGGTGCCATCGGTGGGCGGGTCGTGCTGGCCGCCATGAGCGCGTGATTCTCCGGCGAGGGATTGATTTCCGCAGGGCGGATTTCCTGCTCCGATGCAGCCACCACGGGTGCGGTTGGAGGCAGTTCCAACTGTGTATCCGTGCTCAGAAGTTCGTCGCTCACCGGGTGTTCGGACCCCATCGATTCCAATTGTGGTTCGGCAACATTCCCCTCGTCGGCGGGAAGCATGCCTGGATCAGGCAACGCCTGTCCGCTGCCCTGGTATCCCGCCAGCCCGCTGGCAATCTCCTCGGGACTCGGCAGGGGGGCCTCGTCGATCTGTTCCAGCGAGACTCCCACGGTGTAATCCTCCTTGGCCACTGTCGAATTTACCGACCAGTCCGCCACAGAATACCGGTCATCCTTCTGTTTCGGCAACTGGCAGCTGCTCAGAAGCAGGCCTAAACTGACGACCGAAACTGCTTGGCAAAGTGCAGATAATTTGGGAAGTTGAATTTTCATGATTCCTGAATTTAATTGTATTTATGGAATTTATCAAGTTTATTTGCGAGAATCTTTGAATTATTCTGAAAAATGGGACTCTCCCCCAACCAAATCACTCTCTGGACCTTCCATTCCCCTCCCGTTACTGACCGGGAAAAGGTGGAGGCCGGGCTCAGTTACGAGGAAAGAGAAAAGGCCGCGCGATTCCATTTTGACGTTGACCGACACCGCTATGGATTCTTCCACATGACCATGCGCAACCTGCTGGCTTCGGTGCTCCCGATCACGGTCAGGCCGGAGGAATTGCATTTAATCCCTGGGGAATTCGGAAAACCCACCTTGCGCGACTTCCCGGAGGTCCATTTCAATCTAACCCATTCCAAGGACCTCGCAGCCCTGGCAGTCTGCACGGCCGGTCCGGTTGGGTTGGACTTGGAAATGATCGATCCGGAATTTCCCGTGCGGGAAATTGCCCGGGAGTATTTTGTGGGTGGCGAACGCGCGGCCATCGACCACGCCCCGGACGACTCCGAACGCACCAACCGGTTCTTCCAACTCTGGACCGCGAAGGAGGCCGTCATGAAAGTAACCGGCCTCGGCATGAATCTAGAGCCCCGCAGCATCGAACTGGCATTGGACCCCGCCACCGCCAGACCCACGGGTTTCCACCACATCGCAGGGTTTCCGACAGCCTCGGTCGATTGGAAACTCCGCGTCCGGGCCGTAGAAGCAGCTGCAGTGCTCAGCCTGGTCTATCCGTCCTGCGTGACGAGCGTTGCCTATTCTACTGACACGGACCTTTCGGAAGGTGGAAAGAAGTGAGGCGGTGTGCTTCATGCCATTCCGCCTCCCGCCCATCTAATATAAATCCCTTTCTGCGTGACTAGGAAACGCGCTGGGGAGGGATCAGACTGGCGGCCTATGAAAAACCGTCGTAGTTTCCTCAAGCAAATCCTCGCCACCGGCTCAGCGCCCATCCTCGTTCCCCGCCACGTCATCGCCGGTTCCGGCCAGACGCCGCCTTCTGAGAAATTGCGAACCGCGCATGTGGGTGTGGGTGGGCAGGGCGGAGGGAACCTGGGGGAGATCGGGCAATTCCCGGAAGTTCAGGTGGTGGCGCTTTGTGACGTGGATACTCGGAATCTGGATGGGGCTGCTGGTAAATATCCGGGCGCGCAGAAATTTCGCGACTGGCGGCGGATGCTTGAGAAGGAAAAGGAATTCGATGCAGTGGTTGTTTCCACACCCGACCATCACCACGCCCCCATCGCCCTATCAACCATGCAGCTGGGCAAGCATGCTTATGTCGAAAAACCGCTGGCCCATACCATTGAGGAAGCCCGCAAGATGCGGGACATGGCGAAGAAGATGAATGTGGTCACCCAGATGGGCAACAACGGCCACGGGGGCGAAGGTCTGCGCTTGTGGAAGGAAATTTACGATCAGGGCACCCTGGGCAAGGTTCAGGAAGTGCATGTGTGGAGTGACCGGCCCGGGACTTTCTGGAACACGCAGGGCATCGAACGCCCGAAGGACACGCCGCCGGTGCCTGCGACGCTCGACTGGGATCTCTGGATCGGCCCGGCACCAATGCGCCCCTTCCATACCGCCTACCATCAGGTGGCGTGGCGTGGATGGTGGGATTTCGGATGCGGGGCACTGGGAGACATGGCGGTGCACAATGCCGATCCAGCCTTCTATGCGCTGGACCTGGGCCAGCCCGACTGGGTGGACGCCACCACCTCCCCCTCGAACAATGATTCCTTTCCCACGTGGAGCATCGTGACGTGGCATTTTCCCGCCAAGGGATCACGGCCGGAAGTCACCATGAAGTGGTATGATGGAGGCAAGGTGCCGGAGGGTCTGAAATTCTTTGAAGAGGGACGCAAGATTTCCGACAACGGCTGTGCGTTTGTAGGCGAGAAATGCGGCCTCATGGGGGGCAGCCACGCCTCCCCACCCCGCTTGATTCCGGATTCCCTGATGAAGGATTTCAAACGTCCGGAACCCGTCATCCCCCGTTCGCCCGGGCATCGGATCGAATGGGTACGCGCCGCGCTGGCCGGCAAACCCGAGGATGCCAAGAGCGGATTCTGGTATTCGGCTCCCTTCACGGAGGCATTGCTGGTCGGCATGCTGGCGGTGAGATTTCAAAAGCGCATCGAATGGGATACGGAAAAACAGCAGGCGAAAAATTGCCCCGAAGCGGAATCGATCATCCGCAAGGCCTATCGGGAGGGGTGGAAACTGCCGGTTTAATGCAAGTCGATTCTGCTGCGAGCGGTGATTTTTTTCCACTTGATGCCCTAGTAATCGCCACCATGCTCGTGGCCCCAACCCTAGTTCAATGAAGATTAAAAGAGCCCTTATTTCCGTTTCTGACAAAGCCGGCCTTGCCGAATTCGCCCAAGGCCTGCACTCGCTCGAAGTGGAAATCCTCAGCACCGGCGGCACCGCCACGGCCCTCAAGGCGGCTGGCATTCCGGTGATTGAAGTGGGGGATTACACGGGAGCGCCGGAGTGTTTCGACGGGCGGCTCAAGACGCTGCATCCCAGGGTCCACGGCGGATTGCTCTACGTCCGTGGCGACAAAGCGCACGAAAAACAGTCCAGGGAGCACGACATTCCCGCCATCGACCTGCTCGTCGTCAATCTCTACCCGTTCGAAGCCACCATCGCCAAACCCGATGTCACGCTCGAACATGCCATTGAAAACATCGACATCGGCGGTCCGGCCATGCTGCGCAGCGCCGCCAAAAACCACGCCAGCGTCACCGTCATCACCGACGTGGCCGACTACGCCCCTGTGCTTGAGGAAATGCGCGACAACAAGGGCGAGACCAGCCTCAAAACCCGCGAACGACTCGCCATTAAAGTCTTCAAACGCACATCCGATTACGACCGCGCCATTTACCAGTTCCTCAATCAGGAGCAAACCACCGACAGCAGTTTCAGCCTCAACCTGCCGCTCAGTTCCAACCTGCGCTACGGCGACAACCCGCACCAGGAAGCGCGTCTCTATGGTTCGTTCAACGAGCTTTTCACCCAACTTCACGGCAAGGAACTCAGCTATACCAACGTCCTCGATATCGAAGCCGCCACGCAGCTCGTCCTTGAATTCAAGCGCCCGACTGTCGCCATCCTCAAACACACGAACCCCTGCGGCGTGGGCTGCGACGACTCCGACCTCCGCGCGGCCTGGGAGAAGGCTTTTGAAACCGACCGGCAGGCACCCTTTGGCGGCGTGATCGTGACGAACCGCGAGATGCCGGAAAGCCTGGCGCGCGTCATCAGTGAAATTTTCACCGATGTCATCATCGCCCCCTCCTACTCGGCCGAAGCCCGCGCCATCCTCCAACGAAAGAAGAATCTGCGCCTCATGCAGTTTAATGCCGAGGCATTTCTCAAAGCGCAGGAGGCCAACCCCATCATCCGCAGCGCCCCCGGCGGCATCATGGTCATGGATCGCGATTTCAAGACGCGCGGCCTGACCAACGTCGAGGAAAAAGTCGTCACCAAACGCCAGCCCAGCAAGGAGGAAATCGAAGCCATGCGCTTTGGCTGGCGCGTCGTGAAGCATGTGAAATCCAACGCCATCGTCTTCGCCACGCACGACCGCACGCTGGGCATTGGAGCGGGCCAGATGTCGCGTGTCGATGCCTGCCGGCTCGCGATCTGGAAGGCCCGGGAATCCGGACTCTCCCTCGAAGGCTGCATCGTCGCCAGCGACGCCATGTTCCCCTTCCCTGACGGCCTCATCGCCGCCGCCAGCGCCGGAGCCATCGCCGCCATTCAGCCCGGCGGCAGCATCAAGGATGCCGAAGTCATCGCCGCCGCTGACGAACGTCAGATGGCCATGGTCTTCACCCAGCACCGGCATTTCCTGCACTAAGCGATTGTTGGGCGGAGTTGGAAATTGACCGCAACTTTACCAATCGGCTCAGGTTCATGATGTCGATGTCATCACCACAATCGCCGATGCCGCGAGACATCCTCATTTTATGAAAAAATCACTTCTGGTTCATGTCGGATGGCTTGCCGCAGCAATCGGAGCTTATCTTTTTGGAAATCACCGCGCCGATACGAACTCTCCCCGTGCCGCATCGAAGCCCGCGCTGGCCTCATCGAAGCAGGCGACCACCCCGGCGGCCACAACCGCCGCGCAGGCCCCCTCGGACAACCCAGCCGCGTGGTTGCAGGAATACCGGGACGCGCAGGGGAATATTTCTCCAGAGCGAATGACAGCCGCACTGATGCTGGCCTTGAAGGACCCCGATCCTGTTAAAGCCATGGCGGCCTTCACCCAATTGCTCGGCTCCCTCACTGCCGAAAATGCCCCGGCCGCCCTCAAGGCCATCCGCGAGAACACCGGTGGATTTGAATCCATGCGTTACCTTTCCCTGCTGGGCTTTGCCTGGGGCGAAAAGGACGGAGCGGCAGCCATGGCATCGCTCTCGGAAATGAATGGGCGTGACGCTGGCATGACGCGGGGCACGGCGCTGGCCGGCTGGGCAGCCAAGGACCCCGAGGCCGCCATGAAATACCTCGCCGACTACAAGGCCGCCAATCCCGAGGACTCCAACGGACGTGGCGGAAACCGCGAGGAAGCCATGATGGAGCGCGGGCTCGTCAGCGCCCTGGCTCGGAACAACCCGGAGATGGCCATGAAATATGTCATGACCCTCAAGGAGGATGAACGCGCAGATTACACGGGTGTCATTGCCGATCAAAAATTGCGCGAAGGAACCGCCGCAGCCGGTGCCTGGGCGTTGTCCCTGACTGATGAAAAAATGCGGTCTGCGGCACTCGATACCATTTCCCGTCAATTCCTGCGCGGCGACATGTCGACCGCCACGGATTGGGCCGCCAGCATCGCCAGCCTGCCGGGCAGCAGCCAGGCCGTGGGACAAATCGCCGATGCGATGGCTCGCAAGGATCCCGCCGGAGCCGCCGCCTGGGTCGCCACCCTCCCCGCTGGCGCCAGCCAGACGGCCGCCCTGGAGCAGATCTATGATCAATGGACCCGCTCGGACCCCACCGCCGCCAGCACCCAACTCACTCAAATGCCCGCCGGTGAGGCAAAAAATGTCATCGTCGCCACCTTCACCCGATCCCTCGCCCGCGAGGATGCCGCTTCCGCTGCCATCTGGACCAAGGAAATCACCAATCCTGAAGACCGTCTCAAGGCCCAAATCGATGTCGCTCGCGTCTGGAACCGTGCCGATCCCACCGCCGCCCAACCATGGATCGCCGCCAACATTCCAGCAGACCAGCAATCCGAAGCCCTGGCCCGTCCGGAACGCGGCAACGGCGGCCCTCCCGATGCGGCACGCCCAAACCGCTTTGGCCCAGGCGGATTCGTCGGCGGTCGCGGCCGGGGCCGGAATTGACGCCCGTTGCTGATGCGAGCCAGCCTAGGCCTCCATTACAGTCTCCAGCCAGAAATTTGCCGGAGGATCAAACTGTAAGCGTGCGGAGTGCTAAGCTATAATGCACTGAACCACATCTGAAGATAAGCTAGCAAAGCCAGGATCAGTGTGGACGAGTTTGCGGACCTTCCTATACCAAGTTCACATAAATCGAGCAAATCAGAAGCATCTGCAATTAGGCATATTGTTCGGAACTTAACCATCGTTCTGCTCAGTTGAGATGGTGGCCAGTTGCTTGCAACCGGTCCGCTTGTCGTGTGAAGCAGAATTCCCAGAATTTACCTCGACACCCTGTTGGCACTCTGCTTCGATCCGGATTCATATCCCATGCAAAACGAACCTAATGCTTCCGGGGGCACTGCTATGAGCCCATCCGCTGCCAGTGATATCTTCAGTCGACTGCGCAATGAAATAGGAAAAGTAATCGCCGGCCAGGAAGACGTGGTGAACACCCTGATTCTAAGTCTTTTTTGTCAGGGGCATTGCCTGTTGATCGGGGTTCCCGGTCTGGCCAAGACCCTGCTGGTGCGGACGGTGGCGGAGGCGCTGGGATTGCAGTTTAGCCGGATTCAATTCACGCCCGACTTGATGCCGGGCGATATTCTGGGCTCGGAAATTCTGCGGGAGAATTCGGGCCGCGTGGAGTTTGATTTCCAGTTGGGTCCCATCTTCGCCAATCTCGTGCTGGCCGATGAAATCAACCGCACCCCGCCCAAAACGCAAAGCGCCCTGCTGGAGGCGATGCAGGAACGCCGCGTGACCGTGGCGAGGGAAACGCGGGAACTCCCCAGTCCTTTTTTCGTGGTGGCGACGCAGAACCCGATTGAGCATGAGGGCACCTATCCGTTGCCGGAGGCCCAGCTGGACCGATTCATGTTCTCCATTGGCGTGCGCTACCCCGGACGGGAAACGGAAATGGAGATCGTGCGACGCACCACCTCCGGCACTCTGCCATCGCTCCAACCGGTGGTCAGCAGACAGGAGATTTTAGCCGTGGAGCAGCTGATCCGCGCCGTGCCGGTGGCCGACCATGTTCTGGCCTACGCGGTGGATCTGGCCTGCGCCACACGTCCCGGAGAAGTGGGAGCAGCCTCCACCGCCACCCAGTATTTGGAATGGGGGGCGGGTCCGCGGGCCAGTCAATATTTGGTTCTCGGAGCCAAGGCTCTGGCACTCATGTCAGGGCGGGCGGCACCTGAAACGCGCGATATCCGCAACGTTGCCCCCAACGTGTTGAGTCATCGCATCGTGCCCAATTATCGAGCCACCGGCGAGGGATTGCGCGCCGCGGCATTGGTCGCCAGCCTGCTGAAGGAAGTGCCTGAACCGAAATACTGAGCATGTCACCGGGCGATTCCTTCCGCAAAGCCAAAGGCCCGCCGCCCCTTCCGGACTCGGCGCGCCAGGCCCGCCAGGCCGCACCGCCCCCGGCACCCAAGTTTGTCAGTAACATTCTCGATCCGGCGGAGTTGGAAGGATTCAAGAATTTGCTGCTCTTTGCGGAGTCGGTGGTGAAAGGGTTTTTCAGCGGGAAGCATCGATCGCTGGATTTTGGCTCCAATGCCGAGTTTGCCGAATTCAAAGCCTACCAGCCCGGCGATCCCGTGGCCCATGTGGATTGGAAGGTATATGCCAGAAACAGACGCCTGATGATCCGCAAGCATCGCGACGAGAAGGAAATGACGGCCTATCTGGTGGTCGATGTCAGCGGCTCCATGGCCTACCAGGCGGGCGGCCGGGAATCGAAGGGGATGCGCGCCGCACGCATTGCGGCAGCACTGGCTTGTCTCATGCAAGGTCAGGGCGATAAATTTTCACTCACGGTTTTTTACAAGGTGCTGGGGGCTCACCTGCCCGCGGGAAGCACGCGGCGCCATTTGATGGATTGCCTCTCAACCTTGGAATATCGGCTGAAACGTCCCGCCGGAACCACCGAGGCCGCTGAAGCGCTGAACCTCTGTGCCCCGTTGTTCCGTCGTCGCGGCAGTCTCATCGTCATCTCCGATTTCCTGACCGATCTGGACAAATTCTTCGAATCAATTTCCCAATTCCAACATCGCGGATTCGACATCCTGCTGCTGCACATTGTCGACCCGGATGAAAGGCTGTTACCCAATGTCGCCATGGCAAAATTCATGGACATGGAGACGGGCCAGACCATCGACGCCACTCCCGACGAAATCCGCACCGCCTATCGGCGGGAGACCGAACTCATGATGGAGCGCATGGAAACGGAATGCACCCGCCGGAGTCTGGCATGGCATGTTCTGCGCACCGAGGATCCCTGGCGCGAAGCCCTGGAAGCCTGGATGGGCCTTCGTGAACGAACCCGTGCGCCGCTATGACCTTTCTTCAATCGGGACTGCTCGCCACTCTGGCCCCACTGGTGCTTTTGCCATTGGTGATCCATTTATTGAATCGACGCACCCCGGTGAAAATCATGTTTCCAGACATCGAACGCATCCGCCGCTCCCTGGCTGGTCGATCGAATGTGGCAAAATGGCGGCATTTGCTGATGATGCTCCTCCGCACACTGGCGATCGCCCTGCTCCTGCTGGCATTTCTGCGCCCGGTGCTGCCCCGGTTGGGATCGGAGCAGTCGGCAGCGTCCAAGGGAGGCGGCCGTAAGGTGTTGCTGATTGCCGATCGTTCGCTCAGCATGGAGCACCGGGCGGGCACGCAGGTGGCTGCTTCGAAACGACTGCTCATCGAAGCAGGAAAAATCCTCGCCACTTTAAAACCAGCCGACAAGGTCAATGCCATTACCGTTTCCCTGCAACCGGAAGCCTTGTTGCCAGAGTTCACCTCCTCGCATGATCAGGTGCAGATCGGACTCAGCGCGCTACCGCCCTCTCAGGAACGCGCGGATTTCGCCAAAGCCCTGGCGCTGGCGGGGACCATGCTGGGAGAGCAGGCGCGCGGCGCGGAGGTCTATATTCTGTCTGACTTCCAGCGATCCAGTTGGGCCGACGTGATCTTCGAAAGCGTGCCGGAGGGTGTGCGAATTTTCTTTGTCGATACGTCCGCAGGTGATCGGGATCGCCCCAACACTGCCATTCTCCGTGCCACCACGACTGCGAGCGTCGTCGCTGCAAAGGATCTCGTGCGGCTGGAAATTACCGCCGCCAATTATTCGCCCGCCGCAGTAACCCTGCCGCTCGAAGCCGTGGTGGACGGGCGGTTGGCGACGCCTGGAGAGGTCAAAATAGCCCCATGGTCGGTTGCGCATACCATCCTCGACCTGACCGCACCGATGCCCGGGATCCATGGTGTCGAAGTGCGATCGCCTGACGATGCGCTGCCCGCCGACAATCACCGCTGGGTGAAATTGGAAGTGCGCGAGCAGGAGGAAATATTGGTGTTGAGCGACGGTGATGACGTGGAATCCGGAGCCAGGTTCGTGCTCGCGGCGCTGGATCCTTACGACGGAAAAGGAGGCCCCTTTAAAGTTCGCTCCGTGAAAACCGGCGACGTCACTCCGCAGCAAATCGGATCCGCCTCCCGCATCGTTCTAACCGGAGTGAGCCGCCTCTCCACGGAAACCTTGCAACGACTGGATTCCTTTCTGCAGAATGGGGGCGGCTTGCTGTGGTTCCTCAATGGCAGTGCCGACGGGGATCACCTCGAGCGACTCAATAAGCTGGCTGGTGGATCCTTCGTCCCCTTCCAACTCAGCGGGAGACTCTCCACGGAAAACTTCGGGGGCGCTCCGCAAAAAGTGGCCAGGGGCAACTTCACTTCGCGCTTCCTGCGGCTATTTCGTGGCGGCGCCAGGCAATCGCTGGCGTTGTTGGAATTTTACGCCCTGCAGCGCGCCCTCCCCACCGGACATGGATCGGTGCTGCTGAGTTTCAGCGATGGCATGCCTGCGCTGGGTTCAGCGGAGGCGGGATTAGGCACCGCCCTGTTTTGCAATTTTGCCCCGTCGGAACTGGCCAGCAATCTGGCCCGGCAACGCTTGTTTCCGGCCTGGATGCAGGATCTGGTCAAAGCTCTGAAGCCAGAGAACATCCCCGACGTCTCCGCCGAAACCGGCGGCATGGTCTCGGCGGAACTCTGGTTGAACGAACTGGAGAAATCGCCCATACGCGCTCCGGATCAAAGTGCCGTGGTCGTGCGCACCGCCGTGAATGGCGAACGGGTCACGGCAAATTTCTCGACTCCGGTGGCTGGGCTTTACACTCAGGGCCCATCCGGAGCCCTGCAATGGGCTGGAGCGGTGAACGTGCCGGAGGAGGAGGCCGACTTGCGCGGCATCGACCCCGCCGAAGTGCGCCGCCGCTCCGAGACGGGCGCCGGACAGTCGGGTGAATTCATTGGCGGCGCGCAGGACTACGATGAACTGACCACGGGACGACCCGTGTTTCATTGGTTCCTCCTCATGGCCGCCTTGCTCTTCACTTTGGAAATGTTGTTGTTCCGTCCTTTCCTCCGAGCCGCCGGTCATCCTTCCACATGAACACTTTTCTCGCCGCCGTGGTCTGGGAGCCCATCATCCCGTTGCCCATGATCATCCTGCTCTGGGTTTTCCTGGCGGGATTGGCGTGGTGGGCCATGGCTCGCGGCGGACCCCGGCCGGGCTGGGCAAAGCGCCTCGCCCTGCTGCTGCTGCGTTGGTTCGCCCTCACGATGCTAGTCCTGCCGTTGCTCCGACCCTCGAGGGAGGAATCATTGCCGCGCAGCCATCCGGCCCGTCTGGCACTGGTGGCGCTGGACACCTCACGCAGCATGGCTGAAGTGGATGAGTCGGCCTCCTCCCGACTGGATGCGGGACGCCGCATGATCCGCCAGCACAAATTGGTCGGTGAGAGCCCGCTGGGAAACATACATTTGCACGCATTCGATACCGAAAGTCGGCCCGTGACCACGGAAGGTTTAAATGCCCTCCAGGCCAATGGCGACTCCTCCTTTTTCAACACTTCCCTGAGCGGCATCCTGCGGACACTCGGAACGAAGGAGAACTGTGTTGGATTGTTTCTATTCACCGATGGTCACGATTTTGAAGGAGTGCCGCCGGAACGGTTGGGCAAACTTGCCCGGCAATACCGCACGCCCATTTATCCTTTGCCCCTGGGAAAAACGGTTCATTTACCGGACGTGGCGGTATTCATGGTTTCAACGCAGCCCTCCACCTTTGTAAAACAAAGATCTCGCCTGGACGCAGCGGTGCGTTTCCGTTCCTGCGGGGCCCGGCAGGTGCGCATGGAATTGGTCCGGGCCGGGGAAGTGGTCCGTGAACAAAAAATTCGCTCCACGGGCGATGACGAGGTGGCCGTGAGTTTCGAGGTCAGCGAAGAAAAGCCCGGGCAATATGAATATGAAATCCGCTGCACCGCGCAGCCCGATGAACGGGATTTGGAAAACAACACGGCCTACGCCTATCTCAATGTTACTGACGCGCGGATTCCGGTGCTGCTGCTGGAGGGTGAGCCCCACTGGGATTCTTCATTTCTTCAACGCACTCTGTCCCGCAACAATCGCATCAGTCTGGATACAGTCGTCTGTTCCGGCAAATCCCGCAAGCATACCAGCCGAAGCGACCACACGCTGCCGAAATTGGAAGACCTCTCCCCCACCCTGCTCGCCAGTTATCCGGTGATTATCCTGGGTCGGCAAATGGAACGCGTGCTGAGCGAAGAGATGATAGCTGATCTGGTCAAAAACGTCACCGAGCGCGGCCTCACGCTCATTTTTGCGCGTGGTGCGCCCGGCACTTCCGCCGTGTGGGCGGAACTTTCTCCCAGCGAACCCGGCGCAGGCCATATGGGGCCGGTTTCCCTGGTGCCATCGCGGTCGAAGGGTTCTGTCGCGCCACTCGAGGTCTTGCTGGAGGGTGGCCCCGGAAAACTCCCCGCCCTTCCGGTGGCTGCAGGCACTGGCAAGCCAAAACTTCTGGCCTCAGTGGAGGCCAAGGTCCAGGATGACACGCAGAAGCAGGAATTGCCCGCCATGCTTTTGCGCCAGCAGGGCTCGGGTCAGGTGTTTGAAATGGCTCTGGAGGGAGTTTGGAAGTGGGCACTGCACGCCTCTGCAGAACCCGACAACAACGTTTATGACCGCTTCTGGAATCAACTCCTGATTAATCTCGTCGCCCGATCGAATCGAACCCCCTCCGATCAACCCCAACTGATCGTGCCCAAGGCGAATCTGGAGGTTGGCGAGGAAGTCCATTTCATCCTGCAATTGCCTGCCAGACCTGACGGCACGAGCCTGCAATTCACCCAGCCCCCAACCCTGCAGCTTTCCAAGGACGGCACTAACCTGGCCGCGGCCGTCATGTCGCAGCGTGATCCCTCCGGACCCTGGGAGGGCACTGCAACAGCCGAAAAAACGGGCCGGTATCGTGCTGAACTCACGTTGCCGGATGGAGTGAAAATTGGCTGTCGCTACGGCGTGTATGCCCCGCAAACCGAAACCACGGACGTGGCCACGGACCTCGAATATTTACGAAAGCTGGCCACCGCCAGCGGCGGTCGGGTGCTGGATGCCGCCAGCCTCCCCGGCCTGCTCGAGACCTTGTCCCGCGCAGCAGCAGCGGAAAGCGCCGCCCCTCCCGCCGTCCGCCGCATCAGCCTCTGGGACACCACTCTGGCCTTCTGGCTGCTCTGCGGCGCGTTTGGGATCGATTGGTTCCTCCGCCGCCGCTGGGGGATGGTGTAACTTTCGCCACCTGATACCGCTCACGTTATGAATCAAACTTCCTCCTCGAAAAGAGATTTCCCATTCTGATTTCCTGAACTACGATCTCCCAGTCATGCCTTCCGAACCCATCCTCAGGAAATTAGAATCCGCTGACCGCACCTGGCGTCGTGGACTGGCGTTTGAATGGCTGCTGCGACTGGTGAAATGGGCCTGCGCCGTGCTCTTGATTTGTGTGGGCATTGATCTGATTGCCCAGCTTTCCAGCGTGCCTCGGCTGCTCATCTCATTGGGCATCGCTCTGGCGGGGCTGGCGGTCTTGGGAATTTATGCCTGGCGAGCCTGGCGTCAGCGCGGACCACTGCTGCGCATTGCGCGCTTATTGGAAAGTCGCGATCCCACCCTGGGATCAAAATTGATGAACGTGCTGCAACTTGATGAACAGGCCCAGGACCCCGCGCGTCCGGAAATGACGCGCCAACTGGCGTCACAGGCCATAGCCAATGCCTCCGGCGAGCTGACCGGCCATCGTTTCAAACCACTGCTCAAGTCCACCACCCTGAAACGGAGCGTGCTCCACGCCGCAGTGCCGCTGGTCCCGACCTGTGTTCTGGCGCTCAGTTTTGCGGGCATTGCCTGGCGGCAAATTGAGCGTTTTGTCGATCCATTTGGCGATCATCCGCCCTTCTCTTTTACCAAGTTCACCATCCTCAGCCCGGCACGCGATGGCGAGGCCATCATTTATCGCAAACCCGTTACCATCGAAGTGGAATTCTCTGGCCACCGTCCGGATGAAGTCTTCCTGCTGGTGAAGAATCCTGCGCTTCCTGATCAGGAACTGTCCCTGCCCATGCTCCCGGAAGGCAAGGATCGCTTCGTGCAGCAGATTGACGAAGTCACCACAAACCTCTCCGTGCGGGCCGCCACCGCCGACCGTCGTTCGCTGAGTCAGGCACGCGCAATTTCTGTCATTCTGACCCCGCACTTGCAGCAGAGCACGCTGCGAGTGGAGCCCCCCGCATACACGAAGCAAAAGCCCCGCCAATCCGAACTTCCGCTGGGCAAGGGGGCCATGCCCGCATTCAGCGCGCTGGCCGGCAGTCAATTGACGTTCACCCTGACCTCCAATCGTCCGCTGGGTCGGGGAGGAGCCCGGCTGCAGGGTGCCGTCACCAGCGTGGAGACCGATTTGCTACCCGGCACCGGTGATTTAGCCAGCACCGCCAGTGCGACGCTGACACCGACCGAAAGCGGTCGCATCACCTTTGATCTGCGCGACGAGACCGGACTCTCCGCCGATCGCGAAATCGCCACCTCGCTCACGGTCACGCAGGATTTGCCCCCGCTGATCGAGATCACGGAACCAACGCAGGATGGATTCATTGTCGACACCTTTGAAACCAGGGTCGCCGTGAAAGTTTCCGACGACTACGGCATTCAAACAACGCGGCTGCACTCCGGCATCAATGGGAGTTGGAACGAACCCAAAGTGATCACGGCCCAAGTTGATCCACCACAGCGCGAAGGCCTCGAAGCCCTGCCAGTCCGCCCCGTGAATCTGGGTGCCAAGGTCGGCGATGTGATCAGTGTCTTTGCCGACGTGACGGACATCCGGCCGGATCCACAAATCGCCCGCACCCGCACGCTGAAACTTGAAGTGATCAGCGAGGAACAATACAACGACCTGCTGCGCATGGAATCGGAGATCGCAGATTTGCAGGAGAAATTTGGCTCCCTCCATGATGAACTGGACCGTCTGGTCAAGGAGCAGCGTGACTTGGCGGAGGCTGCCGAAGCCGAGTCCAAGGCTGGGAAGAACGATCCCGCCACGCAGGAAAAGCTGGCCCAACAGCAGTCGGATTTGAATCAGCGCCTGGAATCGCTGGCGGAGAAAATGGATCAGGCCGTGCGGGACAAGCCGCTCTATGATTTGGAAAAGGGCCTGCAAAAAGTGCTGAACAAAACAGCGGACCAGATTCGCGAAAGCGTGGCCCAGAACGAGAAAGCTAACGCGGCGAAGCAGGAATCGCAGCAGCTCGCGGATGCTGGCAGGGAGCAGGCGGAGCGACTGGATCCCACCTCCAAATCAAGCCGGGAGGAGATTGATCAGGCCATTGCCGAAGCCCAGCAAATGCAGGATTTGCAGAAACCCCTGACCGCCTTCGAGGAACTGTATGAGCAGCAGAAGGAACTGGCGGAACAGACCGAAGCGCTGAAGCAGAAACCGGAACTCACCCGCGAAGACAAGCTGGCATTGCAGGACATGGCCACGCAGGAACGTGCCATTGCCGCAGGGTTGCAGGAAATCGCCAAGGAGTTGCGTGAGAAGGCGGATGTCGCCGAGCAGGCGTTTCCAGAAGCCGCACAGGACGCACGCGATATCGCGGATAAAATTGAGGACGCCGGACTGGACACTCAGGCCGAACGCGCCTCCCGCAGCATGCTGGCGGCACGGGGGCAGGAAAGCCATGATCGCGCCGAGAATCTGCGGCAGGACATGGAGAAAATGATGCCGGAATGCAAGAACTGCCAGCCGGGCATGAGCGGGGAGTTCGCACAGCGTTTGAGCCTGGCCCGCTCCATGCTGGCGGGCAATACCTTCGAACAAATGGCCATGTGCCGGAAGTTTGGGACCTCGAAAGGAATGGGCAAAGGACAGGGCATGGGCCAGGGTGGCGCAGGGGGAATGATGGCCAGCGGCAACTCGACGAATCAACCGCAAAAGAGTCTGCTCGGGGGCGAATCGAAGTTAGGCCGACGCGATAAAAAAGAATCGGCCACGGCTTCCCGGGGACAATCCGAAGGCACCCCCTCACCGGGCGCATCCCTCGCCGGTGATCCCAACAACCGGGATAGCGGCACCATCACAACCTCCAATCGCACCAGCACCGAAGCAGCTCGCGATGCCGCAGCAGAGGAATATCGCGATCTCGTCGAAGCCTATTTTCGCAAACTTACCACCAGTCCAAATCCATGAAACTGCGCACCTCCGTTTGTTTACTTTCCCTGCTGCTCACCGGCCCGACCGCCATGGCCGGGGAACTCAACCCTGCCGCCGTGGAGAAGGCAACTGCGATCCGCTGTGGCAATCTCACTTATGGTGGCACCAAGACTTCCAAGTGTTTTGCCTCCGAGTTCCTGCGAACGGCTGCCAAGGAGACAGATTTGGTGATTCTCCCGGAGTTCCAGGCGGTGCGTTTGGATAGTGATCAACTTTTCGATACGCCGTTCACGGTGATTTCCGGGGAGGGCACGTTTAAGTTTACGGAAAAAGATCGCACCAACCTCGCGCGCTATCTGCGCTGCGGTGGCTTCCTTCTGGCCAGTCCGGGGTGCTCCGATGCGGAATGGGGCAGGTGTTTCCGCAATGAAATCGCCGCCCTGTTGCCAGAAGCCAAACTGGTCAAGATTCCGATGTCCCATCCCGTCTTCTCCATGGTCTATCAGATTCCCACGCTGTCGCTAAAGAGCGGCGGCACCACGCTGGTGGAGGGCGTGGAATTAAATGGGCGCCTCGTCATGATCTATTCCCAGGAGGGATTGAACGATGCCGCCCATGCCAAAGGCTGCTGCTGTTGCGGAGGCAATCAGATCCGGGAATCCGAACAAGTAAATGTCAATATCCTGCTTTACTCCCTCCTTCATTAGGCCATGCGGCGTATTCTGATCGCATCACTGGTTGGGCTCGCCGCCGCTGTGGGGATCGTCATGTTTTTTGCACGACCACATCAGGCGCCACCCCGCATGCCACTTCCCCTGGACATTTGGTTTACGGCAGACACCAGTGGCCGCATCGAACCCTGTGGCTGCTTCAGCGGACAGTTCGGCGGATTGACCCGGGTCAGCACGGTGCTGAGCCAAAATCCGAGTTCCGGACTGCGGCTGGAAATCGGCAATGCGCTGGCGGGAACGGAGGATTTTCAAATACTGCAGTTCGAGCAACTCCTGCAGGCGGAAGGACATATGGGATACCACGCCCTTAACCTTGGGAGCCGTGAAGCCTCGCTGCCCGCCGACACCCTGCGACGCCTTGCGAAAGATTCCCCCGTCACACTCCTCAGTGCCAACGTGCTGGATGCCGCCACGCTCACCCCCGTCGTGACGCCATGGAAGGTCGTGGATCTTGGCGGACTCAAAATTGGCTTGATTGGCATTGTGCAGGGAACCAACTGGCAACCGGATGCTTCCGTCATCATTGCCGAGCCCGCGGAAACGTTGCGCCAAGCGATCCCGGAAGTGAAGGGAAAAGCAGACGTCCTCGTCTGCCTGGCCTTCACCGATGAAACCGGCCTGGAGAAACTGGCGAAAGAATTTTACGAAATCCCAATCCTCCTTGGCGGAGACGTCCAGCAGCCCTCCCCTTCACTGTTGCGCATCAACCAGAGTTGGATCCTCGCCACCACCAATCAATCCCGCGCCCTGGGCGAACTCCACACCAAGTGGGATCCCGTCACCCGCACCCTGGAACCCGCGACTGCCGAGATTTCCCTGATGCACGACCGCATCCCCGAAGACCCATTGATCGAAAAATTCTCACAGGCCTATCGAAAAACCATCGGCAAGGCGGATCTCGCCGTGGATCACCCCGGCACGGCCGCCGATGCCATTCCCGGCGTGAATCCGAACGCCACCTTTGTCGGCAGCCAATCCTGTATGGCGTGTCATCCCAAATCCTTTGCCACCTGGGAGAAATCCCGCCACGCCCATGCCTTTGAGTCCCTTGTGCGCAAAGAATCCGACACTGACCCCTCCTGCATCAAATGCCACGTCACAGGCTTTGGAGAACCCGGCGGCTACCTGCGCAACATGGGTAAGGAAAAGCTCGTCAACGTCAGTTGCGAAAGCTGCCACGGCCCCGCCAGCAACCACCTTGAAGCCCGAACCACCGCCAAACCCGGTGAGACCATTTTCCAAAAAATGCGCCCCGTCGGTCCCGGCCAATGCATCCAATGCCACCACGGAGAATTCAGCCGTCCCTTTAAGTTCGAGGAATTCTGGGAGTTAATCAAACACGGCAAGGAAGGCGCGTAATCCCACACCCGCGATTCCAGGACCTCGGCATTCCCGCGGCCGGAGCGTCGACTCATCGCTCGCGAAAAATAAACAGCGCCGCCACCAGCGCCACGCCCACGGCATATAGCCAAAACCCTGCCGGGATGAAATAGGGGTAAATCATCAGCGTGATCCCAATCACCATCTGCTGCCAGCGCTGGTGGATTTTACCAAAGCGAAAGGCTCCGAGCCCGATGACGCTGAAAACAATGATGGCAAATAATTCCTCGGGAGTCGGCATGTCCTCACATTAACTCAGCATTCCAGAGAGGAGGGAAAGGTTTTCTGGAAATAATGCAGCTTGGTTTTCTCATCGACTGTCAGCTTGCCGAGTTCAGTCCGGCCTGTAGTATTCGCCATCACTCCATCCCTCCCCCTTCACCAATCATGATGCTCCTCGGCATTAACATCGATCACGTCGCCACTTTGCGGCAGGCGCGCTATGCGCAGAGTCCCCTGGCCCACAATCGTGAACCCTCCGTTCTGGAGGCTGCTCTGGAGGCTGAACGCGCCGGCGCCAATTCGATCACCGCGCACCTGCGGGAGGATCGCCGGCACATTCAGGATGCGGACATTCACGAGTTGCGTGCGGGGATCGCCACCAAGTTGAATTTGGAAATGGGCAATGCGCCGGAGATCGTGGAGATCGCCGTGCGGGTGCGGCCGCATTTCGCCTGCCTCGTGCCGGAGAAGCGCCAGGAGGTCACGACGGAGGGCGGGCTGGATGTGGTCCACCATGCCATTGCGCTGTCCGAGACGACACGCCGACTGCAGGCGGTGGGCACACGGGTGAGTTATTTCATCGATCCGGAACCCGCGCAGGTGACAGCCTCTGCGAAGCACGGGGCGGACATGGTGGAACTCCACACCGGAACGTATGCCAACAGCACCGGGGCCGTGCGCGAAGCCGAGTTGGAGCGCTTGGTCGCAGCGGCCCGTCAGGCATTTGAGCTGGGGCTGCAGGTCAATGCCGGGCATGGGATCACCACGCAGAATTTGCGCGGACTCTTTCGCATTCCGCATCTGACAGAACTCAACATCGGCCACCATTTGATCGCGCACGCCGTCTTCGTCGGGCTGCGTCAGTCCGTGAAGGAAATGCTGGCAGTCATGGCCGACTATCCGCAATGAGCATCCTTGGCATCGGAACCGACTTGGTGGAGACCGCGCGCATTGCCAGCGCGCTGCAGCGGTTGGGAGATGCGTTCCTGAAACGGTGCTTCACTGAATCTGAAATTGCCTACTGCCAGCGGCATGCCAATGCCTCGCTCCCATTCGCCGCACGCTGGGCGGCCAAGGAGGCCATTGCCAAGGCCTTCGGAACCGGCATCGGGCCGGAAATGAGTCTCGTGGAATTGGAAATCGTGAAATTGCCCAGCGGCCAGCCCACTGTGGTCCTGCATGGCAAGGCCCTGCAGCATGCGCAAAATCTCGGCGTGCTGGAAATCAAAATCAGCCTGACGCACACCGAGCACTACGCGGCTGCCTATGCCATGGTGCTGGCTGACGCCAAGCCCAACAACGCAAGCGTCGCTTAGTTTTTGGTCGCCTGGCTCTTGGCGATCAACTCCTGATCGGCTGCGGAGAGTTTGTTCACCGCGTAGGTGAAGGTATTGCCGTCAGCCTTGCGGAACGTGCCCATGCCGTCCTTCACGCTGATGAGCGCAGCCACGACGGGTTTGCCTTCGGCATTTGTCCACGGACGACTTGGGATGATCGGGCCGGCAGTGGCAGGCTTGGCGGTCGCGGAGGTCGAAGCGGCGGGACCGGCGGCGACGTTTCCGACGTCCTTGGTGGCGGTCTTCAATGCGCGTTCAAATTCCTTGTCGTCCGGATGTCCGTGGAAAAGCATGGTGCCATCGGCCGCGAAAACCGCCGTGTGCGGAATGCCGGAGAACTCAATGGGACCGTTGGTTCCGGTGGTGATGGGGAATTTGATCTTATTGGCTTTGGCAACCTTGAGGATTTCCTCGTCGGTGGCGGACTGGCAATGGGCTCCGATCATGACCAATCCCTTGTTGTCATAGCGCTTCGCCACTGAGTTAAAGAATGGGATGTGGGCGATGCAGGGGCCGCAGTTGACGCCCCAGTAATCGATCACGACCGGATGTCCGGTGACCGTCTCGGTGGTGATTTCCGTGCCGGAAATGGTCTTGCCGAGCGTGAACTCGCTGATATTAACCTTCTTCTCCGTTTTCGTCTCCGCAGAAACGGCAAAGCTGGTGAAGGCCATCAACGCTGCCAGAGTGGGAATCATTTTCATAGGGTAGATTGGGTTGTTGGATAATGGGGGGGAGTTTATCCTCTCCCATACCTCACACAACCTTAATTTTCAGCGTCCAGATACGCACAGAAACAACACCTGCCGGAACTGATCCCCTCACAATTCCTTGATCCCCTGGGGCCGAACTTTGCGGATTTCCTTGATCCACATAATCTCGCAAGCGCCCATTCCGGTGTCTTCGCGGCTTAGCGAACTGGACCAGGGATGCATGCCCGGGCGATCAACGCAGACGAGATATCCGCGGGCGAAGAACACCTCGCCCACGTTCAGGTCCAGCAGGCGACCGCGAATTTCCTCATTGGCCGGAAGCATGTGCATGTTGGCGGTGGAGGCGGAATCGATGACGGAATCCGGGCCATTGTCGCATTGAAAGGTCAGATAGCGGTCGCGATTGGAGAATCGATAACCGTCGATGACCGATTGATCCGACATCCGGTGCCAGCCAACCCCCAGGTCCACCGGCGCAATGTCCGACATGGCATCCCATCGATAGCGCTCGCGATGAAGCAGTCGGGCGGTGATTTCATACGTCGCGACTGGTCTGACAATCGTCCCATCCTTCAATGTCCAGAGCGGCACCCCATCTGCATCACCCTGTTTGGGCTGGGAACCAATCAGCATGCCGCGTTGATAGCGCACTGGATGATCGGAGATTCCCCAGAGAATTCCGGCGAGGACAAGCGCCAGCAGACCCCAGCGCTTCGACGCGGCAAAGGACGCCGTACCGGCGACAACCGGTGAACTGGCACTCGAGAAATGACGCACCACTGGTGTTTTAGCCGCCGGTGTTTGCGTTTCCCTCCGCACCGGCACACCCGCCAGCGAGGCTCCACAGCTCCCGCACTCATCATCCATCGTGTTGTCCTGCCAACCGCAGGCCGGGCAAATCACCACCCCAAAGTCCACAGGATTCCCTGCCTCTGCTGAAGTGGCCGCGGTCATGGGTTGGAGAACGGAGGAGGACATTTCGGAAATTAACTATAATTTCCATAATTTGCTAGCGCCAATTTTCCCAGACCTCCCCCGGGCTGGCTTCTCTACACTGCTGGTAATTGAACCAACCGTTCAATGATGCGGCTCTGCTGGTCCTCAGTCAGAGAGGGATAGAGCGGGAGCCGGAGCAATCTCTCTGAGACAGATTCCGTGACCGGACATCCCATCACAGCCGAGCCGAGGCGCGACCCGGCGTCGGAAAGATGCAGGGGCAGGTAATGGAAGTAGGCCTTGATCCCCGCCTGATCCAGCCAGGCGATAGCGGATTCACGCTGGGCATTGGTTTTAAAAATGACATAAAACAAATGTCCAGGATGTTCACACCCCTCGGGCACCGTCGGCAGGGCAATCCCCTGGGTTGCAGCCCAGGCGGATAATCGCGCGTGGTATTGGTTCCACAATTGCAACCGCCTCGATTGGATGGCTTCGGCGTCCTCCAATTGAGCGAGCAACGCGGCCGCACAGAGGTCGCTGCTGAGATAGCTGGATCCAAGGTCGACCCAGGAGTATTTGGCAATTTCCCGCCGCAGATGAGCCGCGCGGTTGGTGCCTTTTTCACGCAGAATTTCCGCTCTGGCGGTGAGAGATGGATCGTTGACAAGCAGGGCACCGCCCTCGCCACAGGAGAAATTTTTCGATTCATGGAAACTCAGCGTCGCCATGCAGCCGAAGCTCCCCACCGGCCGCCCGTTGAATTTCGCCATCAAGGCATGCGCGGCATCTTCCACGAAGGCCACACCCCGCTCCTGGCACATGGCCGCCATGGGGGCCGGATCAGGTGTGATCCCAGCGTAGGCCACGAAGATCACCGCTTTGGTGCGGGGGGTGATCAACCTCTCGACCTGTGCCATGTCCAGGGTCAGCGTGTCCGGAGTGATGTCTGCGAAGACCAATCTTGCGCCAAAAAGTGCAAACGCACTGGCCGTGGACACGAAGGTAAAGGAGGGCACGATGACCTCATCTCCGGGCTGTATGCGCAACAACAGCGCCGCCATTTCGAGTGCGGCAGTGCAGGAAGGCGTAAGAAATGCCCGATGGCAGCCGATGCGCTGCTCCAGCCACCGATGACAACGCTGTGTGAACGCGGCATCCCCGGCCGTCTGGCCTCCCGCCAATGCCTCTCGCAAATAATCCAGTTCGTGCGGAGCCGACCATGCGCGGCTGAAGGGAATGATATCGGAACTCATAATTTCAAATCGAATGCCCCTCCCCGCGCAGCACTGCAATCATTTCCCGCTCCCCTTTTTCCATAAAAATTCGCTCGCACTGCGGGAACTTTTCCATGAGGGCGCGAAAGGTCGCCTGGTTAAAACGATGCGCCGCCGTGGCATGTCCCGGTGCCCGGGAGATTCTCCGGGCAAGGCCGGCGATCCATGGGTGACTGGAGTGGGATAAATTCTTCACGGGTTCGGAGATGATTACCCTGACACCGGCTGCCGCGATCATCTGTCGCACGATTTCTTCAGCTCTCTCCGGAAACTGATAAAGGCTGGCCTGGAGGATCACTGTGTCGGCGGGAGGAATGGGATCCTTCGTGAGATCATGGAGTCTGAACTCCACTCCCCTGTCGCGGGCTGCCTTGACGAAAAAAGGACTGACATCCAACCCCAGGTAGCGGACGTGCTTTTGTTTTAAATAATGCAGATTCAGCCACGCATCCCCGGCGCACAACTCCGTCACGCTGGACGCTTCCGGGATCTCTGCGGCGATCATTTCATACCGATGGCGAAAATTCCGCCCATGCAGCAGGCGCATCACCCGATGGTAAATCCAAGGACTCCGGTAGATAAGGGAGAGTTGCTCAGCCATGGGAGGGGGGATTGGCCGGCGGCGGCAGCACGGGCTTCTGGACCTGTCCACCGCGGATCGCGGCCCGGAACTTGAACAATCTCCGCCAGTATTCGATCACATCGTGAATCAGGCGCACCGTGGTGGCCTTGTCCGGGCGTCGGACAAATAAGACGGTTGGAAATTCAATTTTCAGGCCAGCCATCCTGCTGCGCAGCATAATCTCCGTATCCCAGAACCAGCCCTGATCCTCACAGGTTGCCAGAACCGGCAGGATGCGCTCGCGGTTGAAAAATTTGCACCCGGCTTCGGTATCCGGCATGTCATTTCTCAGCATTTTTCGGGAAATGAAGGAATACCCCTTGCTCAGGAGCGCCCTGTGCAAAATGAGAAAGCGCAGTTTATAGACGCGCCAGGCACAGGCCACATCCGCTCCTGCCTCCAACGCGAGTACCATCGGAAGGATATAGGTGGCCGCGACTTCCAAATCGATATCGAGGAATCCGCAATGCCTCCCCGTTGCGGCCATGATCCCATCATGCACCGCCCGCCCGCGTCCGGTATTCTGCTGGTGGTCGACCAGCCGAAGCCGCCCAGTGCTGTCCTCGGCGATCATTTGCTGAATGATCTCCCGGCAATCATCCGGACTGGCATCATTCACAAATATGATCTCCCAGCTCAGTTTCATGGCTCCGAGAACATGGATAATTTCCGAAGTATTGGCCCGCAGATGGGGCGCGTCCTTGTAACAGGGTATGACCAACGAGAGCAGTGGAGAGGAGGCGGGCATGTTTTAGCAACCAGATCGGAGGCAATGTTTACCTCACACAATTCTTGGCAAGGCAAATTCCCAACAGTTTCGAGGGGCCTGCCTCAAGCATTTCCGTTTCATACGGCGCGCATTTGTTCATAAGACCACTAATGGACCGCTTCTCGACACGTTCGGCACTTGCAAAGCGGACAAAATCAAGCCCGCTCGTGAGTCACTGGCAGAAAGCCCTCTCCTCCGCATGCCTGGAGTTTTCACTGCTTGCGCGGGATGCAAACCGGCTTTTGTTCATTCACGAAGTGATCCACTGAGTTATTAAAATATTCATTAGCCCAACTTACTTCCATTTGATTTTGCTTCGATTTCAGCCACCTAGAACGCAGTTCGCTGATCTGCACCGCGCCCCCGCTTGATCCTATGATTGCTGATGTCCCTGATTCCGATAACAACGACGACCTTCGAAGCAAAACTTCCTCACAGCGCCTTCGCTGGTGGAAGCGGAATGGCCCCTGGCTCCTGCTCGCGCTGCCGTGGATCGCCTGCGCCCTGCTCGTAAATCATTATTGCGTGAATCAGCGCGTCGTCGATGACTGGATGTTCGCGGAGGATCTGCTGAAGTTTAAACAGGGAACTCTGACATTCGATGACCTCTGGGCCGTTCAAATGGAGCACCGCCTTTTTGTTCCTCGGGTCATCTCCCTGGCGTTGGGGGTTATGTTCCGGGGAGATGTCAGGGCGCAGTGCGTGATGACGGTCCTTTTCTGGGCCGTGCAGTATGTTTTTGTGCTTTGGATTTGGCGGAAAAATCCCGGATTTGGCAAAACGTCCGCCATCGTGGGCGGATTGCTTTCCGGTCTGATCCTCTTCCATCCTGTCCAGTGGGAAACGATGCTCTTCCCCATCTGCTTTTTCACTACCATCCCGCTGGCCTGCCTCACGGGGATGATTCGGGGGGTGCATACCGAATGGAGCCCCTGGGTTCGTCTGCTCATCTGCCTGGTCTGCGCCTGGATTGCCATGCTTTCCTTTGCCCCGGGGTTGTTGACATGGTTTCTGCTGCTTCCCATTTTTCTCTGGGTCATGCCCATGCCATCAACCGCCTCCCGTCGAAAATTCGTCATCGCTTGGTTTGTGTTGATGGGAATTTCGTTGGCTGCTTATTTCCACAACTTTCACAACAACGTCCATCCGGCCTACTCGTACGGCCAGGGCAACGTGAACGTGCTGGAGCGTGACTCGAGCTACTTTTTCAAGCATCCTGCACAGGCCATGGGGTTTTATATCCGGTGGCTGGGTTCCTTCCTGAGTCATGGTCTGCACAGTCAGAAAATCATCACTTGCACGGTGATCGGGACGCTCCAACTCGGTCTTATGCTCGGCATCGTGATTTATACCTGGTGGAGACGCAAAGAGACGGATCTTCGCAACCGACTGTTGATCTGGATTTGCTATGCTGGTTACACCTTGGGAACGGGTGCGATGGTTACCATGGGCAGGCTGTGGATGGAGCCCCACGAGGGCACGTCCATGAATATGCGTTACCATGTCCATCAATCCCCGCTCATCATTGCGCTGTTGGCTTCGCTTTGGATCATTGGAAAACGGGAACTGCGCAAACCATCCGAGCAACCGCACTGCCTGCCCTCCAGGCTGGGATGGGCTCTGATTGGAGGATTTGCCATGATGCTGTCCGTCGGCTGGAGCTACGGTGCAAACATGATGAGCCTATGGTCCAAGCGCATGCTCCGTGAGCAAAGCGCCCAGCGGTTCTGGGGACTGGCGCAGGAGAATTTTTACCTGAACAAACAGGTGGGTGATTTCGATTTCGGAAAGCGCGTCGCCTTGGGACTGAGTGACCTGGGATATCTGCACAAACGGGTATTTGCCTCGGCGAACTTGAGTCAGTACAAGATTCACGAGAACGCGCGGAAAGTGCATTTCGGCAGCTTTGACCGGCTGTGGAAGGATGATGAAGGAAAATGGAGGGTTCGGGGGTTCGCCCTGTTGAGGGACAATAAAGGAAGCCCTGGCACAACCAATGCCAAAAGTGATCAAAAGGACGTGGAGGAGTTCACAAGGCTCAATCGCAGCCCGGATCTCATCATTTTCGCCTATCGCCATGCGAACATGGAGGCATGGAAGATGTTCGGATTTACCATGGTCGATGGCATCCCGAGCCTGCTGCAGAACCTGCATCAGAAGGATATGATGGGGATCGGGGTTCACACCAGCGCGTGGCCCAAACGAATGATTGGCGAGTGGGACGAGGAAGTGGCCCTGCTCTCTGAACCACCACAGGATTCCCAAGTAAGTGCCTGGGCACTCGACGCCGCTTCGAATACGGTATTTCGGGTAGCCTTTAATGAGGATTTCAAGGCGGGCAAAAATACCGGGATGGACATCGACACATTAAGCCAGGAAGGCGCGAAACATTGATGCCCATCCACCATTGCGATCCCTGACTTGGCGCATTAGAATGCGTCCATGCCTGATTCCTCACCATCCCCTGCTAAAATGACCACCATCCGTTGGTGGCCGTTGCGGTGGATCGTGGCCTTGTCGGTGGGGGCACTGATCGCGATCACGCTGTATAACCATTCATCTGTGCAGGAACGAAACATTCGGCTGGCATTGGCAGGTCTGGTATCGGTTATCCTGGTGGCGGTCTGGTTTTTTGCCTTATCCCGTGTGCATGGAATAGTGAGACTGCTGGCGGCCATGGTTCTATTGTTTCTTGGGGCAGTGGCCTTCGGATTGTTCTCTTATGAAGGGACGAGCGGTGACTTGGTTCCACAGTTTCGCTGGCGCTGGACGAAGGTTGGCGCCAAACGGATCAAGGTCCGGGAGGCCGAAGCCACCGCAATTCCGGTGCCGGAAGGGGCTGCGGATTTCCCGCAATTTCTCGGTCCAAGCCGCAACGGCAAGTTGACCGGTCCGGCCCTGGCGCGGGATTGGGAGAAGGAGCCTCCCAAGGAATTGTGGCGACAGGAAGTGGGACAGGCATGGTCGGGCTTTGCGGTCGTGGGCGGTATCGCGGTGACGCAGGAGCAGCGCGAGGATCAGGAACTCGTTGTGGCCTACGAACTGCTGACCGGGAAAATCATTTGGTCGCACGAAGATCCCGCCCGCTATGACAATCCACTAGGGGGGGTGGGACCGCGGGCGACCCCCACCATCGCAGACGGCAATGTTTACACGCTGGGCGGAACCGGCATCTTCAATTGCCTGCAACTCAGCACCGGGAAATTACTTTGGACCAAGGACATCATCAAAACCCACAACGCCTCCGTTCCCGAATGGGGCGTAAGTGGCTCGCCGCTCGTCGTGGGTCAGACTGTGATCGTGGCACCTGGTCAGAGTCAGGGAGCCACCCTCGCCGCCTACCACAAGGCGGAGGGAACGCGACTTTGGTTCGGTGGCACGCAATCGGCCAGCTACAGTTCGCCGGTCTTGGCCAACATTGCAGGGATGGACCAGGTGGTCTATCTGGGCCCCAAGGCATTGTCCGGCTTTGACCCGGCGAGTGGAAAATTGCTCTGGGAATCCCCCTGGTTTCCGGAATCCAGCTACCCGCATGTCATGTCCCCCATCCCCCTCTACGGAAATGCCCTCATGGTCTCCAGCGGCTATGGTCAGGGCAGCGGACTGGCCCAGGTTGAGAAGACTGCCGAAGGAAACTGGCAGGCCACCGAGGTCTGGCAGAACAAACGCATGAAGGCCAAATTCACCAATTTCATCGAACACGAAGGCCTCGTCTACGGCCTCGACGACGGGGTCTTCGCCTGCTTTGACCCCGATCCCAAAAAGGAGGGCGAACAGATCTGGAAGGATGGAAAATACGGCCATGGCCAGATCCTCCTGGTGGGCAATGTCATTCTCATCATGGCCGAAAACGGATCAGTGATGCTCGTGGACCCAAGCCGGGAGGGCCTGAAGGAAATCACCAAAATGTCCGCGCTCGAAAACAAAACCTGGAACCCCCCCACCCTCGCCGGTGCCTACCTCCTCGTGCGCAACGATCGCGAGGCCGTATGTTATCGGATGCCACTGGCCAAATAGGCTCGTCCTCAACCGGGGGAAATTCCGGACGGCCTGCACGGCGTCGATGAAAATCGATCCATGCATCAAGGTGCTTGGGGATCGCCAACATATGATCGCAGTAAAACTGCGCCTTCTCCGCTGTGTAATGGCAGCGGGCCGCGTGGGGGATCAGCCCCCCCATCCGGCAGCGTTCAGATTCCTAACTTTACCAGTTTGCCAGTTGAAATGTCCCCCACCCTTGGCCATAGCAGGGCATGGACGAACGTTTTCTTGGACAACTCTTGCTGACCGGCGTGCCGGGACCGGAACTGGATGCCGACACGGCCCGGCGCTTTAAAATTCTGCAACCGGGGGGATTCATCCTGTTTGGTCGCAACATCAAATCGCCGGAGCAATTGCGCAAACTCATCGATGACCTGCGCGACCTCAGCCACACCGAACCGATCATCACCATCGACCAGGAGGGAGGGCGCGTTTCCCGCCTGCGATTGATAGGCGCGGAACCACCGAATGCCGTGGCCCTGCGCGACAAGAACGATCCGGCGCTGATCCGGCAGCATGGAAAGTTGACCGCCGAAATCCTCCGCCTTTTCGGATTCAATCTGAACCTGTGTCCGGTCCTCGATATTTCCCACGATGACGCGGCGGACAATTCCCTCAAAGGTCGCTGCTACGGGCGGGATGCCCAGGAGGTCATCACCAAGGCTGGCATCTTCAATCGCACGATGCGCGCCGGGGGCATCCTCAGCTGCGGCAAGCATTTCCCCACCTACGGCAGCGCCGATGTGGACCCGCATGAGGAACTGCCTGTGATCCGCCGCACCAAGCAGGAACTGCTCGCGGATGAAATTCTTCCCTACACGGCTCTGTTGCCTGAGCTCGACAGCCTGATGATCGGGCATGCCTACTTCCCAGACTTCGATCCGCAGCGCCCGCGGTGGCCGTCCAGCCTCTCGCACAACATCATTACCAAATTCCTGCGCGATCAACTCGGTTTCGACAAGGGTCTCGTCATGACGGACGACCTCGACATGGGGGCGATTTTAAACGAAGTCACCTTCGAGCAGGCCATCCAGCAGGCGATCCTTGCGGGAAATGACATGGTCATGATCTGTCACCGCATTGAAATGGTGGAGCAGGCATTCGAACACCTCAAGGGCCTTCCGGAGTTGAACCTCCAACTGGCGCAGGAGCGTATGCAGCACGCCAAGGCCAAACTTTCCGCTCCGAAAAAATGGAGTATGGATGAATTCGACCGCATCAACGAGGACATCCAGCAGCTGCGCGTCGATGTCCTCGGCGAGGAAGCTGCCGCCAACCTCAGCGTGGAGGACGGCAAACGCTCTCCGGTGGAATTATATTGAGCAACTCCCCCACGACCTGCTATCCATTTCCCTCATGCTGCCCCAACTCACCCAACTCCTCATCCTTCAGGACAAAGACCAAGCCATCAAGCGTCTGCAGGGCGACCTCAAGCGACTTCCCATGGAGGAGGAACGGGCCCGCCAGAAACTCCTGAGCGACACGCAGGCCGTCCAGACTGCCAAGCAAAAGCTTCAGGACAACGAGGTGGCGATGAAAAATGTCCAGCTGCTGATCGCCACGCGCAAGGAGACGATCAACCGCCTCAAGGTGCAGCAGTTCGAAACGCGCAAGAATGACGAATACACCGCGCTGGGCAATGAAGTCATCCGCTACGGCAATGAAATCACCGGACTCGAGGATCAGGAAATCGAACTCATGGAAAAGGCCGAGGAATTGAAATCGGCCGTCACCGCCACCCAGCAGGGACTGGCCGCCTCCCAGAAACTTGTGGATGCAGAACTGGCCCAGATCTCCGAGCGCCTCACCAACGTGAAATCCCAGCTCGCTGAATTTCAAACCAAACGCGATACACTGGCCTCCGGGGTCGAGGATGAATTGCTCGAAACCTATTCCCGCATCTGGAAGCATCGTGGCGATGCCGTGGTGGTGGCCCTTGAGGGTGGAATCTGCCGCGGTTGCAACATGAAGGTGGCTCCCGCCGTGCTGCTGGGTGCCAGAAATCAAAAGGAACTCACCACCTGCTCGAACTGCGGCCGGTTGGTCTTTCTGGAATAAATGAACCGGCGCGCTTTTCTCCAGACCTCCCGCCGACTCGTCCAGGGCGGTTCGGTGCTGGGAACGGCCTGTCTGGCGGATGCCTATTTTTACGAGCGGCATCAGATCGTTTCGGAGACGCACCGGCTTCCGCTTCGCGGAGTGGGTGAGGCATGGAAAGGCACGCGCATCGTGCAACTTAGCGACCTCCATCTGGAACCCTTCACCAGCGTCGAGGACATTGCCAAGGCGGTGCGCATCGCCAATGCCCTCCGACCCGATCTGATTCTGATCACGGGCGATTTCATCACGAAGGAACACGTGCATGCTGAAAAGCTGGGCGAGTTGCTCTCCGATCTTAGCGCCCCCATGGGCATCTACGGATGCCTGGGAAACCACGATCAATGGCACGAACCGGATTTCGTGCAGCGCCAGATGGAACAGCATGGCGTGGGCATCCTGCGCAACGAATCCACAGTGTTGGAAAAATCCGGCCAGCGCCTCTGCCTCGCGGGATTGGAGTCGGCATGGTCAGGAAATCCTGATCTGATGCACGCGCTGCAAGGCAGGCCGTTGACCGAACCAGTGCTGTTGATGGTGCACGAACCGGATTTCGTTCTGAGAGCATCAAAGGACCCACGCGTGGTCGCCCAACTGTCCGGTCACAGCCACGGTGGGCAGGTCCGCATCCCGGGATTCTCTCCACCCGTGCGGCCGGCCTTAAGCAAATATTATCCCACCGGCGCCTACGATGTCGGAAACACGCATCTCTACGTCAACCGTGGAATAGGCTGCATCGGACTGCCGCTGCGATTTGCCGCCCCCCCGGAAGTTACGCTCCACATCCTAGAATGAGACATGCGGAACGGAAAAGGCCGGAGCCCAAGCGGGGTTTTGCACCCCTGAACTCGAACCCCGGCCTTTGGGCGGAAATGATGGCGCAGCGCGCCACCATCCTTAGAACTTGTAGTCCACGGAGATGTTGAATCGGCCGCCGTCGTCGTTGTAGGAATCCGTTTGGATCGGAATGCCGTAGTCGAGTTTCAGAGGGCCAAAGATGGGCAGGTTCAGACGCAGACCGATACCAAAGTCGGAATTGGTGCCACCTCCAACGGTATTGTCCAGACCACCACTCACCGCACCGACGTCCACAAAAGTGGCTCCACGGACGCGTTCCATGATTGGGAAGGTGAGTTCGCCGCTCAGATACCAGGCCTGGTCGCCGCCGAGAGGCTCGCCATTGCTGTCCTTCGGGCCGACATCGCGGTATTTGAAACCGCGCATGTTGTTGGCTCCGCCGAGGAAGGTGCGTTCGAAGATCGGAACATCCGAACCTTCAACGCGCTCATAGGTGGCGTTGATCGTGAAGATCATATCCAGAGGCAGGTGCCAGGGTTTGCTGAAATTCAATTCAAATCCCACGTCCTGCACATCTCCAAAGGCACCGGAAAGCGCGGCGGAGAACTTCATCCCTTTGCGGGGGATGATGTTGTCGTCCCGGGTGTCGTAGTTGTAGGTCAGGGTCACCTCGTTGTGCAGGTAGTCGCCAGCCTCGTCCTGGATTTGCCGCGAAGCACCTTTGGTGTCGGAGTATTGGTATTTCCTGCCCCCTTGTGATCCATCCGCCTTTTCATCTTTTTTGTAGCCATCGTCACCCTCATAGACTTTTTTTTGTTTGCTGTTAATACCATCAATCGTGACATTCTCAGAGAGCAACTGGAGCCGGAAATCAGAGTTTTCGTTGAGCTTCTTGCGGAAATAAATGTCCGCACCCAGATTGGTCTGATCGTAGTAGTCGGAGAGGTAGGTTTTCTCGTTGTAGAAGGCATCGACACCAAAACCAAGGGGGTTGCCGAACAACCACGGCTCGTACCACCCCAACGTGATGTCCTTGCGTTTCGTTCCGATCTTCAAATTCGCGTTAAAGCGTTGGCCCGCGCCTTTCGGCGGCCAGCTGCCAATATCAAAATTGCTCTCACGAAGATCCACGAAGCCCACCAGGTTATCGATCGAACTAAAGCCGGCGCCGAAATTCACTTGGCCGGTTTGCTGCTCGATCACATTGATGCTGAGATCCTTGTAGCCAGGAGTGTCCGCATCCGATGGCAGCACTGAGACGTCCTTGAAATACCCCAGACCCTTCAGCCGACGTTCGGAAATGTCGATGGTGTTTTGGTTGTACGTTTCGCCGGGGATGATGGCCAGTTCGCGGCGCATCACGGAATCCTTGGTTTTCTCGTTACCGGTGAAACGGATCTCGTTGACCTTGTAAATGGAACCTTCCTCGATGTTGTAGGTCACCGATACCTGCGCGGCACCGGCGTTCTTGATCGCAGGGGTCACGCGGATGTCCGCATAACCGCGCGAGCCATAGAACGATTTGATCGTCTGCACGTCGGACTTGATATCCTTGCCGGAGAAGGTTTTGCCACTGGCGAGATTGAAGGCGGGGAGCAGTTCGTTGGGATCAAACGCCTTGGCTCCGGCAATCCCCACGGAACTCACCGTGAAGACCTCGCCTTCGGAAATCCGCACGACCAGATCCACCCGCTTGTCGTCCACACGCACTTTTTCCATGCCGGTCACCCGGGCGTTAACGTAGCCCTTTTCCTGATAATGCGATTCGATGGCGCGGATGTCGGAGTCGATTTTCTCCTGCTCCAGTTTGGCGGCGCTCCAGAAGGTGAATCCGCGGTTGTCCGATTTCATCACCTTGCGCAGTTCCTTGGAGGAAATGCCGTTGTTGCCCTCAAAAGTCACGTCGCGCAATTTACCGCTCTGCCCCTCGTCGATCTTGAATACCACGCGGGAGAATCCATTGGAGGCGGGTTCCACGGTGTAGTTCACTGTCACGTCGGTGTAACCCTTCTTCTTGTAGTATTCTTCGATATCCCGGGTCGCCTGCTGAAGCTTGACATTGTCGAGGTTGCCACCTGTCTTAAAATCAGACACGACCGTGCGGAGTTTGTCGGTCGAAATCGCGGAGTTCCCCAGGAATGTTACATCCCCAAGCCCGGCGCGGGCCTCCACTGCGACTATGATCTTCACCCCTTTGCTGGATTCCACGGTGCTGATGGAGATATTCTCCACATCCCCCGAAGCCACCAATCCCTTGATGTCCGCCTCTTCCTTGTCCTTGGAGTAGGGAGTCCCCTCCTTAAGGCTCATGCGCGCCCGAATCCGGCCTTCATCCACACGACCGCTCCCGATGTAGCGGATTTCCACTGAGGAAATATTTTTGCCCTCGGATTCAGCGGTGAGGGTGGGAGCTTCTGCAGGAAGTGCCGCGTCTGCCTGACCGAAGGTTGGATGGATGAGCGGGGCGTTGAAGGCGGCAGCCAATACGGCTGTCTGGAGGACCAATTTTTTCTTCATGTGGTGTCGGTAGTGTTTTGGTAGGGTATCGGCATTACTACAATATGAAAGAACTTTCTTATTATGGTAATTATAAATTCTGTGTGGCAACGGGAACAAGCCTGCATAGAATCGAAAGCGATGGGCAACCGTCAAGCTTAAAGTTGTGCGGAACCGATATTCCCAACGCGGCGAATGCCCGCGCCTTCGCCGCCCGCGACCTCCCTTGGAATCGGCAACTTCACGGCGTTACCAACAGATCGACCCCATGGTCAATCCCTCCCGTGGTGCCATGCAGTCCCAGGGTGGGAGATGACTGGAAATTTTTTAAAAAATCCTCCACCTCCCGACTGTCAAATGATGTGGATTTTTTGATCGATTTACCGTTCGATTCACACACCACAAAATACGAGAAATGTGACTTACAATGAACCATGCTTCACTGGTTATTTACTTTATCCTCCACGCAAATCGCTCGTCGTGCGGAACCATTCCCGAGGCTTCTTTCGCGCGATAAATCATCCGGCAACCATTCCATCGGTGCAACGCACCATCCTATTTTAAAAAATCACATCTCCAGTTCCCCATTTCCGGTTAATCCCACCCAAGTTATGAAATTTTTGAAAAAAGTCTGGATTTTTCTCTATTTTGCATTTATTTATTGCAAATTTTATCACGATCGAGGCATTTCCCTGCTGACGGACAAGTAATCGCGGCCTATATTCGACTGACCAAGAACCACAATCCCAACCCCAGAAACAGAAAAACCTATGAATTCCCATCGACATCCGTCCGCTCTCAAGCTGGCCTTTGCCACCGTGGTCCTTGGCAGCAGCTTGGTTAGTTGCAAATTCCCCACTGCTAATAACTGGAGGACGGTTCAAAACACGAGCGTCATTCCTTCCCTGATCCAAGCGAACGAAACGCAGTCCGTCGCCAGAAACCAAAAGCCCGGTCCAGCCCCCATCAAGGTCGAGCCCGTCATGTCCCCGCGCATCGTGGACGTCCCTCTCGGTGAAGCCGTTCCCGGACGCCCCGGCTACGTCTTCAGCCCTCTCGTCTCGCCCAAGCGCATCGTGGATGTGCGTGAGTTCCGCGCCGGCGAAGAAGTCCGGTGTCCGATTACGCTCAAGTCGTTCCTCGTCCCCAATTTCAACAAAATCGCCGCCGATGCCAGCGCCGTGGCCGCCAACGCACCTAAACTCGATGGCCCGCAGGTTGTGTCTGCTGATCCAAATGCCGGAATTGCCAATGTTTCGACAGGCGCCGACAAGCCCGCTGGTGAAAAAATGATCAAACCCAGCCCAGACACCGCTCCGGGAAACGCCACGAATGAACTTCCCACCGGTCGGCGAGTGCCTGGCCGCCCGGGGTTTGTTTACAGCCCCTACGCCACGCAGTATCAATTGGTTGACGTCGCCGGCATTGCCCCGGGCGTGGAAGTCCGCTGCCCATACACGAACAAATTGTTCCGCGTTCCAGAGGCCAGCGCCGAGGAGTCCGCTCCGCCCACCAAGACCCAGCCCAATGCTCCGCCTGAAAAGGTGACACCAAATCCGACCCCCGCTGCAGCACCGACTCCTGAAAATCTCCCGACCGCCGCTTGGGCGCAGAAGGACAAGGGCCTGGTGCAAAGTCCCTTCGGTCAACCCGGCCAGCTCGTCGATGTGAGCGGCAAGGCTGGCGGAAGCAAGGTCGTCTGCCCCTTCACCGGCAAAGCCTTCATCGTCCCGGCCCCTTAAGACCCATTTCGGATCAACCCAAGTGCTGAATTGAACGGCAATCGCCGTTCATCCTCGGTCCTCCTCGCAGGCAAGGCGTGGCTTACCCATCAAAGGTAGGTCACGCCTTCTTGATTTTGCCGACGACCGCCCACATTTCCTGCAGTTCCTCCTCGAAGCCCGATGAGAGAATGGGGAACCGGCACCAGGTCTTGGGATCGAGGTTTTCGTCGTCCACATGGAAACTCGGAGCATAGCGTTCCCGCTTCCACTGGTTGCGGCACCAGAGCCGGAAGAATCGCTCCACCCACGAGGTCATCTGCGGCGCATCGTATTCGGGGAATTCCAGATGAACTCGCTGAAAAACATCCAGGGGCATGAGTTTATCACGGATCGCCGCGCGCTCGATGGCATCCAGCACCGGGTAGGGCATGAGGTCATCCTCGTCGGTTTGGTGGCTGCTGGAGGGACGCAATTCGGCGGTGGGAGCCTGGGAGTTGATCGCGGAGAGTTCCGGGAAGGCGTGCATCCCCTGCGGCCCGGTCGTTTCCATCCAGCGCAGCCATTCGCGCAGGAAGGCTTTGTCGATTCCCGCCAGCGGACTGAGTCCACCGCTGGTGTCGCCATCCATCGTGGCATAGCCGACCGCGGCCTCACTGCGATTGCTCGTGGCCAGCAGCAGCGCCCCCTGAATGTTGGCCACCATCCAGATGCCGGGGGAACGCACGCGGGCCTGGATGTTTTGCAGGGCGATGTCGTCGTGCTGCCAGGTCAGTTCCCTGCCAAGCCCCTGGCTGACCATCGCCAGATAGCCTTGAATCAATTTTGAAATATTGAAGCTTAAATGTCTGGCCTGCACGGCTTTGGCCATCTTTTCCGCAGCCTTGCGGGTCACCGCGCCGCTGTTGGCGGATGCCTGATACGCGGTCGTCAGCATTTCCGGCATGATCTCGGCAATACTCGTGCAGCCCTGCAGCCGTTTAAAATAGGCGAGACGTTCCTTGAATCCTTCGATTCCCAACTGCCCCACTCCCTCCTCCACCATCAGTCGCACCAGCACCGCCGCCGCCGCGGAATCAGCACCGCCACTGAGCGACACCACAAATCCATGGCTGCGGCTCTTGCGTAAATAATCGAACAATGCGAGCGGCACGGCACGCGACCATTCCTCCAGCTTGACGTGACCGCCTGATTCCCAAGTCGCCAGGGTGGCCGCGTTGCGTTGATTTACCACCGGTGGCCAGGCGAAATCCACCGCCACTTCCCCACGGTCCTCCTCGCTCATGTTGGGTTGGAAGCTCGCCGTACGCGCCTGGTTCATGCGCGTTGCATCCACGTCCACCACTGCGGAGGTTACCAGCGTTTCCGCGAACGAAAACCGCTGCCCCACCGCGAGCATTTTCCCCTGGCTGGCGATCATCGCCTCGCCATCAAAGATCGCTCGACCGCTTTCGTTTCCCAGAAGATTGGCGTAAACATAACTCACCCCGAAGGCCCGCGATCCCTCCATCACAAATCGATGCCGGATTTCATTTTTGCCGAAGGCGAAATGGCTGGCGCTGGGATTGAGAATGACATCCACTCCCATGCGCGCAAGCTCCACACCAGGACGCTCGGCCACCCAGGCGTCCTCGCAGATTTCAAAACCAAACTTCACCCCGCCGATCCGGAAATGCAGATCTCCCATGGGGATCATGTCGCCGTCCAATTCCAGCGCCTGCTGCAACCCCTGCGGCCAGGGCTTGAACCAACGCGGCTCGTAATGAATACCATCCCCGGCAAGGAATCGCTTCCCCACGAATCCGGCCACCTTCCCGTCCACCACCAGGCAGGCCATGTTAAAGACCCCCTTGGAAAACATTACCGGCAATCCCAGGCTCACCACCAGTCCCTTCGTGTGCGGCAGGCATTGGCGCAGGCTTTCCAGGGCATGTTCGTGGACCCCCGGTGCGTGGAACATATCCTCGCAGCCATAGCCCGACAGGCAGAGTTCCGGCAGACACACCACCGACGCTCCCTCATTCCGGGCCTGCTCCAGCGCGGCGATAATGCGCGCCCTATTTCCCTTCCAGTCGAGGGGAATCTGATTCAGCACCGCCGCGGCTAATTTGATGAGTTTCATGACGGTTCCAGCATGTCCCGCACGCGTCACTCTGCAAGTCCAACCAGAGAGGATCGACCCCTGCGAAATTTTTACCACACCCCAGCCCGATTCGCGGTTGCCGGAAGGGAAAATGCCCCCATAGTGCGCGCTTGTTGATCGGTCGCCGGTTGCCATGACATCACCCTGTGATTTCCTGTCAGGCCTTCCAAGGCGATCAATCTTTCCCACGCATGCTGACGCAATTTCCATGGACGCCGCTCAAGCCGAGGATTGCCATCTGGCTCTCAATCCTCCTCGTCCTGCCTGCCTGCACTCCGCCGCCAGAACAAGCACGGCGCACACTTCAGAAGGAGGGCATCGCGCCTACCTCCCAATCGGCGGTGGAAGCCGCCCGGCTGGGGAAAGTGGCCACGCTGGAACTGTTGCGGACGGCCGGCGTCAATCTCACGGCCGCTCCTGATCCCCAATCCCCCACTCCACTCATCGCGTCCGTCCAAGCGAACTCCGGAGCCATCCCCCTGCTGCTCTCCGCTACGCCGAATCAGGAAATAGACTCGCTGGATGCCTCCGGGCGCAGCGCGCTCAGCTATGCCGTGGAATCCCAGGCCCCCGGCGTTGCCATGGCCCTGCTTGAGAAATCCGCCAACCCGGCCAAATCCGCCCATCCGGTTCAAAACATGATTTCGGAAGCCATCCTTCGGAAGAATTTTGACCTGGCAGCCAAACTCACCGCCAACTGCCCTCCCGCAGATCCCATCCTCAACGCCGCCCTGATCACCGCCACCAGCGCCAACGCCAGCGATGCCGTGCAGCAGCTTCTCACCAGGCGGGCTGATCCCAACCACCTCACTCCAGAAGGAAATTCGCTCCTCGAAATCGCCGCTCGCAACCTCGATCTCACGATCCTCACCCAACTCATCGCCGCCGGAGCCAAAGCCCCCGCATCCGCCGCCACCTCCCCCAATCCCCTCCGCCACGCCGTCGCCGCCAAGCATCTTGCAATAGCGCAGCTGCTCATCAAGGCCGGTTACCGACCGGATGATCACGATGGCACCGCGGGCTCCGCAACCGGACTCGCCGCCAGCCAGCCCTGCCTGCCGTTGCTCGAACTTTTCCTCCAGAACGGCGCAGCCGCGCAGCCGCATTTCCAAAGCGCGCTCATAGGACGCGATCTCGAAATCATGGACCTCCTTGTGAAACACGGTGCCCAGATCAATGATCCCGACGCCGCCGGCGATCCCCCGCTCGTGCAGACCGTCATGAAAAAAGATCTTATAATGACGCAATGGCTGCTCGATCACCAAGCCCCGCCCGACACCACCGGCCAGTTCGGTCAGCCCGCATTCAGCCTCGCGCTGGTCACCGGTCCCATCGCCCTCATTGAAGCTTTCCTGAATGCCGGAGCCAATGCCAACGCCACTTTCCTCTCGCCAGCCAAACAGGAGTTTCTCGACCTCACCGACGACGAATATTTCAACAAATGGATGACCAAGGACGAACTGCTCACTCCCCTCATGCTCGCCGCCAGCCGCGGCGATCTGCCCCTCATGCGACTCCTCCTCAAGCACGGGGCCAAGCGTGGCTCGCAGACCAAAAACTGGAAACGCTATCCTGTCAATTTCGCCTGCGAGCAGAGCCACATCCCCGCTGCTCAGCTCCTGCTGGGCCGGGACCCGGATTCCGAGCGCGATGTCAGAGCCATCGTCTCCCTCTCCAAACAGCGCGCCTACATCTACAAGGACGGGGAGGTCGTCCGCAGCTCCGACATCTCCTCTGGCAAGACCGGCTTCACCACCCCCAGCGGCAAATATGTCATCTCCGACAAACAGGCTGACTGGAAAAGCAGCATTTACAAGGTCCCAATGCCGTTCTTCATGCGCCTGAGTTGCAAAGATTTCGGCCTCCACGCCGGCGTCGTCCGCGGTGGCTCGCCGGCCTCCCACGGTTGCGTCCGACTCCCGAAAGATCAGGCCGCCGCCTTCTTTAGCGTCATGGAGATCGGCGATCCTGTGATTATTGAAAACTAGCGGAAGGCCCGCATCCTTCACGGGTGATTCACCGCGATCAGGCGTCACCATTTCCGATTGTAAATGTCCGCGGCCTTCGGCACCTTCCCCCATGTTCGTCCGCCTCGTCCCTCTCCTCCTTCTCAGCACGCTCGCCGCCTGCCACCGCCCCGCGCCGCCTGCCGCCACTCAGGCGGACATCGTCGATCTCGATCCCGTCACGCAGGGTCGGCGCATCAAGATCGTCTGGGCCCAGAGTGCCACTGCCGGCACCGCTGACATCGCCGCGCAGGGGCAGGACTTGTTGCTGGTCGGACTGGATTCCAAGGATGGAAAAGGCCCCCGCCCCCTGCTGCCCAGCCTGCGCAATATTTTCAAACCCCTCCTCAGTCCGGATGGCAGCGAGGTCGTCTTCACCGACCGCTTTCCAGAGCCCCACATCCTCAGCGTGAATTGGCAAAGCGGGGAAATTTCCGACCTCGGTCCGGGCGTCGCCGTAGCCACCTGGGCGGAAGCCGGTGTTCCCATTCCCTGGATTTATGCACTGGAGGAAATCGACCAGGCCGCACGTGGAGGATTGATGGGCAAGCGTCTCGTCCGCTTCACCAGAGCCAATCCCACCGACCGCGAAATCATCTGGACCCAGACACCCATGGATGCCGATGGCTTCCAGCTCTCGCGGGATGCCACCCATGCCAGTGGCCTCCTCCCCTCGCCGGAAGCCAGCATCCTCACCCTCCCCGATGGCAAAGCCACCAAGCTCGCCAGCGCCTCCTGGCCCATGCTCGCGCCGGACAACAGCTACGTCATTTCCACGCTGGATCCCGAGCAGTCCACGCTCACCCTCCGCGCCCCGCAGCAGGACGAGCCCTGGAATATCATCGCCAACACCTCCGGTGGCCGCATCTGGCACCCCCGCTGGAGCAACAACCCCGGCGTCATCGCCTTCACCGGCCCCTACCCCATCGCGCCGAATCACCCCACCTTCAAAGACAACCCCCACAGCCTCGGTGGTGAAATCTTCATCGCCCGCATGGGCGCCTCCGCCACCCAACTCCTCAGCGTCGTGCAAGTCACCCACAATGATCGCGGCGATGTTTATCCCGACGTCTGGGTCGAAAATTCCTTCATCGAAACCCTCGCCAGCTTCCCCCAGAAACCAGCCGAGCGCGAAGCCGCCCCACCACCGCCCTGGCCCTCCACCACCGACTCCGTCCAGTTCGCCTTCAACAACGCCTCCAAGGACACCCCACTCCCCACCCCCGGCGGCACCCGCCTCTGCCGCCTCACCCCCAGACAATCCGCCCACCTCGGCCGCTTCTGGGACCTCGACATTTCCCGCGGCTATTTTGAAACCGACCCCACCACCAGCGCCGCCATCGCCCAGTCTATCGCCGCCTCCCACGCCTTCACCCTCGAATTCCTCCTCACCGAGTCCCGCGACGGCTACCAGCCCCTCAGCATCCGACTCCTCTCCTACCGCCGCGCCGATGGCTCCGAAGCCCTCGGCCTCTATCGCGTCGACAACCAGCTCGTCATGCGCCTGCGCCTCGGCACCACCCCCGCAGACTCCCGCGTCCATCCCGTCAAGCTCATCGCCTTCCGCATCGAAAACGACCGCTCCACCCACCTCGTCCTCACCCTCAACCAGGGCAGAATCACCACCTACGTCAACGGCTCCATCGTCAGCGAAACCCTCCTGGAGATCCCCACCCTCGCCGGCTGGGACACCGGCGTCCTCCAACTCGGCGACCCGCAGCCCTTCGGCGGACAAGCCTGGACCGGCAGTCTGGAAAATGTCCTCATCGCCAGCACCGCCCTCCCTGAAGCCACCCTCCAGCTCCACGCCGATTCCGCCCAGCGCAAATCCATGCAGCGCAAATCCATCGACCGCATCAAACTCCAGGCCACCCTTGAGGAAATCACCGCCCTCCCCGCCTCCACCACCGATGGCCCCTACCCCCGCGTCCTCACCAGCCGCACCTACCGCGTCGATCGAGTCGAAGCCGGCGTCCTTCAGGACAAATCCATCCTTGTCCTCCACGACACCGCCCTCAACCGCCAGCCCCTCCCCGACCTCCCCTCCGTCATCGGCCAGCCCTACACCCTCCTCGTCGAACCCGCCAGCCAGCACCCCGAACTCAAAGCCGCCGAGATCATCAACGATTCCAAATCCACCGACCTCCCCCTCTACCTGGAAGTCACCCCACTCCCA